>JBFLXC010000059.1:0-15090 GCA_040757435.1 Spirochaetota bacterium | reverse complement strand
TGAGCATGAAGAGCATCTGGTCGCCGCACTTGATATTCCCCACGATGCCCTCGGCGTCTGCTTCGAACTTCTCATCCGGATCGTAGACGTTCCGGGGATTCACGAAGTGGTCTTTAACGATATCGGAATACAGCCATTTGAAGGCATCCATAGCATTCTCCTTTTATTGGGGACTTCCCGCTCGGCCTCAGGCTGGACGGGACGCGACGGTGGACATGCGCCTTAGGCGCTTGATTATCGGTCCGAGGAGCTCCGCCACTCGGAGGACTTCGGCTTCGGTGCTGTATCTGCCAAGTGAAAACCTTATGGAGCCATGGGCGAGCTCAGGTCCCACTCCCGTGGCCATGAGCACGTGGGAAGGCTCGAGGCTGCCTGATGCGCAGGCCGAACCGGTGGATACCTGCACTCCTTCGAGATCCAGGGAAAGGAGGATCGCCTCCCCCTCAGCCCCGGGGAAGGAAACGTTCAGGGTGTTGGGCAGCACGTCCGTGGGATGGCCGTTGATCCTCACATCGGGGATGGTGGCCAGGATCCTATCCTTGAGGAGGTTCCGCAAGTCCAGAACACGGCCTGAGAACTCTCCCAGGTCGTGCAAGGCAAGCTCCGCGGCCCTGCCGAAGCCCAGGATCCCAAGGTTGTTGTAGGTTCCCGCCCTCACGCCCTCTTCCTGGTGACCTCCGCGGATAAGGGGTTTTACAGGCGCCTTTTTCCTTACGTAGAGGGCTCCGATACCCTTGGGTCCGTAGATCTTGTGGCAGGAAAGGGTGAGATAGTCCACTCCGAGATTCTCCACGGAGAGAGGCACCTTGCCCACGGCCTGGGTCGCGTCGGTATGCGCATAGGCCCCCGCGGCCTTGGCGAGCCTGGCTATCTCCCCTATGTCCTGGAGGGTGCCGATCTCATTGTTGGCCGCCATGACGGACACGAGGAGTGTCCCGGAGTCCAGTTCCCGCCTATAGGCTTCCATGTCGACCTTGCCGTGTGAGTCCACGGGCAGGTAGACCACGGGGAAGCCTTCCTCCGCCAGGTAGGCGGCCGCGTTCATGACGCAGGGATGCTCGATTGCGGTGGTTATTATCTTTTTTCTGGCTCCCTTGCGGCCCAGGTCGAACATGGTCATGAACACCGTATTGTTTGATTCCGAGCCCCCGGAGGTGAAGTAGATGGTCCGGGGATCAGCGGCTCCGACCAAGGCGGCCACTGAGGCGCGGGCTTTCTCGATCTCCGCCCTTGCCCGCCTTCCCGCCTCGTGCATGCTCGAGGCGTTGGCATAGATGTCCAGGGCCTCAACCATCAAAGTCTTGACTTCCTCCCTCAGGGGAGTCGTGGCGTTGTAGTCCATGTAGATGAAAGGATGAGGCATCATTCTTCTCCTTGGCGTTCGGTGAGCGCGGCCGCGGGATCGGCGGCGGGCTGGAAGGCGGAATCCTCCGCGAGGTCCGCCAGGCTTACGGATGAGAGATAGGAGCTTACCGCGTCCTTCAGCCCTATCCAGAATTTCCTGGGCATGCACAGGTCGCCCAGGATGCACGCCGAGGCCTTGTCCACGCATTCCACGGGCCGTATGTCCCCTTCCGTGGCCTTGACGACTTCGATCATGGCGATCTCCCCGGGCTCCCTGGCCAGCCTGTACCCTCCGGACCTGCCACGGTCTGAGGTTACAAGGCCCGAGAGCTTTAGCTGGCCGAGGATGCCCTCCAGATACTTGGGGGAGATCATCTGGGCCTCGGCGATGCGGGCCGCGCTGTCCGGACCGTTTCTCGCAAGATGGACCAGGGCTCGGATTGCGTACTGTGTTTTCGCTGGCACCTGGAACACCGCGAGTAACTCCTTAATATCCTATGGGAATAGTAGGAATATCGCACAATGTCTCCGCTTTGTCAATGCCAAAAGCCTCGATGATTCACCGAAAGCCCCGGGACGTGGTACAATCCCCCCATGCGCGCGATGCCCTCAAGGTTAGAAGACATTTCGGGGATGAAGGTGACAGTCATGGGGCTTGGCCTCCATGGCGGCGGGCTGGCGTCCGCGAGGTTCTTCTGCGACAGAGGCGCCAAGGTGACGGTGACGGACCTCCGGGACGAGAAGATCCTAGCCCCCTCCATAGAAGCCTTGGAAGGACGGAACATACGGTTCGTCCTGGGACGGCATGAAATGGCCGACTTTTCCGGCGCCGATGTGGTGGTCAAGAACCCGGCGGTCCGCAGGACCTCGCCATTCCTGGCCGCGGCGAAGGAGATCGAAACCGACATCTCCGTGTTCCTCCGCTACTCAAGCTCGCCCCTCGCCGCCGTCACGGGCTCCAAGGGCAAGTCCTCCACCGCCAGCGCCCTTCATTTCGGGCTGCTGTCCTCAGGCCGCAGGTCCCTCTTGGGCGGCAACATCACCGTTTCCCCCCTGACGTTCCTGGAGGAGACTTCCCGGGACGTCCCTGTGGTCCTCGAGCTTTCCTCCTGGCAGCTGGCGGACTTGCGCGGCCTTGGGGTGCTCAAGCCGAAGGTTGCCATCCTGACCGCCATAATGCCCGACCACATGAATTACTACGCTTCCATGGAAGAATATGTGGCGGACAAGAGAGTCATCTACCAAGGACAGGATGAGGGGGACGTGACCATCTGCGACTTGGATTCGGCCTGGGGGAGAAGCTTCGCCGAGGAAACGAAGGGCAAGGTCCTCTGGTACTCCGACGCGCCCCACGGGAAGGCTGGAGGCTGGCTTGCGGAGGGAAAGGGCGGCGGCATCGAGGGCTTCGCCCGCCTGGATTCAAGCGTTTGTAGTTTGTTTCCTTCACGCCTTCTGGTCCCGGGGCACCACATGAGGAAAAACCTCCTCGCCGCCGGTCTGGCCCTCCTCTCCCTGGGGGTCTCCCCGGAGGACGCGGGGCGGGGGCTCGCCCTTTTCCCCGGAGTCGAGCATAGGCTGGAATTCTTCCACGAATCCGGAGCTGTGCGCTGGTACAACGACTCGGCCTCCACCATCCCCCAGGCCACGGCCGCGGCCTTGGAGAGCTTTTCGGAACCGATCGTGCTCATAACAGGGGGCACGGACAAGAACATAGACTTCTCTCCAGTGGCCGCACGGTACGCCAAGGCCTCGAGGCTCGTGCTCCTGGCCGGCTCGGGAACCGACAAGCTCATGCCCCTCCTGGCCGCCCAAGGCCAGTCCTGGTCGGGGCCTTATCAGGACCTGGAATCGGCGGTGGCCGAAGCCCGCCGCCTGGCGGAGCCGGGATCGGTGGTGCTCTTCTCCCCGGGATGCACCTCCTTCGGGATGTTCCTCCATGAATTCGACAGGGGCAGGAAGTTCAAGGCCTGCGCCACAGCCTAGGCTTCGAAGGCCAGGGCCGCGTAGCCCACGAAGGAGGGCGAATCGGCGACATCCAGGCTGCTGGCGTAGCCGATCAGCCTGGCGGCGGTGGCGCCGCTCTCCAAGGCGAAGCTCAAAGCCGAAACAGCCGCGCCGGGGGAGCAGGCGGCTTGGGTCTTCACCCCAGCGGCCAAGGCGGATTCGCAATTCATGGCCAATAACGCGGATACAAATCCCTTGTCATTGACGTTCCTGGCCCACTCCCTCGCCTTTGGGCCTGTTCCATGGGGGGTGAACCCATAGGCCGGCCCGTAATGGGTGAGGTCGGTGGAGCCGACGCAGCCCACGGTCCTGCCCAGCATCGCCGCGGCCCTGCCCAATGCGGCCCCAAGTTCCTTGGCCGCCGCCCTAGGAGGGGACCGCAGCCAAAGGATCTTTGCCACGGGATGGAGGACCGGAATCATGGGGAGGATGACTTCGACGCTGTTGTCGAGCCTTGAATCCGCCTGCATGCCCCCGAATCCCGAATCCTTCAGCTCCGACTCCAAGGCGCCGAGGAGCTCCTTGTCGGCTTCGATAATCCCCGCGGGGGTGGAGAAGCCTTCCTCCCTGGCGCAGAGGATGACATCCCCGTAGCCCAGGTGCCCGCCCACCACGGCAACGGTTTGGGAGCTGCGCAGGGCCCTCAATGCCTTGGCGGCCAGGCGGCCAGAGTACTTCCATCCCGCATGGGGAGACACGACGGCGATGGCGCTCCCGCTTCCTTCCCCTTCGATCCAAGAAGCAAGGGTTTTTTCAACTTCTTCCCGGGAATCGGGATACCAGCCTCGGGGAAGGGCGGGCATCCTTCTGCTGTGGGATCCTTCCATCCTCTCCTCCTGTACAAAGTATAGGGGGAATTCGCGGGAATTAAAGGCGTGCGACTTGAAAATGATGGCAAGATGGGAAACCGAACAGCCGATAATTGAAGGGATTAGGAAGGGCACATGAAAAGAATTTCACAACTTCTATTCGCCATCGCGACAGTCCTCGTCTTGGCCGCCACCGCCGCCTCCTTTATAACCGGCGCCCGGGGAGCCATAGCCCGGGGCGAGAGGGCTGCGAGCGCCGAATTCTCGATCCTGAGGAACAGCCTTCTCAACCTCCAGCGCCGCGAGGACCTCTACGACGTTCTCCTTAGGAAGCGCCTGGTGGCGCTGTACAATGGATCGGAGCGCCTTTTGGCGGCGCAGATCCTGGACTCCTCCGGTCTTGTGGTGTGGAAGGTCCCGGCGGATTCGCCCTACTTCGCCCTTCCCAACGATCCGAAGGCCACAGGGGGATTCTCGGCTCCCGAAGGAAGGACGGCCCAATACTCATCGCCCTTGGGTGGGGAGATGAAGCTATCCGCCCTCTACTCCACCTTACGGAGATCGGACGTGGCTGGCGCCGTCGCCTTCCCCGTCGGCCTTTCCCTGGCGTGGATGCTCGTCCTTCTCGTTCTCCTCGCGAATCCCTTCAAGAGGCCGAAGCCCGAAGCTCGCTCGGAGGAGACGCTTCCGGCTCCGGAAGGATCGGGCCCGGCTGAACCATCCACAGAAATCCTTGAGGCAGGAACCCATTCCGGCCCTGAAACCCAATCCGCGGAAATCGAGGAGGCGGCCGAGCCTCCTATGGAAAGCGAATATGTGGCGCCGGAGGTGAAATCCGAGGAACCTTCGCTGGCCGACGAGGAGATAGACGCCCTCCTTGACCAGGAAGAAGCCGAAGAAGCCGACGCCGCCGAGGCGGGGACCGAGGCGGAGGAATCCGAGGATGAAGCGGCGGAAGAAATGGAGGAGGGAAACCAAGATCTCGAAAAGGAAGCGCAGATTCCTTCCGCGCCAAAGCCCAGCTTCGACGAAAGCCTTTCCCGGCTGGAGCGCGAGATAGCCCAATGGACGGCCAAACGAAAGGATTTCGCCGCTCCGGAGGAGCCCCCTGTTGAGACTGAGGGTGAGAAACCCGAACGGCCCGAGCCTTCCTCTGAAACCCCGAGGGCCGAGGCTCCCCGTGAGCGCCTGGATGTGTCGAGTTTTCCCATGCCTCTGTCCCTCCAAAGCCCTGCCTTGGAATCCAAGCTGACCGAAGAGTTGGGAAGGCCCCTTTCCGACCTCGCCCTCATGCTGATCCACTGCTCCCTCGCGAACCCTGGGGATCCTGCGGCGGTGGCCATGGCCGTAACCATAAAGGATTACATAGGCTCCAAGGACCTGGTATTCGAGCTGTACAAGGGAGGATTCGCCGTCGTGCTGCCTTCCGTGGACCTGGGGGGAGCCCTCAAGATGTCAGAGGACTTGGCGGACGTATTGGCCACGACCCTCGGCCTGTACACAGACTTGGAGGATGGGGAACCCATCTTCATCGGCATTTCAGCCGCCGCGGGACGGAAGGTGGATTCCTACAAGGTGTTCCGTGAAGCCTCGACCGCCATCCATAAGGCGGTGTCGGGAGGGAAGTCCAAGATCCTCGCCTTCAGGCCCAAGGCCTGAGGCGGATGAAGAAGGAAACGCAGGGCTGGTCGGAAACCCTAGGGGCCGGGCTCAGGCCTTAGTCCGCGTACTCCAAGGGGAAGTGCATCCTGTCCCTGGTGAGGACGGTATCCGGGAATTCCTGCCTGGCCTGGTCAAGGAGAACCTTGAGTTCCTTGTCGGCGTAGCGCGGGCTGTAGTGGATGAGCCCCAGGTTCTTGACGCCTCCGGCTTGGCGGGCGATGATCCCCGCCTGGCGGGCCGTCATGTGCTTCTTCTCCAACGCCGATTCCAACAGGTCGTCCTCGAACATGCCCTCGCATATCAGAAGATCGGAATCCGCCACCTCCGGTGCGATCTCCGGAAAATACAGTGAATCGGTGACATAGGAAAACTTGCGCCCCGACCTGGCCGGCCCCATCACGTCCTCAGGACGTATGAGCCTGCCGTCCTGGAGGGTCAGCTCTCCCCCCCCCTGGAGGGTGGACCACAGGGGTCCCCTGGGGACGCCCAGCTCCATGGCCCGTTCGGGATGGAATGCGCCTGGCCTTTTGCCTTCCTCCAGGGTGTATCCGAAGCAGGGCTTTGTGTGGCGCAAGGCGAAGGATCGGATGGAGAAATCCTTTTCCTCCCACAGCACTCCTGGCTCCGAAAACTCCCGGACGATGATTTCGTAGTTGATGTACATGTCCAGGGATTTCCTGGTCAGGGCGATGAACTCCCCCAGCTTGGGGGGGCCGTAGATGTACAGCGGCTCGTCCCTGTCCACCTGGCTGTTGAGCATGAGGATGCCCGGAAGGCCCGTCACATGGTCGGCGTGCATATGGGACACGAAGATGGCGGTTATCTTCTTCCACCGCAGGTTGAGGCGGCGGATGGATATCTGGGTCGCTTCCCCGGCGTCGAAAAGAAAAAGATCCCCTTCGCGGCGCAGGAGAACGCTGGTGAGGTGGCGGTACGGAAGGGGCATCATGCCGCCGCATCCGAGGACGAAGGCTTCAAGGTTCATCGGAATCAGACTATAGCGAAGAACAAAGCCCCGCTTCAATACTCCGCGAAGGCCGGAACTAGGCAAAGGACTGACAATATGCAAGTATGGTTCCATGAACAACGATTTCGTCCCGGGACTTGAGCCTCAGGTCTCCTCCGCCCTGCGTTCCTTGGGCTACCAGGCCCCCACGGCGGTCCAGGCAAAGGCTATCCCCCTCATCTTGGCAGGCCGGGATCTCTTCATGCAATCCGAGACGGGAACGGGGAAAACCTTCGCCTACCTCGCCCCCGCCCTCTCTTCCATCCTCAAGGAGAAGTCTGACCAAGGCCCCTTGGTCCTTGTGCTCTGCCCCACCCAGGAACTGGCCGTCCAAGTGGCCCGGCAGGCCGAAGCCCTCGTCCGGGCCGCAGGCCTTGGGATATCCGTCGAATCCCTTTTGGGAGGCAGTCCCCTCTCCCGCCAGGAGTCGGCGCTCAAGAAAAAACCCCACATCGTAGTGGGCACCCCTGGCAGGATCGACGACCTCGCCCGGATGCGGAGCCTCCGCCTCGGCAATCTCCGCCATTTGATACTCGACGAGGGTGACCGGCTCTTCTCCAAGGAGTACAGGGACCCCGTCCTTTCGATCCTTGCCAAGAAGCCTTCCTCCGCCTGCGTCATCCTGGCCTCGGCCACGCTTTTGGAATCCACCAGGAAGGCCTCGGCTCCCTATCTCAGGGAACCTGTGTTCCTCGACCTTTGCGACGCCAAGGTGCTGGGGAGCGACATAGAGCATTGGGTCTTCTACGTCGAGCATCGCAAGAAGCTGGACTTTCTCCGCAGGCTCGAGCACGCCCTCAAGCCGAAGCGCTGCCTGGTCTTCGCCTCCTCCACCGACCGGGTGGCCAGGATTGTGGAGAGGATGGAAAGGGAAAGACTGCCCGCGGATTCCCTATTGTCACGCCAGGAGAAGGAACACAGGCGGGTCGCATTGGAGAGGTTCGAATCGGGCAGGATCCGGTATCTCGTGACCACCGACCTGGGGGCCAGGGGGCTGGACATCAGCGACATTGACCAGGTCGTGAGCCTCGATCTTCCCGAGGAAGGCTCCTGGTATATACACAGGGCCGGCCGCACCGGCAGGGCGGGGAAGAAAGGCCTTTCCATCCTGTTGGCGGATGGAATCGAGCTTGCCAGGGCTTCCAAGATCGCCGTCGACCGAGGATTCGTCTTCCGGACCAAGAGGCTCGCGGAAGGTTCGGTCTACGAACCCCCCGTCGAGGAATTCTTCGCCCTTGTGGAGGAAGGGGAGAAGGAGAGGCGGGAGTTTTTGCGACGCAGGGGAACATGAAGGCCCTTCCCTTCCAAGAGACGCCCCTGGTTGAGCCTGAGATAGCCAGGATGGGGAATCCCCCCTGGGAAGAGGCGGAATTCCGCTGCCTCATCGTCCGGCTGTCGCCCTTCCGCGATGTTGAGCAATCCACCTCCCACCTTGTGGTCTTCGACGAAGTCAGAAAGGCCAATCCCAGGGCCTTTGTGGATTTTGCCTTCCTTCCCAAGGCCAATGCGAGGAAGTCCTTGGCCAAGGAAGGGAACAATTGGTTTTCAGGAAGGATCTCGGGCCAAAGCCCAAGCCAGTTCGATCTCATCCTTGTGTCAAACGCCTTCGCCCTGGAACTCTTCAACCTGCCCTACCTGTTCGGGTCGCCGGGCCTGCCGCCCCTGGCATCCCAGAGGGAGAAAGACAAGACCATGCCCTTCGTCGTACTGGGAGGATCCAACGCCTCCGCGGCGGGAGCCGCGGTCCTGGAATCCATCGAAGCCGGCATGCCCGCCAGGGACTCCATTCCGGACGGCATGTTTTTCGGCGAAGGAGAAGGATCCATCGGCCGCCTCGCCTCAATCCTCTGCGGAGCACGTCGGATCGAAGGCTCCAAGGCGGAGATCCTCGCCCGGGCGGGAAGGGAAATTCCGGGATTCTGGCCATGCCGACAAAGCCCGGGCACAAGAAGGGTCGTCGCGGAGGACCGTCCCCATACCCTCCTCTCCCCTCTTGTCCTCAACGGAGAGAACGCCTGCACGGTCAGGCTCGCCATAAGCGCGGGCTGCATGGGCTACTGTTCATTCTGCCTGGAAGGCTGGGACAGGAGCCCCTACGGGGAGGCCGAATTCTCGCGCCTCGTAGCCGCCGCCAAGGAGCTCAAGCGCAACTCCGGCGCCAGCGACCTGGACATATTGAGTTTCAACTTCAACACCCATGCCAGGGTATTCGACCTGATGCTGGAGTTGGGCAGGATCTTCCGCAGGGTTTCCTTCATGAGCCAGCGCCTGGACATCCTCGCCCGGACCGAAGGACTCATGGAGGCGGAGCTCGCGGCGGGCAAGAAATCCTTCACCCTGGGGATAGAAGGTATCTCGAAGGCGATGAGGGCCTACTACCGCAAGGGGCTGGATGAAAAGGACCTGGACCGCTGCCTCGAGCTCTGCCTTGGGAAGGGAGTCCGGGAGCTCAAGCTCTTCTTCATCATTTCCGGCCGGGAAGGCCCGGAGGACCTTGGAGAATTCGACTCCCTCCTGCAGGGCATCAAGGCGAGAAAGGAGCGCAATGGATCGGGGACGAAGGTCCTGGTCTCCGCCGGCTACCTGGTCCGCCTTCCCTTCACTCCCCTTCAGTTCGAAGGCCTTTCCTTCCACCGCGGCCGCCTTGAAGACGCGGCCGCCGTCATGCAAAGGTCCTGCGAAGCCTGGGGAGCGGAGTTCCGCCTCGCCGGTGAACCCCAGGAGTGCTTCGCCGACCAAGCCCTCTCCCTCTTCGGCGGAACCATCCTGCCCTTTCTCCTCAAAATTCCCTCCCTTGGCCATGTGTATGACGGCACCCTGCCCCGCAGGGCCTGGGAAAGCCTTGAATCCTTTCTTTCCGCCTTGCCGGAGCTCCCCGCCCTCATGCAACCCAAGCCTGAAGGCTACAAGCCCCCCCTGGCCTTCCTGGAAGACCCTGTCCGGCATGCCGTTCTCTGGAGCCACTTCAAGGCCGCCCAGGATTTCGAAGACAGGTCCGGCTGTTTCGGTTCCCGCTGCTCCGCCTGCGGAGTCTGCGTGGATCCTGGAGAGATCGTCGCCATGACGGGCCACAGGATTGAGGCCCCCCGGTTGGCCAGGGACGAATACCTGAAAACCCTGAGGACCTTGAGCCTGGAAAAAGGCAGGTTCCCTGCGCTTACCATCCAAGCGAGGTTGCCCAAGGGTCTCGCCTTCGCCGATCCTTCCTACCGGGCTTCCTGGCTGGCCAGGGAGATTTTCGCCCAGGAATCCGGGTCGAGCGCCCTGGTCTTCGAGGTCAGGGAAAGCCTTTTCGTTTACGGCTCTGCCTTCGCTTCCCTTTTTCCCCCGGGTGCGGGTAGATACGGGGCGTCGCGGTTTTCCATCTACGGTCCTTCCAAGGAGAGGATCGCCGCCTTGATAGGCCGTCTTGCGCCTAAGCTTTCCGAACTCGGCATGTCCTTGGAGGAAGACAGGACTCCCGTTGAAATCGCCTTGCGCCTGCGCCCAGGCCTTGAGCGATCGATGGCGGGGACGAAGGTCGGGAAATGGCTGGAGGCGTCCCGAGTACCCTTCACCGCAAGAAAGGTTCCGGGAGGATGGAATTTCGAAATCCCCGACGCGGCGAGGGGGAGGAGAAAGGTTTACGGCGCCAGGATAATGGAGGATGCGGAATGCTGCGCCGTGGAAATCCGCGGCGGCGAGAAGATGGACCTTCCTGCGCTTTTTGAAAGCCTAGGCGCAGGAGATGCGGAGGTCCTGGGTTTCCTTCCTTAGGCCTTGGAATACCTGGCCATGGAGGTGTCGGTCTCGAAAACCTCCACGGCGTGCAAAGGCAATTCGGGATGGGAGGCGGCGATGCGATGGTAGATGAAGGCCGCTATGCGCTCGGCGCTGGGATCGTCCTGGAAATCCGGGATTTCGTTCAGATCGGAGTGGTCCAGGATATCCATCGCCTCCTTGAGTGCGGCCTTCAGGACCCCGAAATCCACCAACATGCCACCCTCGCCCAGGCTCTCGCCCCGGGCCCATACCCGCACCTTGTAGTTGTGGCCATGGAACCGTTCGCACTTGCCGTGGTAATGGGTCAGCCTATGAGCGGCGGCGAAGCTTCCCTCGATTCTCGTCTCAAACATGGAGCAACCATAGCCGGAAACCCGGAACAAAGGCAAGATTCCGCGCTTTATCCCTTGCAATAGGAAATTTTGGCATTACATTCCTATAAGGAGGTCCATATGCTTAGACGTTTGGTAATCATTGGACTCGCCCTTGTCTTCCTGCTGCCTTCGGCCTTCGCCGATTTCCGCTTCGAGATCGGAGTGAACACGCCAGTCTACGCCGGATTGGCTTCCCTCGCCGACATGGAACAGATAGGGGTAGGACTCGGCGAGGGGCTGGACGGAGTGCTGCCGATCCTCAATTTAGGATTGATGCTCCAGTCCGACTTGGGACCATTGAAAATCGGGTTCGGGTTAAAAGCACAAAGTTATTATCTTCTTGCCACAATAGCATACCCTGTAATTCAAGCATCACTTGAGCTTGGGCCGCTGATCGCCGAGGCTAGCGCCGGCGGATACTTCTACGGATTGTTGGTCTTCGGGGATGAGCTAGGCGGAGTGACTAATTATCCGATCTACCTCGGGGATCTCTCCCTTTGGCTCGGGTTAGGGAAGAAAAACACCTTCCGCATTGGCGCCGGGGCCGTGGGAGCCTTCGGTCCCGACCTGGACATCGGCCTCACGCCCTTCATCGCCTACGCAGGCCTCAAGGTGGTTCTGGACTAAGGCCCGGTTGAAGCTCCGGAGGCGGCCATGGTATCCTTCCGGAGCGATGAACCCTCCCCTTTCCGCCCTCATCTCTTCCATTGACAGTGTTGCTGTACGTGGGTTTGAGGAACGCCGGATCCTCTCCCTGGAGTACGATTCCCGAAAGGTCGTCCACGGCTCGATGTTCTTCGCCTTCCCGGGGCTCCACGCCGATGGACACGACTTCATAGGCGCGGCGATCTGCGGAGGCGCCGCCGCGGTGGTCCACGAAAAGCCCCTTTCCGAATACCGGCAGGAAGTATGCTACATCCAGGTCGAGGACGCCCGCAGGGCCATGAGCCCCGCGGCGGCGGCCTTCCACGGCCGACCCTCCAGGAGCCTCAGGGTACTGGGAGTGACGGGCACGGAGGGAAAGAGCACCACCGTATCCCTCATCTACCAGCTTCTCAATCTCGCAGGAGAAAAGACAGGCTTTTTTTCCACCGTCAATTCAGACGACGGCACGGGCGAGAAGCCCAATCCCGAACACCAAACCACGCCGGAAGCCACGACGGTGCACCGCCTCCTGGCGGCGATGCGGGACTCGGGCTGCCTCAACGCCGTGGTCGAATCTTCGAGCCACGGCCTGAGCCCAAGGACAGGTAGGCTTGAGGATGTGGACTTCGACGCCGCGGTGTTCACCAACGTCACCCACGAGCACCTGGAGTTCCATGGGACCTGGGAGCAGTACCGCTTGGACAAATCAAGGCTCTTCTCGGCCCTGGACAGGACAGGCCACTTGAAGGATCTGGGGGGGATGGGCCTGGAAGTGCCAAGCTTCGGCGTCGTCAACGCCGACGACCCCAGCGCCGGATTCTTCGCCTCGAAGACCGAAAAACCGGTGTACAGCTATTCGGCCCAAGGAAGGGAAGCGAACCTTTCGGCCCAGGGAATCGAATCGGATTCCCAGGGCTCGAGTTTTTCCATACAGGGAACCATGGGCGGCCTTCAGGCCGTACGGAACGCCAGGATCAACCTTCCCGGCCAGTTCAACGTCGGCAACTCCCTGGCCGCCCTGGCCGCGGCGAGCGCCCTCCTGGGGCGCCCCTGGACGGATTTCCTGGATTTCCTTCCCGCCCTGAGGCCCGTCAAAGGCAGGATGACCCGGATCGACCAGGGACAGCCCTTCGAACTCATCGTGGATTACGCCCACACGCCCTCCTCCTTCGAAGCAGTGCTCCCTCCCCTGAGGAGCCGGATCCAGGGCAGGATAATCTGCCTCTTCGGCTCAGGCGGAGAGAGGGACCGGGAAAAACGCCCCCTCCAAGGGAAGGTTGCAGCCCAATACTGCGACATCCTTGTCCTTGCCGACGAAGATCCCAGGGGGGAAAGGCCCATGGACATACTCGAGGAAATCGCCTCGGGCTGTCCCCGGCTTTCCCGCGGCGAATCGCTTTTCCTCATTCCCGACAGGAAGGCTGCCATCCGCAAAGCCTTTTCCCTGGCCGGAGATTCCGATTTGGTCCTGCTCTTGGGAAAGGGTCATGAGAACTCCATCATCTACGCCGACCGCGTGATGCCCTATGACGAAATAGGAGAAGCCGTGGAGGCTTTGGGGGAAATGGGGTATGGAAACCGCCATGGACAGGGCGGAGCGCAGAACGATGCATAAGGAAGCAGCATGAAAACCATCGCGATCCTCTACGGAGGCAAATCCGGCGAACATGAGGTGTCCCTCATCTCCGCCGCTTCGATCCTCGGCGCCATAGATAGGTCGAAATACCTTCCGATCCCAATAGGCATCCATCGGGACGGGACCTGGTATCTGCAGGGCGACCTGCCGACCCCCGCCCCGGAACAACCGGATGCGGCGGGACCCATGCGAGGCCTGCCTCCAGTCGTCAGGGCCAGGAGGGTTTTTGTCGCCCCGGGGGATGGGCTGTACGCGGAGACTGCCCAAGGAGGCATGGAGAAGCTGCGTTGCGACGCCGCCTTCCCGGTCCTGCATGGCACCTTCGGCGAGGACGGCACGGTGCAAGGCCTTTTGGAGTGCGCGGGAGTTCCCTATGTAGGAGCCCCAGTCCTAGGATCGGCGGCGGGAATGGATAAACATGTGGCCAAGGAACTTTGGATGAGGGAGAACCTGCCCGTGGTGGATGCCATCGCCGTGAGGGCCGAGGAGATGGGCCGTCCCGGATTCCTGTCCTCCCTGGAACGCAAAATCGAAGCCCGCTTCGGCTGGCCTTGTTTCATCAAACCCGCGGGCTCCGGTTCCTCCGTAGGCACTTCCAAGGTCAAGGACATGGGCGCCCTCCGCGCCGCCCTGGAAAAGGCCTTCCTCTATGACACCAAGGTGCTGGTGGAGGAATTCATCCCCGCGAGGGAAATAGAATGCGCCGTCCTGGGTAACGAAAACCCAAAGGTCTTCTCCCCTGGGGAGATCGTCCCCACCCATGAGTTCTACGACTACGACGCGAAGTACAGGGATCCCGAAGGCGCCCTGCTCAAGATCCCAGCCGAAATCACCGCCGAGCAGGAAGCGGAAGTCATGGACCTGGCGGCCAAGGCGTTCAAGACCCTTGAGCTCTGCGGGATGGCCCGGGTCGACTTCTTCATCGACAAGAGGACGGGGAAGCTCTACCTCAACGAGGTCAACACCATCCCCGGATTCACCGCCATCTCCATGTATCCCCGCATGTGCCGGGCCGGCGGTCTGTCCTATCCGGGGCTCATCGACGCCCTCCTGGAGCTTGCCTTCCGGCGCCATGAATCCCGGGCAGGCCTCAAGTACAGCTTTGACGGGGAATAAGGACTTCGCCCATTGGCCAGTATTTGCATCTATATGCGTATTAATTTTATAAATATAGATACAAAAAAGAAATAGTTATTTTCATCCTGGCGCGTTTCCTAAAACGGGCATATACTGTCCCCGTCCCCTTCACCGGGGACGAGGAGGATCTTCCATGAAATCCCAGGACTTCATCGCCCTGGACCAGGAATTCGGCGCCCACAATTACCACCCGCTACCGGTGGTTTTTTCAGAAGCCCAGGGCTGCAAAGTCCGCGACCCGGAGGGAAGGGAGTACTACGATTTCCTTTCCGCCTACTCGGCGGTGAACCAAGGCCACCTGCATCCCCGGATCGTCGATGCCGCCATAACCCAGCTTGGAAGGCTCACCTTGAGCTCCCGGGCTTTCCACAACGACACGATGGGCCTCTTTCTCAAAAAGCTCTGCGGGTATACAGGATTTGAAGCCGCTCTGCCCATGAATACCGGCGCCGAGGCGGTGGAGACCGCCTTGAAAGCCGCGCGGCGCTGGGGCGTCGAAGTAAAGAATATCCCCAATGGAAGGCAGGAGATACTTTGCGCCCAGGGGAATTTCCACGGCAGGACATTGGCGGCGGTTTCCATGTCCACCGATCCCGAATCCTACGGCAATTACGGTCCCTATGTTCCCGGGTTCGTCAAAGTGCCTTTCGGCGACGCGATGGCCATGGAGGCGGCCGTCACGGACCATACCGTAGCCATCCTGGTGGAACC
>JBFLXC010000058.1:0-15385 GCA_040757435.1 Spirochaetota bacterium | reverse complement strand
GGCTCGATTCGCCTACGCATCGGCCGAAAAGAGAAGGGTCAAGATCCGCAGCATGGCCTCGTGGTCTTGGGCGGCCATGGTTTCCCGCACCGCGTGCATTGAAAGAAGGGGATGGCCGATATCCACGGCGGGCATCCCCAGGCGGGAGGCTGAGATTGGGCCTATGGTGCTTCCGGGCTGCATGTCCGCCTTGGCCATGTAGGTCTGCCAGGGTATGGAAAAATCGGCGCAGAGCCGGGAGAAAAGGGCTTCGGTCTCGCAGTCCGTGGCGTATTTCTGGTTCGCATTGATCTTGAGGGCTACACCTTTTCCGAGCTTCGGCGTGAGTCCCTCGTCGTATTTCTCAGGATAGGCGGGGTTCCATGCCTGGGCGGCGTCCACGGAAACGAAGAGGGACTTTGGCAGGGCGCGGTAGAAATCCTCAGGCCTTGAGGCCGTGGAAAGGCTGATCCTAGCCAGGATGTCCCGCACAAAGCTCGAAGCGGCGCCCTGGGCGGTGGCTGAACCGATCTCCTCGGCGTCCAGGAAGCAGGCGATCTGGGTCCTGGCTCCGGGCTCCGCGGCGCAGTACGCTTTCGCGATGGCCATACAGCCTGCCAAGTCGTCCAGCCGGGGCGCGTTCACCAAACCATCCCCGAAGGAGAGGGCCTTCTGGGCGTCGTGGAAATAGGCTTCGAAGGCAAGGATATCCTTCCCCTCCACTCCCGTTTCCCTGGCTATCGCCTCGGCTACCCAAGAGAGGCCTTTCGCTTTGATGCCGCCTGCCTGGGGGCTGCCGAACGCGCAGCTGTCCGCGCCAGAAGCCACAAGGACCGGCAGATGATTGTGGGCATTCAGTTCGAAGCCTTTGTTGATGTCGCGATTGAGATGTATGGCGAGGCTTGGGATTATCCCCACCGCCTCGTGGGTGCGGAAAAGCGTCGCGCTGTGTCCTCTGGAAGCGCGTGCGACGATGCGACCCGAGAGGGCGAGGGGCCTGTCGGTCCAGCCCGAGAGGATGGCTCCGCCGTAGACATCCACAGCTATCCTCCGCAATCCCTTGTCGCTGCGCTCCGTCCTGCCGCGGATCTTCAAGCCCGGGCTGTCAGTATGGGCGCCCGCCATGGCGAACCCAGTGTCGCCTATGTTGCCATAACCTGTCCTGAAGGCCACCACGGACCTGCCACCTCGGACCACATGATAGGAGGTTCCCGGCTCCAGGCTCCACGCCTCTCCTTCCGACAGGCTCCTCGAGCCGTGGGCCGCCAGGTAGGCGGCGATGCTGTCCGCGGCGTGGAAGGCAGTGGGAGAGGCGTCGATGAACTCGCAGAGGCTTTTTATATTCTCCAGCATATTCGCTCCTAAGGGTCGGGGGATCAGGAAGAAGACTTATTTTCCAGGCGCTTCAAATCAGCGAGCAAGGACAGGAGGCTGGCCTTGAGCTCAGTGATTTCGGCCTTCCAGGACTGGTCGCCGCCGACAAGCTCCTCTTCCATCCTGGCCTTCGCTTCCCCCAGCCCCAAGCCGAGGTCCAGGGCCAGGTGCCTGAGCCTGGCCAAGGTGCACAGGTCGAGGGTTCCGTAGACCCTCCTGCCGAAGACATCCTTCCTTGGCGCCACGTAGGGCACTTCCTTCTCCCAGAACCGCAGGGTTGAGGCAGGGATGCCCAGGAGGACCTCGACGTCTCCGATTCCATAGCCCCGCATAACCTCAGCGCTCCTTCCAGCCAACCCGGGAGGCCTTCAGTTCCAGGCTTATGGGTATGGTGTCGAGATTGAATTCCTCTCGGATCTTGTTCTTCAGGAAGGAAACATAGGAGTCAGCAACCGCTTCGGGCCGGGTGACGAAGAACACGAACTTCTGGGGGTTGGTGGATACCTGCACCGCGTAGCGGAGCTTGAATTGGGTTCGGGTTCCGACGGGAGGGGGCGTGGCCTCGATCCAGGAGGAGACCGCCTTGTTCAGTTTTGGGGTTTCGATTTTCTTGTTCAGCTTTCCGTACATGTTGATGATGGTATTCATGAGCTTGTCCAGGCCCGTCCCCTCCTTGGCGGAGAGGGGGAGGACGGGGGCGTAGGCCATCTGTCCGAAAAACCAACGGAGCTTGTCCCTGGCCGCCTCGAAGCTGTTCTTGACATCAGGCATGAGGTCCCACTTGTTGAAGGCGAATACCACTCCCCTACCCTCCTGGACGGCGAAGGCGGCGATCTTCTTGTCCTGTTCGGTCAGGCCCTCCAGGGCGTCGATCATGAGGACGACGATGTCCGCCCTGGTCACCACGGAGATCGACCGCGTGACGGAGTAGTATTCCACGTTGTCGGTGACTTTCTTCTTCCTCCGGATACCAGCCGTGTCCAAGACCCGCATGGATCGGCCTTTCCAAGTGAAGGTTCCCTCCACGATGTCCCTGGTGGTGCCGGGTATGTCGCTGACGATGCTTTTCTCCTCCCCCAGGAGAACGTTCAGGAGGCTGGATTTGCCGGTGTTGGGCTTGCCCATGACGGCGATGCGTATCTCCGCCCTTTCGATGTCCACGGCGGTGGCGGCGGAAAAATCGAGCCTGGGCACGATGAGCTCCACGAGCTCGTCGATGTTGCGGTTGTGCTCCGCGGAGATGAAGGCCATGGGGGAGAAGCCCCATTTCATGTGGTTCCATACCATGGCGTCCCTTTCGGGGCTGTCCGCCTTGTTGACCACAAGGACGATGCGGCCGCTCATGGGACGAAGGAGCTCGGCGAATTCCTCATCCTCAGGGCTTATGTCCACGGCGTCCACCATGAAGAGGATCAGGTCGGCCTTGGATATGAGGGCCATGGTCCTCGCTATGACCAGGTCGTCCAACCCCTCGCGTTCCAGCTTGAAGCCTCCCGTGTCGGCCAGGCGGACCCTCAGCTCCGTGCCGGGCAAAAGGCAGACCTCTTCGATCGGGTCCCTGGTGACGCCGGGAGTCGGATCGGTGATGGCCCGCCGGGAGTGGAGAAGGCGGTTGAAAAGCGTGGATTTGCCCACATTGGGCCTGCCGACCAGGACGACAAGGGGAAGGTTTTCCCATCTGACCCGCTTTTCCTCCTGTTCCTGCTCCGCCTTGTCTTCCTGGGCCTCGCCCCCCGCATCGGCCTGGGCCGTGGGTTTTGGGCTTCTCTTCCCCGCCTTGTCTTCTCTTGTGGTTTTCATACTGTTCCTATTTGGTGAATCTGCTGGCCAGGAAGGTGGCTATGGCTCCCGGACTGGTCATTTTCTTTACTGTTTCGGCGGCTTCCTCGAGCTCGGCCATAGAGAAGGACAAGAGGAGGCTCTTCACCGCGGGAATCGACGCCGCGGACATGGACAGCTCCCTCAAGCCCAGGCCGACCAAAAGGGCTGCGGCGGCGGGATCTCCGCCCATTTCTCCGCAAAGCCCAACCTCTATGCCTGCGTTTTTCGCCGCCCCCAAGGTCATGGAAATAAGGCGCAGCACCGCCGGGTTGTAGGGATCGTGGAGATAGGCGACCTTTTCATTTCCGCGGTCCACCGCCATAGTGTACTGCGTAAGATCGTTGGTTCCTATGGAGAAGAAATCCGCGCTCCTGGCCAGGGTGTCGGCGCAAAGGGCCGCGGAGGGCACCTCGATCATGATGCCCGCCTTTATGTCCGACGGGACCTCGTAGCCCCGTGAACGGCATTCCCATTGGGCTTCCTCAAGAATCCCCCGGGCTTTGATGAGTTCCTCCATGGTGCTGATCATGGGGAACATGATGCGAACGTCCCCATGGAGACTGGCGCGCAGGATGGCCCTGAGCTGGGTGCGGAAAATCTCCGTCTTGCTGAGGCAAAAGCGTATGGCCCGCCAGCCCAGGAGGGGATTCTTCTCATCCTGGGCGCCGAACTCGGGCAGGACCTTGTCGCCGCCTATGTCCATGGTCCTGATGGTCACAGGCCTGCCTTCCATGGATTCCACCACGTTCCGGTACGCCTTGTATTGCGCCTCCTCACCGGGCACGTGGCCGCCCAGAAAGAGGAACTCAGAACGGAACAAGCCTATGCCGTCGGCCCTGTTCTCCTTCACGGTTTCCGCTTCCTCGGGAACCTCGATGTTCGCCATGAGGAGGATGCGGCATCCGTCCTTGGTGGCGGCGGGAATATCCTTGATGCTTTCAAAGGCCTTTTCCTTCCTCTGCCTCAAGGACCGTGCCGCTTTCTCCTTGTTGAGGGCGCTCTCGTCGGGATCGAGGATGACCGCCCCCCTCTCGCCATCCACTATGATGGCGGCTCCGGGCCGCACATCGGAAAGGAAGGATCCTACGCCGAGGACCGCGGGAATTTGGAATGCCCGGGCCAGGATGGCCGCGTGGCTCGTCCGGCCCCCCGCCTCGGTGGCGATTCCCTTCACCTTGCTCCTGGCCATGCCGACCATGTCGGAGGGAAGAAGGTCCTTCGCCACGATGATGACGTCGCTCTCGATGTCCGCGAGGCTCAGCCTCTCCCTGTGGAGGAGATGGCCCAGGACCCTTCGGACTACGTCGTGGACGTCGGAGACGCGCTCCTGGATGTAGGGGTCCTGGGAAGAGGAGAGCTGTTCTATCGCCTCCTGCTCGAAGCTGAATATCACGCTCTCGACGTTGAGCAGGGAGGATTCCAGGCCGTTCCTCACCCGTTCCTTGAGCTCCGGATCGTCCAGCATCATGAGGTGGGCGTCGAAAATCGCCGCCTGCTCTTCCCCCGCGACCTTCATGGCTTTTTCCTTCAGCCCCTCCACCTCGCGCTTGGCGTATTCGATTGCTTCGGAAAAACGCTCGAACTCCTCTTCCGTCTGGCTTGGGGAGATAGGGTAGGAAGGGATGGCCGCATTGTAGTCGTCCAGGAACAGGAAGGCCGGGGCCAAGGCTATCCCGGGAGATGCGGCGATGCCGCGGATTTCTCTCATATGCCGAGACTGTAGCAGAAATTATGCCTATCGTCAAATCCGAAGGGCGCGGGGAGGGGAAGCCTGGCCCAAAGGCCATTCCTTGCGGCTTTACTTGAGCATGTTGGCGGGATTGACGGGTTTCCCGTTCTTGTATACCGAGAAGTGGACGTGGGGGCCGGTGGAATAGCCTGTATTGCCCGAGTATCCTATCCTGGCGCCCCGCTGGACATATTGACCCCTCTGGACAATCGCGGAATCCATATGGGCGTACAAGGTCTTCCAGCCGCCGGAATGCCGGAGCATGACGAATTTCCCCATGATGGGAGAATACCCCACGTCCTCCACCGTGCCTTCCATGGAAGCCCCGATGGGAGTCCTCATGGGAACCCCTATGTCAAGTCCGGTATGGAAGCTGTTCCTGCCGGAGAAAGGATCCCTTCTCCAGGAGAACCAGGATGTGATGATCCCCCGGACAGGCCAATGGAAGAGGTCTCCGGAGATCTCCCTGACCATGGCGTTGGGAAGGCGCGCATCGGGAAGGAAGAGCTTGGCGTGCAAGACAAGCTCCCGGGACAGAAGACCGTTGGCCTCGATGAGCCTGTCCGCCGACACTTGGTATTTTTCCGCCAATGATTCCACCGTGTCGCCTTCCTGGACCTTGTAGATGATCCCCGACTGGTTGGGCACCTTGAGCAGCTGGCCGGGCTGGATCGACTTGGCTGAGTGGATGTCGTTGGCGCTGTAGAGGGTGTCTATGGTCACGTCGAACCTAGCGGCGATACCTGAGATCGTGTCTCCCTTCTGCACCTGGTAGACGGAGTAGTACAACCGGTCGTCCATGCCCTCGCTTCCCGCGTCCTCCGCCAAGGCGGCGAGGGGATCGACATCCACGCTTCCCTTGGCGAAGCTCGGACCGGGCATGGGCCTGAAGCTCGAACCTATCAGGGTGATGAGGCATATGACGGTGAAGAGGGTCTTACGGAAGGTGGCGCCATTGGAAATGACCATCAACGCTTCGTTATATCGTCTGCGAGAAAACAGCTTCACCGAAAACCTCTGGGGGTATGGATTGGTCTAGGCCATTATACAAATCGATTACGGGCTGTGCAACCTTTTTTTTTAATACTCCAAGAGCCAGGAATCCGGCCGATCTTGTAGTAACCCGGATGATGGGGTATGGTGGTATCCATTCGACACCCTATGAGGTTCCCATGGCTCTCACGATGGATGTAGCTCTAGTCTCCTGCCGGGATTATTCCCCGGCCGCCCTGGATGCGGCGATAGCCCAGGCGGCGGAATCCGGCGGATTCCCGGATATCCGGGGGAAGAAAATTCTTATAAAGCCGAATGTCCTCAACGCTTCCGCGCCTGAGAAGGCTGTCACTACCCACCCCGAATTCCTTAGGGCCGTGGTTCGGTTCCTAAGGCGCCTTGGAGCATCGGAAATCCGCGTGGGCGATTCTCCGGCGATACACAATCCCATCGCGGCGGCGAAGGCCTCCGGCTTGTACGCAGCCGCGGAAGAGGAGGGAGCCGAATGGGTCGAATTTTCCCCCGGCTCCCCCCGGCCCGCTCCCAAGGCCGCCAAGGTAAAGAGCTTCGTGCTCGCCTCGGCGCTTGATGATTGCGACATGGTGGTCAACCTTCCCAAGCTCAAGACCCATAGGCTCACCCAATATACAGGCGCGGTGAAGAACCTATTCGGCTTGGTCCCAGGCCTGAACAAGAGCGGATACCACCTGCGCTTCCCCGACCGCGACGCCTTCGGGACGATGCTCGTGGATCTGGCCCTCTCCGTGGGGCCATGCTTCACCTTCATGGACGCTGTGGTGGCCATGGAAGGGGAAGGACCTGGCAACGGAAAACCCTATCCCCTCGGCTTTGTCCTGGGTTCGGCGGACATGGCCGCCTTGGACTGGGTGGCCGCTGAATGCATCGGCTACGATCCCAGGAAAATCCCCTACCTGCGCGAGGCCTTCGAACGGAACGGCAGGGAGGCGGAGGCGGCAAAGGACCTCGAGGTCGGCCCCGAGAAGCCCTGCAAGCCCCGGGCGGGGAACTTCGAGCTCATTCCCTACGGAAACAGCGGCTCCTCGACCATAGGAGCCCTCCATCCTTCCTTGAAGACCCTGGCGAGGATGTTCACCGTGGACCGCCCCATCTTCCATCCCTCCCTCTGCATAGGCTGCGGAGCCTGCGTACGGATCTGCCCCGCCAAGGCCCTGCAACAGGATAAGAACCGCGGCTCCAGGATCAGGATCGACGACAATGCGTGCATCACCTGTTTCTGCTGCCACGAGGTATGCCCCGCCGCCGCCATTACCATAGGAAAGGTTCCCCTGCGCTCCAGGTCGGCATCCTTCGACTCAGGCAAAAGGAGGGGAAAATGAGCCATGCGGAGCTCTCCGCCCTCCTGGATTTCGGAAATCCCGAAGACTACGATACCCTTGACCTGCCCCTGCCCCGCAGGGAAGGCCGAATGCTCGCCGTCGACGCCGAAGCCCTGGGCGAATTGTGCCGCCATGCCTTCTCCAAGATCGCCTACCTGTATCCCCTGGGCCACTTGGAGAAGCTGGCGGACATCTTGCTTGATCCTGGGGCCACGGACAACGAGAAGTTCGTCGCCCGCACGCTCCTCGAAAACGCCGCTGTGGCGGCGGAGGGCATCCTTCCCATGTGCCAGGACACAGGCACGGCCCTGGCCTACGGATGGAAAGGAGAGGGGATCGCAGGCGCGCACGATTTGGGACGCATCCTGGACGAGGGCATAGCCGGAGCCTACGCCCAGCGAAGGCTCCGGGCCTCCCAGCTGGGGCCTCTCACGGTCCTTGAGGAAAAAAACACCCGGGACAACCTTCCTTCCCATATCGACATAAGGAGCTGCCCCGGGGATGCCTTCAGGTTTCTCTTCGCCGCCAAGGGAGGAGGCTCGACCAGCAGGACCAGCCTTAGCCTGGAGTCCCCGGCGATCCTGAACGAGGACGCCCTTTCCAGGGTATTGGCCGGCCGCGTCGACGCCTTGGGTGCCTCAGGTTGCCCTCCGTATACGATTTCCGTCGCCCTCGGGGGCTCCACCCCTTCCCAAGCCCTCTACGTCATGGAGCTGGCCGCCTTCGGGATTTTCGACCGACTCCCTGGGGAGTCCGACGGGTCTGGGAAGGCCTTGCGGAGCCGGGAGTGGGAAGAAAGACTGGCAAAAATGGCCATGGCCGCCGGCCCCGGAGCCCAATGGGGAGGCAGGCATCTCGCCTTGGAGACAAGATTCATCCGCCTTCCTCGCCACGCCGCCACCCTTCCCCTGGCCATGGGGGTGTCATGCTCCGCCCACCGGAAGGCAAGGGCCTATGTGGACGAAACCGGCTGGTACATGGAAAAGCTCGAGGACAATCCCCGGAGATTCCTTAATTCTCCCCTGGAGCTTTCATCAGGGACTGTGGAGATTGACCTTTCCCAGGCCAAGGAATCTTGGCTGGCCGCCTTGCGGGCCCTCCCCTCGGGGACCCGTGTCTCCCTTTCTGGCAAGGTATGCCTCGCAAGGGATGCGGCCCACGCCCGCCTTGCCGCCATGCTCTCCCAGGGCAAGGAACTTCCGTCCTACGTAAAGGACCATCCCATATTCTACGCCGGGCCGACGGACCCTCCCCCTGGTTATGCCTCGGGCTCCTTCGGACCTACCACATCCTCGCGCATGGACAGCTTCCTCGAAACCTTCATGGAACAAGGCGCAAGCCTGGCGACTATCGGGAAGGGAGGCAGGAGCGCCAAGGCCAAGGAGGCCATAAAGCGGCACGGGGGGGTGTACCTTGCGGCGATAGGTGGGGCCGCGGCGCTGGCAGGCAAGGAAAATGTCCTTGACAGCGTCCTTGTGGATTTCCCCGATCTCGGCATGGAGGCCTTGCGGCTGACAACCCTGGATCGGTTGCCCGCCATCGTGGTGATTGACGCGAAAGGGGAAGATTTCTATTCTTGAAGACGCAATGAACCCTCCCGCGGAAAAGGAAAACCTAGGGGCGAGATTCGGGCTTTCCTATTTCCTTTTTTTCGCCATCTACGGAATAGCATCCCCCTACCTTCCCATAATGCTCCGCGACATAGGCTACGGCCCTGGAATGGTGGGTGTGTACCTGGGCGTCTTCGAGCTCATAGGAATCGGCGGTCCCATTTTCCTGGCCAAGAGGGCGGACGCCCAAGGCCGGTACAACCCCTACCTGATGGGCTCGGGATTCTTGATCCTCGCGGGCTTTTTCGTCCTTGTTGCGCTCAAGGCGCCCCTCGCGACGATAGCGAGCCTCGGGCTCATTTCCCTCGGCCTCAAGACTCCGATTTCAGTTCTGGACGCCTCGCTCATGAAGGCCATAGAAAAAGGAGAGGCGGCCAAGAGGAAACTGCCCAGCTACGGAACCTTGCGGGCCCTGGGCTCCTTAGGCTTCGTACTCGTCACCATGGGCGCCCAACTCATCCCCGGCTTCGACTCGAGCCCGGCCTGGGTCCTGGCCTTGGCCACAGGAGCCCTCACCCTGGCGTACATGCTAGGCCTGGGCCTGCTTCCCGAAACCGGTACGAAACCTGATGGGAGGGACCGCAAGCGCCTCGACATCTCCTGGATAGACACGACCTTCCTGCTCTGCATAGCCATCATCGCCTTGAGCAGGCTATCAATGTCGGCCTACACTTCCTTCTTTTCACTGTATTTAGTCGAATACCTGAACTGGCATACCGTGGGCGCCATGTCGGCCTTGGCTGCGGTGGTGGAAATCCCCATGCTCATGCTCTCCCGGCGGGCGATGAAGAAATACAGCCCCATAAGCCTTATCCAGCTGTCCTCCGCCGCGGTGATCCTGAGGCTCCTTGCCTACGCGCTCTTCCCGACAAAGGGCGGGGCGATCCTGGGCCAGGTGCTCCATTCCGTCAGCTATGGCCTGTTCCACCCAGCGGCAGTCACCCTCATAAGCCTAAAGACTCCGCCTTCGGAGCGGGCGACGGGGATCGCCATCCTCATGGGCGTGGGCATGGGGCTGCCTGTATTCCTAGGGAGCACCTTGGGAGGCCTTGTGGTGGAGAGTCTGGGCTACCGTTGGCTTTTCGCCCTCTTCAGCATCTTTTCCCTTGGCAGCATCCTTCTTTTCAAGTCGAAAGGCGAGAGGCTACGCGAGCTGCGCTAATCTCTTTTCCGCCAAGTGCAGGGCCGTGACCATGAGGGCGTGGCTCATTTCCCCCTCTCCCATGGTAGATCTCACGAAATCCGCGGAAACCAGGAGGGCGTCCACCACTTCTTGGTCGTCCAGGTCCCTCTCCACCGCGGGATGGGGGTCCAGGGCGAGGAACACGTGGAATCTATTGGACTGGATAGCGGGGTTGGGGTAGACGGTTCCGGCATGGAGGATGGATGAGGAAATCCATCCTGTCTCCTCCGCAAGCTCCCGGGCCGCCGCATCCTTGGGATCCTCCCCCGCTTCGACGACCCCGCCGGGAAACTCGAGACTGGAGGCGTTGGAGCCGTGCCTGAATTGCCGGACCATGAGGAACTCTTCCTTGGGATGGCGGATGAGAGGCACCACCACCGCCCATTCGTTGGCGTCCATGACGGAAAACGTGCCTATCCTCCCGTCCGGAGCCTGGGACTTCTTCTCGAACACCGTGAAGACTCCGGCCTTGTATTTTTCTATCCTGGAAATATCCGTCCAAGCGAGCGAACCAGAACCGTCCCCTGCGACCATAGGCGCCTCCTGGCCGGACATGGTACAGAAAGACCCTCCGGCGAGGCAAGGCCATTGCGCAGGGGACATGGCCGGTCTAGGATGTGCCATGGACTTCACCTACCCCGATTCCCTGCCCGTAGAGGCCATTGGGAGCCTGGACGCCGCGGTGACGATATGCGACAGGGATCTCAAGCTTGTTTGGATGAATGCGAAAGCCATGGCGAGCTTCGGCCTCGAAGGAGGTCCTTTGCCGACGGGCATGGATCTGAGGAGCTGCCACAAGCCCGAATCGACGGCGAAGATGGAGGAAATCCTCGGGACGGGCCTCCCCAACGTGTACACGATACGCAAGAAAGGAAGGAAGAAGATGATCTGGCAGGCTCCCTGGATCAAAGACGGTGCCGCGGCGGGCTTGGTCGAGATTTCAATCATCCTCCCCGATGCGATGCCCCACTTCGACAGGGACTAGGAAGATGGAGCGCTTAGGCCTGCGCAGCCGTCACGCCCTTGGGGGCTTTTTGCGTTGCGCGGCATACGATATGGGAGTACCATCCTTGCTGGCAGGCCTTTGCCTGTCCCTGCTTCTCGGAACCTTGGGTTCCTGCGCGTCGGGGAAGGCTGGGCTGAAAAATCTTGCGATAGAGGAAACGAAGATGGAAAACTCTGATGTAGTGGTGATGGCGCACCGGGGCTTCAGGGGCATAGCTCCCGAGAACACCCTCCTTGCCGCCCTCAAGGGCTATGAAAGCGGAGCCGAATACTGGGAGCTGGATGTCGCCGCATCTTCCGACGGGACCCTGGTGGTCATCCATGACGACTCGCTCAAAAGAACCACCGACGCGGAAGCCCTGTTCCCCGGCCGAGAACCTTGGTCGGTCTACGCATTCTCCCTTTCGGAGCTGAAATCCCTGTCCGCCGGCTCGTGGTATGGGAGGACCGATCCCTTCAAGCAGATCGCATCCGGCAGGGTGAAGGCCGAGGACTTGGCCGGCTTCAAGGACCTGAGGATCCCGACCTTGGAGGAAGCCCTCCTTTTCACAAAGGAGAAGGGATGGAAGGTGAACGTGGAGATAAAGGACGCCACGGGGGAAGCCTGCGATGCTTGGATCGTGGAGAAAACCGCAGGGCTCATCCGCTCCCTGGGGATGGCGGAGTCGACGGTGGTTTCGTCCTTCAACCATGCATACCTGGCCAGGATGATGAAGGCGGCGCCGGAAGTGCCAAGGGCGGCCCTCATAGACAGACCCATCCCCGATCCCGTGGCCGTGCTTCGGCGCCTCGAAGCGGTGGCCTTGAATCCCAACTACAAGCACCTCGATGAGAAAACCGTGCGGGAGGTCCGCGCCGCAGGCTACAAGGTCTATGTCTGGACTACCAACGAGAAGGCGGACATGGAGCGCCTGGTCTCCTGGGGAGTATCGGGACTCATCACCGACTTCCCCGACCGGGCCCTGGAAATACTGGGAAGGCAGTCCGCACGACCGTGACTAACGCGTTCCTGACCACGGTTTATTCAAATTTTTATTGCATGGAAGCGATATTGGGTTTACACTGGTGAGCGCATAAAAGGACATAAAGTCCGCTCTCAAAATCCATAGGAGGCAATCGGATGAAACGAATTGCTCTGGTAGCGGTGATCGCTCTCGTGGCCGTTGGCGCCTACGCCCAGACCACGGTCGAGTTCTGGCACGCCATGACGGGCAAGAACGGCGAAATGGTGCAGGCCTTGGCTGACAAGTTCAACGCCAGCCAGAAAGACTACAAGGTGCAGCCGGTTTACAAGGGTTCCTACAGCGACACCATGAACGCGGGGATCGCGGCCTTCCGCGCCGGCCAGGCTCCCGCCATCATCCAGGTCTATGAAGTTGGAACCGCCACCATGATGGCCGCCAAGGGCGCCGTGAAGCCGGTCTACCAGCTCATGGCGGAGAACAACGAAAAGTTCGATCCCAAGGTCTACATCCCCACCATCACCTCCTACTATTCCACCTCGGACGGCAAGATGCTTTCCCTCCCCTTCAACTCCTCCACCGCCGTCATGTACTACAACAAGGATGCCTTCAAGAAGGCAGGCCTCGATCCCGAGAAGGCCCCCGCCACCTGGCCCGAGTTCTTCGCCGCGGCCGATAAGCTCAAGACCTCCGGCATGGAAGGTGGATTCACCACCAACTGGATCTCCTGGATCCAGCTCGAGAACTTCTCCGCCTGGCACAACATTCCCTTCGGGACCCGCAACAACGGCTTCGACGGCCTCGACACCCAGCTGGTGTTCAATTCCCCCTTGGTCCTAAAGCACTTCCAGACGATCTACGACCTCTCCAAGAAGGGCGTGTTCATCTATGGCGGACGCGAGAACAAGGCCAACCCCCTGTTCACCTCCGGCAAAGTAGGAATGCACTTCGAATCCATCGGCGGCTACGGCAACATGAAGGCCAACGCCAAGTTCGACTTCGGCGTCGCCCGCCTGCCTTATTACCCCGACGTCCCCGGCGCTCCCCAGAACTCCATCATCGGCGGCGCAAGCCTTTGGGTATTCAACGGCAAATCCAAGGCCGAATACCAGGCCGTGGCGGACTTCTTCAGCTTCATCTCCCTGCCCGAGCAGCAGGCCTTCTGGCACCAGAATACCGGCTATGTGCCCATAACCACCGCCGCCTATGAGCTCACCAAGGCCCAGGGCTTCTACAACGCCAACCCCGGCCACGAAGTCGCTATCCGCCAGCTCCTGAACAAGGCCCCCACGGGCAATTCCATGGGCATCCGCTTCGGCAACTTCAACATCATCCGCGAAATCGAAGACCAGACCTGGGAAGACATCCTGGCGGGCAAGATCAGCGTGAAGGACGGCCTGGACAAGATGGTCCGCGAAGGAAACAAGACCCTGCGGGATTTCGAAAGGCTGAACAAATAATCGTTTCAACCGCCGTATTTTTGTGCTATACTGTCGGGGCCGCCTCAGGGCGGCCCTTTTTTGAAGGATGCAAGCCTCCGCCAGGCTTTGGGCCGGGCGGGAGCGGACAGCCTTCCCCAATCCAAGGCTAGTGCAGGTTTCACCATGGCTAAGCAGTACGAGTTCCGTTCGAAAGGCTTGCCCTATCTGCTGGTCCTCCCGCAGATGGTCGTCGTCTTTCTGTTCTTCTTCTGGCCCTCCGCCCAGGCGATCTGGCAATCCTTCTTCCTCCAGGATCCCTTCGGCGGGAGGGTTATCTTCGTAGGTTTCGAAAACTACGCCAAGCTCTTCGCCGATCCGGACTACTGGGCGTCCTTCAGGGTCTCAACCCTCTTCGCCGTTTCGGTGGCTTTCTCTTCCATGACCATAGCCCTCTTCCTGGCGGTGCAGACGAACAAGAGGATCAAGTTCGATTCCTTCTACAAGACCATGATGATATGGCCCTACGCCGTAGCCACCATGGTGGCCGGCGTCCTCTGGCTCTTCATGTTCAATCCCAACGTGGGCATCATCGCCTGGGTGCTGAAATACAAGCTCGGCGTGGAATGGAGCCATCTCCTCAACTCGAACCAGGCCTTCCTCCTTCTCACCGTAGCGGCGAGCTGGAAACAGATATCCTATAATTTCGTATTCTTCCTTGCGGGGCTTCAGTCCGTTCCCCTTCCCCTGGTGGAGGCGGCGGCGATAGACGGCGCGGGACCGGTCAAGCGGTTCTGGACAATCATCTTCCCCCTTCTCTCCCCCACCACCTTCTATCTTCTTGTCATGAACCTGGTCTACGGCTTCTTCGAAACCTTCCCCATCGTCCACCAGGTCACAGCGGGAGGGCCGGGAAAGGCCACCCAGATCCTGGTCTACAAGGTGTGGAGGGACGGCGTCATCAACCTGGACCTCGGCTCATCCTCCGCCCAATCGGTCATCCTTATGATCATGGTCATCGGCTTGACGGTATTCCAGTTCCGCTTCATCGAGCGGCGGGTCACCTACTAAGGGGATAGAGATGATAGAACACAAGAAATCCGCCAAGCTCTTTCCCCATTTGATTTTGTGGCTCGCGATAATAGTGATACTCTTTCCCCTGTACTTTGTCTTCGTGGCCTCCACGCGGACCAGCGCGGACATCCTCTCGGCCCCCATGCCCATGGTGCCGGGCCCCAACCTGGTGGAAAACTACAGGCAGGCCCTGTTGCAGGGGACCAAGAACCTCGGAGCCTCGGCATTCACCATGATGAAGAACTCCTTCATCATGGCCATGGGCATCTCCACGGGAAAGATCGTGGTATCCCTCCTGGCGGCCTTCGCCATAGTCTTCTTCAACTTCCCGGGCAGGAAGTTCTGCTTCTGGGCCATCTTCATCACCCTCATGCTGCCCGTGGAGGTGCGCATCATGCCCACCTACAAGGTCATATCCGACCTGGGCATGCTTAATTCCTACGCCGGCCTCATCCTGCCCATGATCGTATCCGCCACGGCGGTCTTCCTGTTTAGGCAGTTCTTCATGTCGGTGCCCAGGGAAATCGCCGAAGCCTCCCAGATAGATGGGGCCAGCTCCATGCAATTCTTCCGCTCCATCCTGGTGCCCATGACCCGCACACCGATCGCGGCGATGTTCGTGATCCAGTTCATCTACGGATGGAACCAATACCTCTGGCCTTTGCTCATCACCACCAAGGTGGAGTACTACACCCTCCTCATAGGCATCAACCGCATGCTTTCCGGAGCGGACGTGCAGATAGAGTGGCAGATCGTCATGGCCACCACCCTCCTCGCCCTGATACCACCCGTGCTCGTTGTCGTCATCATGCAGAAGCAGTTCGTAGCCGGAATGACGGATACGGAGAAATAGACACTAAGGCGAAAAGCAAGGCCGGG
>JBFLXC010000057.1:0-15394 GCA_040757435.1 Spirochaetota bacterium | reverse complement strand
GGGTAGTGTTATGAAGATTGTGGTGGAAATTAAGTAATACCCAACAACTGCAAGCTAAATCTAGATCGGATGATGGATTTCAACGTATAAGGTTTTTTTCCTTGGCAACAGCCACTGAAGCGTAAGGTGTACCACAGGCTTCGTAACACTACATTTGCATTTCCCGAGGAAAATGCCTATATTTCCATAAAAGGCCAAGAGCTTTTAAAACGTTCACAATAACTTTAGGAGGATATTGATGATTTCCCAGAAAATGACCGACAGGATCAACCTTCAGATCAACCGTGAGATGTATTCAGCCTACCTCTACCTCGCCATGGGCGCCAAGATGACCGAGGAAGGATACGTCGGCATCGGCAAGTGGCTCACCGTCCAGTACCATGAGGAAATGTTCCACGCCATGAAGTTCGCGAAGTACCTTCAGGACCAGGGCGCGGCGGTGAAATACGCGAAGCTCGACGAGCCGAAGTTCAAGGGAACCAACATCAAGGAGCTGTTCCAGGAAGTCTACGAGCACGAGAAGTTCGTCACCGCCAGTATCAGGGAGATCGTGGAGCTCGCCAGGGCGGAAAAGGACTACGCCACCGAAAACCTCCTCGCGTGGTACATCGATGAGCAGGTGGAGGAGGAGAAGAACGACCTCGAAATCCTCCAGACCATCGACCTTCTGGGCAATTCGCCCCATGGCCTCTTCATGCTCAACATCGAGCTGGGCAAGCGCGACGCCTCCGTGGCCCTGGATTTCACCAAGGTCTGATCCTCGACTTCGCATCCCCCATCAAAAGGGGCTGTCCAGGGGCCAAGCCCTTGGACAGCCCCTTTTTCATCCTCAGGTTTTGCTATATCCTTCCCAAATGCGCGCCATACGGTTTTCCAGCACGAGGGCCATGCCGGACGGCAAGGATTCCGGATCCGTCGATATAGAGACCGCGATTGTTAAAGGGATGCCCCCCGACGGCGGACTCTTCGTCCCCACCTACCTTCCGCCCTTGTCTCCGAGGGTATTCGACCTTGAACCCTTAGGCTACGCCGACCTCGCCTTTGAAGTCTTGAAACCGTTTTTTCACGCCTGGGACGAGGCGGTCTTACGCCGGATCCTTGAATCCGCCTATGGAAGCGCCGGCGCGGAATCGAAATTCAACCATCCTGAAATCGCACCCCTTGAGCACCTTTCGGACCTGGCCGACCCTATGGATACGGGCATGGAGTTCCATCTCCTGGAACTGTACCACGGCAGGACCTGCGCCTTCAAAGACATGGCCTTGAGCGTGCTTGGCGGCCTTTTGCGCGAGAGCCTGGATAGGCTGGGCATGAAGGAGCCGGTCCTCGTCCTTGCCGCCACTTCGGGCGATACGGGATCCGCGGCCTTGGAAGGCCTTTCGGGGGTTCGGGGCGTGAAAACGGCGGTGCTCTATCCCCAGGGCGGGACCAGCGATATCCAGCGGCTCCAGATGACCACCGTCCAATCGGAAGGCACCTTCGTGGCGGGGATACGGGGCGATTTCGACGACGCGCAACGCTGCGTCAAGGAAATTTTCCAGCGCGCCTCGCGGGGCGAAGGGCCTTTGGCTTCGGTATATCTATCGTCGGCCAACTCCATCAACATCGGACGCCTCCTTCCCCAAATCGTCTACTACGTCGCGGCATGGCGCAGCCTCAAGGCGAGAAATGCACTTGGCGCCGATGGGCTTATGCACGTGGCGGTTCCCACCGGCAACTTCGGCGACATACTGGCGGCGAAGTATGCCAAGGAAATGGGACTCCCCATCGGGACGATGGTCTGCGCCTCCAACGCGAACAAGGTCTTGGCGGATTTCTTCGCCACCGGAGTCTACGACCGGAGAAGAAGTCTCGTTAAAACCGACAGCCCTTCCATGGACATCCTTGTTTCGTCCAACCTCGAAAGGCTCCTGCATATGGCGGCGCGGGGAGATGGCGCGAGGGTGGCCTCCATGATGAAGGACCTTGCGGAGCAGGGTTGGTTTGAAATCAACGAAACAGAGCAGGCCTACCTCTCTGATTTCTCGGGAGGCTGGTGCAGCGATTTCGCGGCGGGCTCCACGATTTCCACGGTCTGGGAAACCTCGGGCGTCCTTGTCGATCCCCACACCGCCACCGCGGTGGAAGTAGCGTTGCGCGCCGCCGACCGCCTTGAGCCCAAGGCGCCGATCGTGGTCGCGGGCACCGCGAGTCCGTACAAATTCCCCAAGGCTTGCCTTGAGGAACTCGATCCCGCGGCGGCGGCGCGCCCAGGCGTCTCGGACCTGGAGCATGCCGCGCGCCTCGCCACCTTGGTGGGAGAGAAAATTCCCGAACCCATAGCCCGGCTTTCCACCGCCCAGGTTCGCCACGAGGACGTCCTCGACATCGGCGAGGTTGAATCAGCGATAGCGCGCTTTGCTTCGGGCAATGGCCGGACATACTAGGGGAAAGATTGTGCGATACCATCTCAGGGCTCCCGCCACAAGCGCGAATCTAGGGCCGGGCTTCGATGCCTTGGGAATAGCCCTAGGACTCCACAACGAATTCTCCTTCGGAATCGCCCAACGATCCGTCGTTTTCGGATGCGAAGACCGGCATTCCGGTCCGGACAACCTTTTCCTTCGGTCCTTCCGCTTCGCATGCCTCAGGCTGGGCAAAACAGCTCCGGAACTCGAACTTGAAGTGCGCGCGTCGATACCTCTGGCCCGAGGCCTCGGCTCCAGCGCCGCCATGATAGCGGGCGGAGTAGGGGCTGCCTTCCTCCTCTTCGGCGACTTCGATCAAGCGTCAAAAAGGAAAATGCTGGAAATCGCGGCGGACATGGAAGGCCATCCCGACAATGTGGCGCCCGCCATCCTGGGCGGTTTCTGCGCATCCATCTCCGGAGGAGACGGACGATACGCCTCGGCCTGTTGCGAGGTGGATCCGGAATGGCGCTTCCACGCCTTGATTCCCCCCTTCGAACTCCCTACAGCCCAAGCCAGGGCGGCGCTTCCCGCCGCCTATCCCAAGTCCGACGCAGTCTACAACCTCGGCCGCTCCGCGCTTCTCTCCCTGGCGATATCCCAAAGGCGCCTCGACCTTTTCGGCGAAGCCTGCGGCGACATGCTCCACCAACCTTACAGGAAATCCCTCATCCCGGGGTGGGACGAAGTGACCGAAGCCTGCCGTACCGCCGGCGCGGCGGCATTCTGGCTCTCCGGCGCGGGACCCACCATCATGGCCTTGGGAACCGCGGAGGATGCGGAAAACTTCGCGCATAGGATTCGGAGCGCCCTGATCCGCCCGGAAGGAGCGTGGCGCCATGAAATTCTTTCCCCCGATCCCAAGGGGTTGGAGATCATCGCCTAGGGGGATTTCCTCGCGATGACAACGCAGCGTTCCTCCTCCAGGAAAGGAACCCAGACGGGGCGTATCTCAGCCTCGGCAAGTCCTGGTCCCAGGATAGGATCCGAAGCCAGGCCCGCGAGCTCCTGGGACGCCACAGCCCTCTTCCCCTTGTAGGCCACCAGCCATCCTCCCGGAACGATGCTTTTCCAAATTTTCCTGAAAAGCTTGTACTCCGAAAATGGCCTGAAAGCCCTGAAAACCACCAGGTCGTGGGGAACCTTGGCTTTTTCCGCCTCGCTCTCCAGCACCGCCACATTGTCCAAGCCTAACACATCCTTTTGGCGACGCAGGAAAATGATGCGCCTGCCCATTCTCTCTATGAGCCGAAACTCCCTGTCCTTGAGCACGATGCTGAGAGGAATTCCCGGCAAGCCCGCCCCTGTTCCGATGTCGGAAACCGCAGCCGGAATCCCCGCCGGCCTATCGGCATCGATCCTGGCCAAAGTATCTTGGATTATCCTCCAGGGCGCGAGGCTGTCCAGGATATGCTTTACGATAAGATCGTCCCCCGAGGCGGCGACCAAGCCGTAAGCGGGATTCCAATCCTCTATCTCATCCACGTAGAGGCGCAAGGATTCGCGCGCAGGGCCATCGAATTCTATCTCCAAGGCGGCCAATCCCCGGGCGAGGAGGGTTTCAGAGCCGGTCATATGCGAAGTGTAGCCCGCGAAGGCCTTTTCGTCCACGAGGGTAGTGTTACAAAGATTGTGTCATTTGGAGCGTAAAACCGGTAGTTCGCACCTTCATGCCAGGGCAAATGCTGGAAGGTAATCCGCTTTACTCTTCATAGGCGTCGGTGATTGTTTCCTCCAGATGCGTTCCATTGGCGGTGAAAGTTCCGCCTTTGATAAAAAGGCGCGGTTAATGAAGAGAGCTTTCGTTTCGTTCTGGATTGCGTTTCGGCTTATGCCCGCGACCTCGCCGTGGGTTCGTTGATCCGCTATACCAGCATTTATCCGAAAGCGCTTAAAATAGTTGTGGTAAGCCAGGTAGCAGGTAAATCTCGACAATCCATTCGCTACATTCCGATTGAAGCAGACTGTTTCCCGATGGTGGTTGGCTTGGTCTTTCCGCAGTTGGCGATCTATGTAATTCGATGCGAAAAGAGGGTTTGAAAATGTTCTCGGGAGTTTTGACCAAATCCTGACATGGGCGATGCGATGATCCGGATCTTGTCGCAGGAAGAGTGGATGTCGGAATAGTATGCGCTGATATTCGGGCTTTTCATCGGTGATCAGAACAAGAGGAGAATTGATTTCAGGTGGGCGGAGAGCGGCTAAAGTATCCAGGATGTCACGAAAGGTACGGCTTACGGCGCCTCGCTCAAAATTCGTCGCCGCGTAAAGTGAAACGGCCTTTTCAATTTGAGCTGGCCGCATAATCCCTGAACGCTTTCTGGAAGCGTGGGAAAGCTCAAGGACGAATTGAGAGCGGGAAGTTGTTGAAAGAGTGATTTCGCTGGGAAAATATTGTGAATGGTCAAAGGAAACAAAGCCATCAACGCAGATATCCTCCTTCGCGATGGCTCGGGATCGAAGCTTCGCATGGATTGCCAATGATTGTCGGGCAAGTCGATCAAGTCTGTTTTGCACAGTTCCGGGTGAAATATGAAGTGCGCGGGAAATTGCGCGGCAACTCTGGGCTTCGGAATGGCGTAAAAAGAGATCTCGCATAGGAACGCGCTTCTTGACGTAATACTCGATGCTGAATGTCTGGGATGAGAATGACTTTCGGCAACCGGTACACATAAATCGAGGGATCCTTCCGAAGATTCTTGTAGAGTAGTATCCATGGAATCGGAACCACCGGTCGTTTGGCGCATCCTTATGATAAACGCACAAAGGATTAGGACAAAATGGAAGTTGCTGCATTTTTCCTCCTAATGAAATCCTGATATGATGCCAATGTTCACACGCATCATTTTCAGCACTGCGCTTCACATTCAGCATCGATTTTTCACAAGGTTTGTAACACTACCCCGGGATTGACAGAGAGGGAGGCCTGAGGGGATACTGAAACCCCATGAAGAAGCTGATATTCGTCACCGGCGGGGTGTGCTCTTCACTGGGCAAAGGAATCGCCGCCTCCTCCCTGGGGGCACTGATGGAAGCGCGCGGCTTCACCGTGCGCATGGTAAAAATCGATCCATACCTGAACGTCGACGCAGGCACCATGAGCCCCTACCAACATGGGGAAGTCTATGTGACCGACGACGGAGCCGAAACCGACCTGGACTTGGGCAACTACGGGCGTTTCACCACTGCTCCCCTTTCCCGGGCGAACTCGGTGACCACCGGCCAGGTCTACAAGACCGTCATCGAAAAGGAGAGGGCGGGCGACTTCCTGGGACGAACCGTCCAGGTCATTCCCCACATCACCGACGAGATAAAACGCCGCATCCTGGCAGTGGCGGACAGCCCCGAGGTGGACATCACCATCGTCGAGGTGGGCGGAACCGTTGGCGACATGGAATCCGTACCCTTCCTCGAGGCGGCTCGGCAGCTCATCCACGAGTTCGGGCGTCAGAACGCCGTTTCGGTCCACGTGACCCTCGTGCCTTCCGTATCCGGGGGCGAGATCAAGACGAAGCCCACCCAGCATGCGGTCAAGGAACTGCAGGAGATGGGAATCCAGCCCGACGTCCTGGTGCTCAGGTCCAAGGAGCCCTTGGACGAAGGCATCAGGCGCAAGATCTCCTCCTTCACCAATGTCGAGATTGAAGGCGTGATCTCGGGGCACGACGTGGCGACCATCTTCGAGCTGCCCTTGGTGTTCTACGCCCAGGGCGCTGACGCATTCATACTCAAGAAAATGAACGTCGAAAGCCGGCACGCCGAGCTCGGTGCCTGGAAGAAGGTCGTCGAGAAGGTCAAGCATCCCGCTGCCCAGGTGAGGATCGGCATCGTGGGCAAGTACATGGAGCTCCACGACGCCTATAAATCCGTCTGGGAAGCCCTCTACCACGGAGGGATCGCCAACGACGCGGGGGTTGAGCTGGTAAAGATAGACTCAAGCTCCCTTGAGTCTCCCGCCGCCGATCTGGACTCGATACTCGGAGGAGTCGACGGGATCCTCGTTCCAGGAGGCTTCGGGGAGAGGGGCATAGAAGGCATGGTGGTTGCCGCCCGCTACGCCAGGGAGAAGGACCTGCCTTATTTCGGCATTTGCCTCGGCATGCAGATCATGGTGATCGAGTACGCCCGGAGCGTAGTGGGGTGGAAGGATGCCCACTCAACGGAATTCAGCAAGACAAGCTCCCATCCCGTGGTATCCCTGCTGGAAGAGCAGATCGATGTGAAGGCATACGGGGGCACCATGCGCCTCGGAGCCAGCGAGTCGACGACGCGGCCGGATACGGGAATCCGCAAGGCCTATGGGACGGAGACGATTGTCGAGCGACACAGGCACCGCTACGAGGTGGACAACAAGGCAAGGGCCGAACTGGAGAAGGCTGGGCTTGTCGTATCCGCCACGACGCCGGATGGAAGCTTGGTGGAATCCTGCGAATGGCCCGGCCACCCCTGGGGGCTGGGCGTGCAGTTCCATCCCGAGTTCAAGTCCCGGCCCACCAAGGCCCACCCCTTGTTCAAAGCCTTCGTGGCCCAATGCCTGCGCCACAATATTGACAACCCCGCGAGGCCGTCCCATACTCGGTAGCACATGAAAAGCCGCCTTGGATCGGCGATCGCGATCCTCCTGCTTTCGGTCCTGACGCTGTCCTGCGGACTTGTGGACGACAACGGACCGCAGGAGTCCATGGAGGAGCTTCCCACCGCCGTGTTCACCGGATTCCGGAGGGAGGAGGTGACCAAAGGTGTGGTGAGCTTCTATGCCGAAGCGCAAAAGGCTGAGTACTACCAGGACCAAGGCAGGATAGTCGTCTACGGCCTGCGCTTCGAGGAGCGGGGCGAGGACGGGATCGAGGTGGTGAGCGAAGGGGAAGCGGAGAAGGCGGTATATTACGAGGATACCGGAGACGCGGAGCTTTCCGGCTTTGTAAGGCTGAGCTCCCGCAAAACCGACGCAAGCTTCGAAACCTCCACCCTCAAGTACTTCTCGGCGACCCAGACCCTGGAAGGAGGGCCCGACACCCCGGTCATAGCCCGGGTGGGACAGCGCCTGCTTATAAAGGGCTCGGGCTTCTTCGCCGATATCCGTGAGAGCGCCTTTGCATTCTCGGGCGGAACCGAAGGAATGCTGAAAGCCTCAGGCGCTTCGGGACGGAAATAAGGAGAACCTCATGGCGTCAGGAAAGCGCGCTGGAAGCGCGACATGGATCGTAGTCCTCTTCGTGCTCCTCCTCACCCCCAAGCTCGCCTTTTCCCAAGCCGAGGAGGAAGACACCATAACCTTTTCCGCCCGGAGGATGGAAAGCGTCATAGCCAAGGGGAAGGAGAAGACGATCCTCATAGGCGGCGCGGTGGTGAACACCGGCAGCCTGAAGATCAAGGCAGACAGGATCGAACTGTCGGGCGAGGACTACAACGATGTCTTCTGCAGCGGTTCCGTGGAGGTGGTGGACTCGGATAGAGGCTTCTCACTCAAGTCCGCCAAGCTCGCCTACGCTCGGGATACGGAAATCGGCCTCGCGGAAGACAAGGTAGTCCTGGAGGATTCGAAAAACGAAGTCCTCCTCAAAGCCGAGTGGGTGCGCTTCGATCAAAAGACCTCATTGGTGGACGCACGGATAGCCGTCCAGATCCTGAAGGAAGACTTCGCCGTCCGCTCCGAGTTCGCGCGGTTCAATAGGGATACGGAGGTCCTCCAGCTCACTGGACAGCCCGTCGCCCTGACCTCGGAGGGAACGGTGAGCGCCGACTTCATGGAAGGCAAGCCTTCCTCCGAAGGCCTTGAGCTTTCAGGCCAAGTGTCCGGGACTATAACTACCAAGAAGAAGGAAGGAACCAGTCCTTGAGCGCTTCGGTCCTGGAAGTGCAGCGCCTCCGCAAGCTCTACGGCCGCAAGGTGGCCGTCGCGGACGTGAGCTTTTCCATGCGCAGCGGCGAGGTGGTGGGCCTGCTGGGCCCGAACGGCGCAGGCAAGACAACCACCTTCTACATAATGGCCGGCTTCCTCCGCCCCACCGCCGGCCAGGTGAGCCTCGACGGCCACCCCCTCTCCAAGCTCCCCATGTACCGCCGCGCCCGCCTGGGAATCTCCTACCTACCCCAGGAATCATCCATTTTCCGCAAGCTCACGGTGGAGCAGAACATCTTGGCTGTCCTGGAAGCCCGGCCCGGCCTCGGCGGCGCGGAGCGCCGGCGCAGGGCGGATTTCCTCATGGAGGAATTCGGCATCGCCGCAATCGCCCGGCAGCCCGGCTACACCCTCTCGGGCGGAGAGCGCCGGCGCACTGAAATCGCCCGGGCCTTGGCCATCGAGCCCAAATTCCTTCTCCTGGACGAACCTTTCACCGGCATAGACCCCATAGCGATCCATGAAATCAAGAAAATCATCGGCAAGCTCGCATCGGAGGGCATCGGCATCCTCCTCACGGACCACAATGTCCGCGACGCCTTGGACATCACCGACCGCTCCTACATAATCCACCTGGGGAGCATCGTGGTGGAGGGGGCGAGGGAGGAGATCCTCGGGGATGAGAAGGCACGCAGCCTTTATCTGGGGGAAGAATTCCGGATGTAGGGGTAGTGTTACGAAGCTTGTGGCGCTTCGCAACCGGAAGGTCCAAATTACTGGGGTGAACTCGTAATCTGTTCAAATACAAGGAATCCGGGTGAATTATTCCTTATGCCGACAATGCATGCACGCTTTTCCAACACAAGCTTCGTGACACTACCAAAATAAAGTTGACGGAGGAAACTCGGCATGGTACATTATGCAGTACCCGTACGGGTGTCCCACCATTTCTATTAACGGAAGACAGATGCGGTATTTCGACACTCACGCCCACATCGGGCTCATATACGATGACCCGATCGAGCAGCTTTTAGTTTGCCAGCAAGCCAAGCAGAGCGGCGTTGGCAGGATCATCAGCATCTGCAACAGCCTCGTGGATTTCAAGCAAGTCTACGAGAACCTCAAACCTGCGGAGCACGTCTACCACGCCGTAGGAGTCTCTCCCTCGGAAGTCCAGAATCCCGGCAAGGATTGGAGGACGACCGTTGAAACCGCCGCCAAGCTCCCCCGGGTGGTGGCCATAGGCGAGATAGGCCTTGATTATTTCCATAAGTACGGCGACCGCCGGAGCCAGATTGAACTCTTCATCGACCAGCTCGAAATCGCCGAGCGCCTCGACCTCCCCGTCATCATCCACAACCGGGAGGCGGGCAAGGACGTGCTCGAAGTCCTGAGAGACCGCATGCCTCCGTCAGGCGCGGTGCTCCACTGCTACTCCGAGAACGCCGAATACGCGGACCGAGTCTTGTCCGCGGGCCTCAACGTGTACTTCTCCTTCGCCGGCAACCTCACCTACCGCAATGCGCGCAACCTCCACGAGACCGTGGCCATGCTGCCCTACGACAGGATACTCGTCGAGAGCGAAGCCCCCTTCATGGTGCCCGCGGAGTATCGGGGCAAGCGCAACAAGCCCGAGTACCTCCCCTCCACCGCCTGGTTCCTCTCGGAAATCCTCCAGATGGCACCTGAGGAGGCGGCGGAGATCACCTACCAGAATGCCTGCCGATTCTTCAAACTCGAGCCTTGAACCGATAGTGGGGGCCAGGGAAGCGCCCCAAGGCCCAGACGCAGGCCTCCAAGGCCCGGCCTTTGGCCCAGCCCAAGGCCCAATTCCCGCCTCAGGCCCCTCCGCATCCTGCGGCGTTGGCGACATTGGAACCATAGGCTCGCCTCTCCCTTCCTTGGCGGGACAGATACTCCCCTCGCCGTTTTTCCTCGCTCCCGTGGCGGGCTATTCCGACGCAGCCTTCAGATCCATTTGCTTCGAACTGGGCGCCGGAATCTGCTACACCGAAATGGTGAGCGCCGAAGCCTTGGTGCGGAACAACCGTAAGACCGAAGTCCTCATGGAGAAAAGCGAAGCCGAAACCCGGTACGCGATCCAGCTTTTCGGCGCAAACCCCGATAGCCTCGCCAAGGCTGCGGAAAGGGCCTCGAGGCTCAACCCTCTGGCCATCGACCTCAACTGCGGATGTCCGGTGCCCAAGATTGTAAAATCCGGGGCAGGGTCGGCTCTCCTCCGCAATCCCAAGCTTCTTGGCGAAATAGTGAAAGCCATGGTGGGAGCAAGCCCCGTGCCTATTACCGTCAAGATACGAAAGGGTTGGGACGAGGCCAGCGTAAACTACCGGGAAACCGCCTTGGCGGCGGTGGAAGCGGGGGCGACGGCGGTTACCCTGCACGGTCGCACCCGCGCCCAGGGCTACTCCGGCTCGGCGGATTGGGCGGCCATCGCCGACCTCGCCGCCCTGCTTGCGTCCGCGGGCATCCCCGTCTTCGGCTCAGGCGACGCCTTCGACGCGGAGAGTTCCCTCAAGATGCTTTTGACGACGGGAGTCCGAGGGGTCATGATCGCGCGGGGAGCCATGGGCAACCCCTTCGTCTTCGCCCAAGCGAAGGCTCTGTGGCTGGGAAAGGCCTACGATGAGCCTACCCCAGCCTTGATCGCCGAAATCGCGACTCGGCATCTCAGCCGGGCCGCCCAATTCATGGGCGAGGACACGGCATGCCGGGAGTACCGCAAGCATTTCTGCGCCTATTCGAAGGGATTGCCCGGCGGGGCGGACCTGCGCAACCGGGCGGTCCGATGCTCCTCCCTCAGGGAGTTTTTTGAGATCATCGGTAGTGTTACGAAGATTGTGTTGAATAATTGATGTCATCCAAGCAGGGGAGGGCAAAACGAACTCCTGTCGGAATCCCCCGCCAATTTCCCGCAACTTGCCTGCGAAATCTGGATTTCCAAGGAAAAATGCCACAAGCTTCGTAACACTTACCTAGGCCTCATAACTCTTCATCTTCCTATCCGCGAAGCGTGGAAAGAACAAAACCCACAGTATAATCGGAACGAGGAAGACACCCCCGAATAAAAGGGCATAACCGAGTCGTGACAGCGTTATCTTGATGCTCAGGAAACCCAGGCCGGCCAAGAGGCCCATGGCCCCGAGGATGGCGATCACCGCGTTGGGGTTCTGCTTCATCGCCGCGATCGGATTGTCCCAGGATAGGCGGGGAAAGGCGGCGTCGAGCCAGAGCCCGCCCATGTTGACCGCCGTGGAGAAGACAAGTCCAAGGATGAAGGCAAGGATTGCGTCGCCGATCCGGGCTTCGGGAAGGATGAAGACGCCGGCGCTCCCCACCAAAGCCCCGAAGAGGGCGAAGATTTCCGCATGGGCAAGCTTGGCCCCGAAGTAGGCGCGGGGGGAGATTGGAAGCGAACGGATCCAGGGCAGATGTCGGGCGTCCCGGGAGAGGGATGTGCAGGCGATGCTGGTGGAGGATCCAAGGAAGCCGCCGAAGGCGGCGAAGACAAGATAGCCTGCCGGACCCGCCAAGAGAGGTCCGACTCCCGCCAGGGACTCCATGAGGGCGTCCCTTTGCACAAAGAACATGACAGCAAGGATTATGGGCATCAGGACGACGATGAAAGGTCCGTTGAGAAGATACATGGGCTCCCGGTTCATGAGCCTGAGCTCCCTCAAGGCGAGGCTCGCCAGGACTGGGCGCTTCCGGAAGGCTCCCTTGATGTCCGTGGCCAACGTGCCTGCGGCACGGGCTTTCCTGCGTGACGTCGATTCCCCGAAGGATTGGAGGCTCCTGACGTAGGCCGGCCCCAGAGCCCAGGCGACGGCGGCGAAGGCTCCAAGGCCTAGGGCAATGTTGCCCGCCAAGGCGAGAAAGCCCGCTCCCGTGCCAGCTCCCGCCAAGGCTTTCCATGCGAGCCAGGAGGGAAGCCAGGCTTGGCCGATTTTCGAGATCAGGGAATCGGGGCTGGCGAAAAGGGCGATTGCCTCGGGATTTCCCATCTTCGCCATGGCGGACTGAAGGTACATGTTGAAGCCCAGGGCTACGCCCAGCCCCACGAAGCCTCCCACGTAGAGGATGAAGTTCTTGTTGCTCAGGAGGTTGGAGAGCTTGGTGAAGGGGATGAGGATGAGGTAGGAGAGGGCGGTGGGCAATAGCGGCAGGGCGAGGGCGGTCAGCAGCCCCGCGGGATAGAACCAGAAGGAAGGATTCTCCTTGATGCCATAGACACCCATGGTGACGACGAAGACGAAGATCCCCGCCAAGGCCGAGGTGACATAGATGAGGCACATCTTGGCGGCCAGCATTTCCCTGGGCGGCAGGGGAAGGACGAGGAACCCCGACTCGATTCCGGAGGCGGAGAACATCGAAAGCGCCATGAGGAAGGCGAATACGAAGACCAATATCGCCGCCAGCGTGGCCGCGTTGAGGAGCATGAGGCTCTGCAGTCCCGCCGGCGCCAGTCCGTTGTAGAGTCCCACGTTCATAAGCCCGAAGATGAAGCCGAAGTCCGCGACAAGGATCAGGGCCAGGAGCACAATCCCCGCAGCCTTGGCCAATTTCTTAGGCTCCTTGAGCTCCGCCTTACTGGGAAAGGCGATGCTCAGCGAGCTTTTGACATACAAGGCCGCCAAGCTGAAAAATCTCGGCTTCATACATCCGCCACCATGTCCAGAAATAGCCTTTCCAGGCTCTGGTCTCCGCCCCCGGCCCCTTCCCTCAAAGCCCTCAGTTCCGCCAGGTTTCCCTGGAATATGATCGAGCCCCGGGCGATTATCGCCAGCCTGTCGCAGAGCTTTTCGGCCACTTCCATCACATGGGTGGAGAAAAACACGCACTTCCCCGCCTGGGTCCTTTCGCGCATGACCTCCTTGAGCTGGAAGGAAGCCTGGGGATCAAGGCCCACCATGGGCTCGTCCAGGATCCAGTTCATTGGGTCATGCAGAAGGCTCGCCACAACGCAGAGCTTCTGCTTCATTCCCCGGCTCATGGATCCGATGGGGGAGGACAGCATGTCCGCGATTTCGAAGCGTGTCGCGAACTCCTCGATCCTCCGTTTCCTGTCCGAATCGGAAACTTGGAACACGTCGGCCACAAAATCGAGGTATTCGTGGGCTTTGAGCTTGTTGAACAGCTCGGGATTGTCGTGTACCAGCCCGATCCGCCGCTTCGCCCCCATGGGGTCAGACCCCATGTTGACTTCATCGATCCAGGCCTGGCCCTCATCCGGCTCCAAGGCTCCGCAGGCTATCCTTATCGTCGTTGTCTTTCCCGCACCGTTCGGCCCCAGGAAGCCAAAGATCTTCCCGTCGGGGACAGACAAGGAGAGCCCATCCACAGCCTTTCTTCCGCTCTTGGCATAGGTCTTCGAGATGTTTTCCAGCCGGATCATCGCTGCCTCCAGGATTTTATTCGATAAAAATTACCACATATAAAAAATCTAGTAAATCCGGGGTAGTGTTACGAAGATTGTGTTTGAAAATGAAATCCAAGCCTAAGATAAAGCCTAGAATGTAATTGCCGCTGAAAACGTGAAAGGATGTCGCCGATCTGCCTGAAAAAACGGCACGGTATCGCATGGGCCTCCACAATCTTCGTAACACTAACGACGCTTCCCAAGAAACCCAAGCCAGTGCATACTTGCCGGGATGACCACCGTACCCATCTCCGCGGACAAAAGCCCCGGCATCGTGCTAGAGCTCCTCTACAGCCTCAAGGTCAAGGACGCCATGAGCTCGGAGGTGGTGACAGCCCCCGGATCCGCCACGCTCAGGGAAGTGCAGGCCATGATGAAGGAAAAAGCCATCACCGGCATCCCCATCCTGGACGAAGGCAGGCTGGAAGGCATCGTATCCATCGGCGATGTCATCGGGGCCCTCGACGCGGGGTCCATGGGAAGGGCGGCCAGGGAAGTCATGTCCACCAGCCTCGTCACCATCGACGCCGAGATGCCACTCTCCTTCGCCGTCACCTACTTCGACCGCTACAAGTACGGCCGCTTCCCCGTCCTGGACGGCACGGGACGACTGTGCGGCATCATCACCGCCTCGGACATCCTGAGGCGCCTCCTCATCGCCCTGAACGAGGAGATAGGCCGGATGGAAAAGAGGATGGCGGAGCGCCAGGCCAAGGAAGAAGGGCCCCTCCCCCAGATCGAAATGAGCTTCGGCACCACTCCCCACGACTTCTCCAAGGCAGGGAACGCAAGCCAAAGGTTCAAGAAAACCCTGGTTGAGCGGGGCTGTCCGCCCCATGTGGCCAGGAAGGCCGCCGTGGCATCCTACGAACTCGAGCTCAACCAAGTGATCCACTCCACCGGAGGGATCATGCGCATGCGCATCTTCGACGACGCCATCGAAATCCTCGCCCGGGACGAAGGCCCCGGCATCCCCGACGTGGAGCTTGCCATGCAGGAAGGCTACTCCACGGCCAACGAATGGGTGAGATCCCTGGGCTTCGGGGCGGGCATGGGCCTGCCCAACGCCAGGAGGGTGTCGGATGGGTTTTCCATCGAATCGAAGATGGGCGCCGGAACGACGGTCAGGGCGATGATCCGCTGGGAGGGGAGCGAATCCAAAGCCGAAATACCCAAGGCCGCCGGGATAGGCACGAAGGATAATCAAGGCACGACTACGCCGCAAGGAGACATGAAAGCATGAAACTGAGCGAAATCGCCGCGTTGGCCGAGGCGGCGCGGATTTCCGGGAAAACGGAGAAGGAAATAGCCGGAGGCTACACCTCAGACCTACTGTCCGATGTCATGGCCCATGCCAAGACGGGCGAAGTCCTGGTCACCATCCAGGCGCACAAGAACACCCTCGCCGTGGCAAGCCTTGTGGGCGCCCCGGCAATCATCCTCTGCAACAACAGGCCCATTCCCGAGGACATGGTCGAGGCTGCGGAGCAGGAGGACATCAGCCTGTTCAGGACCTCCCTGACCCAGTTCGAAGTCTCAGGCCGCCTCTGGGCCGCCCTCCGCGCAAGCCGGGGCGCAGGCCAGGGCCCGGGACGGCCCGCCTAGGGCCTTCGCCGCCGCCATGGGCAAGTACCTCGCGGACCTGCACAACCAGTCCTGCCTCAGCCC
>JBFLXC010000056.1:0-15947 GCA_040757435.1 Spirochaetota bacterium | reverse complement strand
CAGGCTTTCCCCGGTTATCAAGGCCTTCGCGCCGATCCTGCCGGCCAGGATCTCAGCCGCCTCCATCATGGCCATGCGCAGCATGAGGGTGGTCGAGTCCTCGGGGGCCTTTTTCTTGATCTCCATCTGGATTTCCGTGAAGGGAACCACCCAGAGGCGCAGGTGGCCGCACCAGGCGCAGATCCTTCGGGCCAGGCGCTCGACCTTGCGCTGGGCTTCCAGGGAAGTGTAGGGATAGGCGTGGAAGTAAATGGCTTCCAAGGCCATGCCGCGCTTGGCCATGAGGTGGCCGGCCACAGGGGAGTCTATGCCGCCGGAGAGGAGAAGGAGCCCTTTCCCCGACACTCCGGAAGGAAGGCCTCGAGGCCCTTTTTCGGCGTTGCCGTACACATAGGCCCGTTCTCGGATTTCTATGGTGACGACGAGTTGCGGTTCCCTCACGTCCACGGACAGCTGGGGGAGGGCCGCCAGCACCGCCTCGCCCGCCGTCGAGGACATCTGGTAGGACCCGAGGGGGAAACTCTTGTCGGACCTCCGGGTCTCCACCTTGAAGGTCCTAAGCCCTGCCTCGGCTCCTTCCCTGGCTACCTGCACAGCCGCCTGGATGATCTTGGCGGGATCCTTGGCCCCGTGGCTGGCCTTCACGTAGCCGTTCAAGCCTGGGCAATGGGCGAGCACGAAGGCCGCGGCTTCCTCATGCTCCTGGCCGACTTGGAGGAAAAACCTTCCGGGCGATTCACTTATCTTGCAGGGAATGGATCCGAGGCGTGAACGGACCTCCTTGGCCAGCCTGCGGGTGAACTCCTTCTGGTTGTCCTGCTTGAGAAGGATCTCCCCCGGCTTTATGAGAAAGAAAGATTCCATAGACCGTGGTTGTATCAGGTTTTCAGGTGTCTGAACAAGTCTTCCGCCCGGGAGAGGAAGTCCTCGATGTCCTTGGGAGAGCTGGTCTCGCCCGTGGAAATCCGTATGGCGGAGAATGATAGCTCCTCGTCCAGGCCCATGGCCTTCAGTATGCGGCGTTCCCCCTTCTTGCGGGACGAGCAGGCCGAGCCGGTGGAAACGGCTATGCCCGCGTCGGAGAGGGCCCTGGCGAGGACTTCCCCTCCCAATCCCGGGAAGCTCGCGGAGAGGATGTAGGGGCTGAAGGCCGCTTCGCCGGGCTGGCGGTCCAAGGGTAGCGTCGCCGCGCCTGGGATGGCCCGTATCCCCTGGATGAGAAGCTTTTCCAAATCCCTTGCATGGCGCAAGGCCGCTTCCAGCTTCGTCTGTGCTTGGACAGAGCAGGAGGCGAAGGCTAGGGCGCCGTAAAGGTTTTCCGTGCCTGAACGGATTCCCCCTTCCTGTCCGCCTCCCTTGGCCACGACATCCAGGGACGAGGCGAGCCACAAGGCGCCAATCCCTTTCGGCCCCCTGAGCTTGTGGGCGGAGAAGGCCGCGCTGCTGGGCCCCGCCGGAGAGCCCAAGAAATCAAGGTCCGTCTTTCCCAAGGCCTGCACGCAGTCCACGTGGAAGGCTATGTCCTTGCCTGCCGCCTGGGCGGGTCCGCCTGGTTTTCGGACCGGCTGCCGGGCCGACGGGATCCGCAGCCGTTCCCCGATCGCCTTCCCGATGCCTTCTATGTCCTGCACCGCGCCGGTTTCATTGTTCACCGCCATGACCGCCACGAGCCTGGTTTCCGGCCGTATGTTTTCCGCCACCCGGCGCGGGTCCAGGCGTCCCCGGGAGTCGGGGTCGAGGAACTGGACCTCGATCCCAAGGGTCGAAAGGTGGAGGGCTTGGCTGAAGACCGCGGGGTGTTCTATAGCTGAGACGAGGATGTGGGGAGGTGAGGAAGCCCCTCTTGTTCTCTTTAGGCCTAGGGCGAAGTCGCTGAAGAGCGAGAGCAGGGGAATCTGGTCAGCCTCCGTCCCCGATCCGGTGAAATGGATGCTGCCGGCAGGCTTGCCGTGGGGGAATAGCGAGGCGAGCAGGATCCTGCGCGCTGATTCCAGGGCGTCGGATGCAAGCCGGCCCTCGCCATGGGCGCTGGAGGGGTTGCCGTAGCGTCCAAGGCTGGCCCTGAAGGCTTCCTCCAGGATTTCCCTGTCCGGAGGGCTTGTGGCCGCCCAGTCGAGGTAGACCATCAGGATTCCCGTCGGTCCGGTATCCCCGAGGGCTCATTGCCGGAGGCTGCGAATTCCTTTGAGAAGTAGAGGGCGCAGTAGCAGTGCCCGAATTCGGGAACGTCGAGCTTGGACCAAAGGCAGGGGCAGATATCCTTCTTGTCCGCCTCCCGGGAGCCGCCTGTGTCCCTGCAGGGGCAGAGGAAGTAGCCGTAGCGGTTGAAATTCGATGTAAGACCTTCCGCCAGGGTGGAGTAGAACTCTTTGTCGGGATTCAATTCCCAGCCCTGCTTCTGCGCCACCATCCGGGTGAAGAGGATGGTCTGCTCCAGGGATTTTTCAGTCATTTCGCCGCCAGTCCCAGGGTCCGCTCCCAATCCGGCCGTATGAAGCCCACAAGGTGATCCTTGTCGTCTATGACGGCGAAGGGGAAGGCAACGTTTTCGTTGAATTTTTCCTTGAGTTCCTTCTTGAGCTCGTTCTTGGTGTCCAGGGGAATCTTGTCCACGTGGATGAAGGAATAGGAGAAGCCCTCATCGTCCAAGAAGCTCATTGCCTTCCTGCAGAAACCGCAGGTGGAGAGGGCGTAGACTACTATGTTCCGGTCGTTCCTGGTTCCGGTTTTCTTCTCGAAGGGCAGATCGGCGAAGTTCATTGCATACCTCCAGGGCTTAGTATATACGCGTTTGCTCCTCAGCGCAAAGCCGGCCCTCCTCTTTCGGGCAAGCGGGAGAGGCTCCGGGCGAGGAAGAAGCCAAGGGCATAGAGCAGGCTCGCGAAGAGGAAGGGCGCGTGGGGCGAGAGGGAGTAGAGCCAGCCGGCGAGCCAGCCTATGGGAATGCTGAAAAGCATCATCAATGTCTGGGTGAGGCTGAATCTTTCGCTTTTGAGCTCCGAGTCGGTGCCGTTCATGAAGGTTGTGTCGCGGAAGGTCGCAAGGAGCGCGTAGGCCGCCTGAAGGGAGGGGAATACAAGGACCGCTGAGGGTATCGACCCCTTGGGCATGAGGACGAAAAGGACCTGTGCCACAAGACAGAAGAGAAAGGAAAAGGCAAGGCTGTCTTTTCCTTTCTTCGATCCCTGCCTCGGCACGACGTAGAAGAATACGAATATGCTCGCCACTGCGCTAAGGGCTGGAAGGGAGGACACGAGGACGGAAGGAAGGACCTTCTCCTCCCTGAGGTAGAGGATGCGGAAGAAGTCGATGGCTTGGATGGCGTTCGCGATGATGTAGACTCCGATCATGCGGAGGAAGAAGGGATCCTTCAGGGCGGCGACCGCCTTCGGCGCCTGCTGGGCCACCAGGGAGACCAGGCTTCGGTCCCTGGTCTTTTCCATGAGGTAAAGCCCCGCCCTGGTCTCGTCGGTCCCGAGGAAGCGGATTACGAACATGCTCGTCATGGTCAGGGACCCCAGCGCGAAGATCCAGCGCATGGATGGGACGACGCCGAACCGGTCGATGAAGAGGCCGCCCGCCAAGGTGGTGAGGCCGCCGAAGGTACCTATGATGTTGATCCAGCCGAAGATTGTCGAGCGCTGTTCTTCGGTAGCGTCCTCGGAGATGAGGAGGTTCCACGATACGAAGACGATGCGCACGATGGAATTCAGGAACGCCGCGGCCAGGAACCAGGCGAAACTTTGGGCGAAGGCCCAGACGACCATGGACAGGGACCAGGAGAGGATGTCGAAGATGAGGCTCGTCCTGCGCCTTCCGAGCTTGTTCGTGATCGGGGCGGCCAGGGAATAGAACACGAAGCCCGAGGCGATGGCCAGGGAATTCACTATACCCATCTGTATCTCGCTCATCCCCAGCTGCTTCTGGAAGAGAGGCATGAAGAAAGTAGCCGTGGGGCCGAAAAAGGCCCATAGAGGCTCGACCATGATGCAGGTGCGGGCGTTCCGCGGGAGCGTCTTCAGCTTGACCATGGGCCTACTATGGCGCCGAAGCGGGGCATTGTTCAAGCTTGCGCAAGAGCCGCTCTTCGGGCTATCCTTCGGCATATGCACGACCCCGAATTGATTCGCAATTTCTGCATCATCGCCCACATAGACCATGGGAAATCCACCCTGGCGGACCGTTTCATCGAAAAGGCCCACATCATTGACGAGCGGAAGATGCAAAACCAGATGCTGGACAACATGGATATCGAGCGGGAGCGTGGCATCACCATAAAGAGCCAGGCCGTATGCCTTCCCTATACGGCGAAGGATGGAAAAACATACATCCTAAACTTGGTCGATACTCCGGGTCACGTGGATTTTTCCTATGAAGTCTCCCGGGCCATCTCCTCCTGCGAAGGGGCGATCCTGGTGGTGGACGCGACACAGGGAGTGGAGGCCCAGACCCTTTCCAACATGTACATGGCCCTGGAGCACGACCTTGAAATCGTTCCGGTGATCAACAAGATTGACATGCCCGCCGCCGACGTGGAGGGAGTCAGGTCCCAGATAGACAAGGATCTGGGCCTGGATGGGGATTCGGCCCTCCTTGTGTCGGCCAAGATGGGCATAGGGATCGACGAACTCTTCGAGGCGATCGTCGAGCGCGTGCCCCCTCCCAAGGACCAGAGGAAGGAGCCCTTGCAGGCCCTCATCTTCGATTCCCACTACGACGCATACCGAGGCGCTGTTGTCCACCTGAGGGTCGTGTCCGGTAGCATGAGGAAAGGCCAGAAGATACGGTTCATGGCCAACGGCGCGGTCCATGAGGTCGAGGACGTGGGACTTTTCAAGATCGTCCCCACGGGCTGCGAGGTCCTCTCCGCGGGCGAAGTCGGCTATTGCATAGCGGGGATAAAGACTGTGCAGGACGTGAAGGTGGGGGACACGATCACGGACGACGAAAACCCCTGCGCCTCGGCCCTCCCGGGATTCAGGGAAGCCAAGCCCGTGGTCTTCAGCTCCATCTATCCCATGGATTCCGCGGACTACGACGAACTGCGGGACGCCATAGAGAAGCTGACCCTCAACGACGCATCCCTGGCCTATGAGAAGGACAACTCCCTGGCCCTGGGCTTCGGATTCCGCTGCGGATTCCTGGGTCTTCTGCATCTCGAGGTGGTCCAGGAACGGCTGGAGAGGGAGTTCGACCAATCCATCATCATGACCGCGCCGTCGGTTCGCTACCGCCTCACCTACCAGAACGGCCAGGTTGAATTCATTGACAATCCGAGCGAGTATCCGGACCCCTCGAGGCTTGAAATGGCCGAGGAGCCGTACATCAAGGCCCAGATCATCACGCCCGTTCCCTACATCGGCAACCTGATAACCCTCTGCGTGGGCAAGAGGGGCGAGCAGACATCATTCATCCACCTGGACGAGAAGCGGGTGGAGTTGATATTCGAGATGCCCTTGGCGGAAGTCCTCTTCGATTTCTACGACAAGCTCAAGTCCACAAGCCGGGGCTACGCCAGCTTCGATTACGAAGTCATCGGCTACAGGCCCACGGAGCTGTCGAAGCTGGATTTCCTCATCAACGGGGATCCCGTGGACGCCCTTTCCATGCTGGTTTACAGGCCCGGGGCCTATGAAAGGGCCAGGAAGGTCTGCGAGAGGCTGCAGAAGAACATATCCCGCCAGCAGTTCAAGGTCGCCATCCAGGGGGCGATCGGCGGGCAGATAATCGCCCGTGAGACGGTAAACCCTGTGCGAAAGGATGTATTGGCCAAGTGCTACGGCGGCGACATCAGCCGTAAGCGCAAGCTCCTTGAAAAGCAGAAGGAAGGCAAGAAGCGCATGAAGATGGTGGGCAACGTTGAGCTGGGGCAGGACGCCTTCCTCGCCGTGCTCAGGACGGACGACGAAGAATGAGCGCCGCCTCGAAGGCGGGGAAATAAAAGGGCCGCCCGTCTTGGGCGGCCCTTTTGTATTCATCCCGCCTATCCGGGGCGGGCAGGATTGAAGCTCTTCAGTTAGAGGGTTTCGCGCCTTCAGCGGGAGCCGGCTCCGAGGAAGCCTTTGCTTGGGAAGTCTGGAAGATCTTGAAGAAGGTGGCGCTGAACTCGTCCTTGAACTTCTTGCTCTTCAGGAAGGAATCCCTTGTCTGGGCATCCACGGTTTCCTGGTGGAAGTAGGGATAGCCGAACTTCACGAAGGCGGTGTCCTCTTCGGAGGCTTCGGCGTCGTCGGCGATCGAAAAGACCACCACGGCGTCATCCACCACCAGGGGCTTGGATACCTTGCCCTTTTCCAGGGAGAAGAGTTCGGTCATGAAGGCTTCGTCGCTTTCGGCGGCGAGCAAATCCTGGCTTCCCGTGGGGTAGGGAAGTTGAAGCAGGGGCATTTGCTGGTTGTAGGCGTAGAAGGTGGGGTTGCCCAGGTTGAGGATGAAAGGGCCCGCGTTCTTGACCGCATAGCCTGCCGCTGAAGCTTTCTTCCTGAACGCCTCGGGGTCGGTGCCGGAGATGAGGTCGTTCGCCTTCGCGATGGCCCAGCTCTCGAGGGTTCCCTTTTCCTTTTCCTGGATATAGGCCAGGGCCTCGTCCAGGGTGGCGTCCTTGCTCAGGTCAGCGGGGCTTGCGGCGGCGTTGATCCTGAAGAAGGCCCAGGCGCCCTCGCCGATCTTGTAGACCTCGGAGAGCTCGCCCTTGGCGAGGGCGGCCACTTTCTCCGCTCCCGTGGAGTCTGAAAAATCCTTGGCGAAGGCATGGTAGAAGACGGTGCCGGCGTCCCCGCCCTTGTCGGCGTAGGCGTCCTGTGAATGACTCTTGGCCGCGTCCTCGAAGGAAAGCTTGTTTTCCTTGACCTGCTGGAGGATCTTCTTGGCGTCGTCCTCGGAGGAGGTGACGGTCACCCTGGAAACGCCCAAGGTCCTGAAAAGGTCGGCGTTGCCCTGGGCCCAGGCCTTTACCTGTTCCTTGGGGAAATCCGACATGGGGATCGCGGCGTAGGAGATGCTTCGCTTGGGCTTCGCCATGGAGGCTACGAACTCAACTTCCGCCGTGCTGGGGGCCGTGGTGTACAGGTCCTCGTAGTAGCGGCGGACGAAGAGGTCGTCCCTCGTGGTCTTCCTAAGGGATAAGCGGGTAGCGAGGGGCGTGGAGTTGTATTTTTCAAGCGAGAAGGCGCCGTCGACGAAGAAGCTTTCGTTCTTCACCATGGCTTCGTCCAAACCCTTTTCCGTGACCTTGAACCCAGATTTCTCCACCGTGTCGATGAGGGCCATGCGGATGGCCGCGCTCTGGAAGGCCATGTTCCAGACCTGGTAGGCGTAGAGCTGGAAATTCTGCTCCGAAAGGCCTTGCTGGCGCAGATAATCGTTTATCTGGGCCACCTGGGTGGCGAAGTAGGAATCCGCGGTGTAGGTGATGGGCTTGCCGTCCCAGCTTCCGAACTTCGGAGCCGAGGGGGAGGAAAAGCCTCCTCCCATGGAGGGGATGAACACAAAGGCGATGATAGTGATCACAAGGATGACGATAGTGCCGCCGTAGACGAAGGGATTCTTGATTCCGCGCTTGGGAGCGCCCTTCTTCTCGGTCTTCTTAGCCTCTGCGCCCTCCGGCGCTTTTGTCTGGGATGCCATAGTTTTCCTTCCGACAGAACATTGAGAAAAGTATCGACGGCTACCGTACCATGTTAGTAGTCCACTGTCAACGACGTAGGTTTTCCCGCGGCGATAGGAGCGTTGTGGGTACTTCGCTCCGGTTGTCGAAGGCTTGCCAAAGGCCCGAGGGAAGGAGGATTTCGAAGGGGCGGAATTCCGCCTTGTAATCCATCTTCCGGGATCCGGGAATCCAGAGACCCAGATAGTAGCGGCCGCATCCCCAGGACTTCGCCAGTTCCAATTCCTTATGGACGGAAAAGGCCCCCAGGCTTCTTTTGCCCTCCCGGGGGTCGAAGGCGAAATACACCGATGAGAGGGAAGCCTCCCCCTTGTCGAGGAAGCTCAAGGCTGCCAGCGCGCCTTGGTCGGTCCGGTACTCCAATACCAGGGAACAAGGGGAGCATAGGAACGATCCAATGGATTCCTCGCATTCCTTATCCCCGGAGCCGTGCCTGGCCTCGGCATAGCGCTCCATGAGCTCAAGCCACTCCTTCCTGCCCGCCCCGCCTGAGATGCTCACGCGGATATCCAGGTTTTCCCTGTACAGCCGAGCCCGCCTCCGCCTGGACTCAAGGGCGTGGGAGGGATCGAGCCGTAAGGGGAGGCACAGGGAGCAGGAGGGGCAGAAATAGCGGTAGAAATATGCGCCCGACCTTCTCCATCCCGCCGCCAGGCGGAGGTCGAGCTCCTCCGGAAGGCCCGAGTCCGGTGCCAGGACGGCCCGGGACTCGCGGTCCGGAAGATAGGGGCAGGGCTGGATCGAAATTTCCATATTATTCTACATGATAGCCTCCAGGCGGAGGGAAAACCATGGGAGGGGCCGCTGCGAACTTGAACCACCCCTGTCCTAGCAGTATGTTTTCAGCATGAGCATTGTGACGAAAACTGGAGACGACGGGACCACAGGCCTGTGGTCGGAGGAGAGGATCGCGAAGGATGACATCAGGGTGGAAGCCTACGGCACCCTGGACGAATTGTCCTCCGCCCTTGGCATGGCCCGCCACCTTTGCATGGAGGATGAGGTCATCTACGCCATCGACGACATACAGAAGCTCCTGTTCCGCGTTTCCGGAGAGCTCGCCTCCCTTGGAGTTCCTTTCGACAGGCCCGTGCTCCCTTCGGACGAAGAAAGGATGGCGGGGAAAATCGCCTCCTTGGAGGAGAGGATACCATTGACCGGCTTTGTCATTCCGGGGATGACCCAGGGCTCTGCCGCATTGGACCTGGCGAGGACAATCGCCAGGCGGGCAGAGCGCCGTGTGGTCAGCCTTTCGCGGCGGGACAGGGTGTCTCCCGATTTGCTTCGTCTTTTGAACCGGCTTTCCGACTACCTCTACATGCTCGCGCGGGCCGAAGAGTCCGCCTCAGGCAAAATCCGTTTCCTGTGAGGCAAGGCCTATGAAGCTGTATTCCAACCGGCAGTTCGCCCTTGGCGTCCTGGGCGGAGCCCTAGGCGCCGCCGCCCTGATATTCGGCGCCGCTTTCCTTCTCTCGGGAACCAAGTTATCCCGCTCCCCCGTCCCCGCGGCCCTAAGCCAGCCTGAGGCTGTTGCCGCCCCAGGAAACCCGGAAGGGACGGGCGGAGGCATTGCGCCCGCGCCAGTACTCGCCCCAGCCTCGGGTTCCCAGGGCTTCGCCTCCGACGAAGCCGAGAACATAGCAATCTACGAGAGGTACAACGAATCGGTGGTGAACATCACCACCGAGGTGGTCAACATCAATTGGTTCCTGGAGCCTGTTCCCCAGAGCGGAGGCTCGGGCTCCGGCTCGGTCATAGACGCCCGGGGCTATGTCCTCACGAACCACCACGTGGTGAAGGACGCCTTCAAGCTCTTCGTGAACCTGGCGGACGGGAGCAGGTATGAGGCAAGGCTCGTGGGCGCCGACCCGCAGAACGACCTGGCGGTGATAAAATTCGACCCGCCGGCCAACCTCGCCTTGAAGCCCATATCCTTCGGGAATTCCAAGGGCCTCAAAGTGGGCCAGAAAGTCCTGGCCATCGGGAATCCCTTCGGCCTTGAGCGGACCCTGACCAAGGGCATAGTGTCGGGGCTTGGAAGGCCCATACAGAAGGACGGCACCACGGTCTTGCAGAACATGATCCAGACCGACGCCTCGATCAATCCCGGAAACTCCGGGGGGCCCCTCTTCAATTCCCGGGGCGAGATGATCGGCGTGAATACCATGATCTATTCGCCTTCCGGAGGTTCCGTGGGCATCGGCTTCGCCATTCCCGTCGAGACGGCGGTGCGCATCGTGCCCGAGCTCATCGCCCAGGGCCGGGTGAGGCGGGGCTGGATCGACATGGAAGCGATCCAGCTCTTTCCCGCCCTTGTCTCCTACCTTGAGCAGGAGGGCAGGGGAGCTCCGGTGGACAAAGGCCTTTTGGTTTCCTCGGTCAAGCCGGGCGGTTCGGCGGACAAGGCGGGCCTCAAGGGAGGGAGCACAGCGGTACGCTACGGCAGGTCGACATTCTTCGTGGGCGGGGATATCATCGTCGCCGTGGACGGGGTACAGGTGGGCACCATCGCCGATCTCTACACCGCCCTGGAAGACAACAAGCCGGGCGAAAAGGTTGCGGTCGAGTACTACCGGGGCAGGCAGAAGGCGAAGGCCTCGGTGACCCTGGACGAAAGACCACAGGAATAGAGCCCGAACCGGGGAGCATCATGAAAGCATTCAGGGTGGAAGCGCCCTTCGACGTTTCCGGGGACCAGGGCCAGGCCATACAGGCGATTTCCTCGTCCCTGGAGCAAGGCCAGAGATACACGACCCTCAAGGGCGTCACAGGCTCGGGCAAGACCTTCACCATGGCGAAGGTGATCGAAAGGCTCCAGAAGCCCGCCTTGGTCATCTCCCACAACAAGACCCTCTCCGCCCAGCTTTATAGGGAATTCAAGGGTTTCTTTCCGGACAACGCGGTCGAGTACTTCGTCTCCTACTACGACTACTACCAGCCCGAGGCCTATGTCCCATCCAAGGACCTCTACATAGAGAAGGATTCGAGCATCAACGACGAGATCGACCGGATGCGCCTCTCCGCCACCGCCGCCCTCATGGAAAGGCGGGACGTCGTCATCGTCGCCACCGTATCCTGCATCTACGGCCTGGGCTCCCCGGACCTCTACCGGGACATGAGGGTCTACATCGACAAGGGCTCGCCCATCGACCTGGACGCGGTGAAGCGCAACCTGGTCAACCTCCAGTACGAGCGGAACGACATGGTGCTGGAGCGGGGGCGCTTCAGGGTCCGGGGAGACATCCTGGAAATCTATCCCGCCTACCTTGAGGAAGCCTACCGCATCGAGCTGGACTACGACACGGTGCGGCGTATACGCAAGTTCGATCCACTGACCGGAGCGGCCAAGGACGATCTCGAGGAGGCCGTGGTCTATCCCGCCAAGCATTTCGTCATGCCCGAGGACATGGTCCACAGGGCGATAGAGAGGCTCAAGGCCGAACTGGAGGAGCAGTATTCGAGCTTCCTCTCCCAAAACAAGATCCTTGAGGCCCAGCGGCTCAAGTCCAGGACCGAATACGACATCGAAATGCTCCAGGAGATGGGGTATTGCTCGGGAATAGAAAACTATTCAGCCCCCTTGTCGGGAAGGAGTCCAGGGCAGCGCCCCGGAGTCCTCCTCGACTACTTCCCCAAGGATTTTATCACCTTCATAGACGAATCCCACGTGACCCTTCCCCAGATAGGCGCCATGTACGCAGGGGACAGGAGCAGGAAGCTCTCCTTGGTGGACTACGGCTTCAGGCTGCCCTGCGCCCTGGACAACAGACCCCTGAGGATCGAGGAGTTCGAGGCCATGGTGAACCGGGTCGTCTATGTTTCCGCCACTCCCGGAGAGCTGGAACTCAAGCGGTCCAAGGTTGTGGCGGAGCAGGTGATCCGCCCCACCGGCCTGGTGGACCCCGAGATCGTGGTCCGTCCTACGGAAGGCCAGATGGAGGACATCTACGCCCGGGTGAAGGAAAGGGCTGCCAAGGGAGAGCGGAGCCTCATCATAACCCTCACCAAGAAGATGGCCGAGGAGCTCACCGATTATCTCAGCGGCCTGGGTCTCAAGGTGCGGTACATCCATTCCGAGGTGGAGACCATAGAGCGGGTCGAGATCCTCACTCAGCTGCGGGCGGGGGAGTTCGACGTCCTGGTCGGCATCAACCTGCTCAGGGAGGGCATAGACTTGCCGGAGGTGTCCTTCATCGCCATCCTGGACGCCGACAAGATCGGCTTCCTCCGTTCCGCCACCAGCCTCATCCAGATCATAGGCCGGGCGGCGCGAAACGCGGCAGGCATCGTGGTCATGTACGCCGACAGGGAAAGCGAGGCCATGCGCGTGGCGATCGGGGAGACGGAGCGGCGCAGGAAGATCCAGATGGACTACAACGACGCCCACGGGATCACGCCCACGACAATCAAGAAATCGATCCGGGACATCCTGGAGAGGCACAAGGAAGAAAAGGTCGACGCCGCCCTGGATGAGGTGAACCTGCTCAAGAGGACCCACAACCTCCTTGTGCCGGAGCAGAGGAAGAGCCTCGTCAAGGCCCTGGAGCAGCGGATGTTGGAACACGCCAAGAACCTTGAGTTCGAAGAAGCCGCCCTGCTCAGGGACGAAATATCAAAGCTGAGGAATGAACCATGAACAAAGATCTCCCCTTGGTCCCGGTGGTGGATGCCCACTGCGATTCCCTCATGGGCGCCGTGGAGGGGATCAACCTCCTCGAATCCCAGCCTGCCGGCCATCTCGACCTGCCAAGGCTCCTCGCCGGGGGCGTGGCCTGCCAATTCATGGCCCTCTTCATCTCCGACGAGCACCTGGGGGAGGCCAAGGCCAGGACGCACCGCATGATCGACGCCTTCGGCGAGGTCTGCGACGCTTCGGACGGCCGGTTCTTTCCCATCTTAAGCGCCAAGGACCTGGGTAGGGCCAAGCCCGGGGAATCCGTGGGCGGCCTTCTCTCCATCGAGGGAGCCGAAGCCCTGGAGGGCTCCCTGGAAGCCTTGGACGAGTTCTACGCCCGGGGGGTCAGGGCCATGGGAATCGCCTGGAACAGGCGCACTCCCTTCGCCCGGGGGCTTAAGGCCGAAGGCTCGGACGGCCTCAGCGCCTTGGGGATTTCCCTGGTGGAAAGGCTGGAGGCCCTGGGGATGATCGTTGACGTGTCCCATCTGCCCGACCAGGGGTTCGAAGACCTGGCCCGAGCGGCGAAAGGGCCGATCGTGGCTTCCCATTCCAACGCCCGGGCCCTCTGCCCCGTTCCCCGGAACCTGACGGATCCCCAGATCCGCAGGGTAGCGGACTCGGGAGGCGTGGTCGGCGCGGTCTTCGTCCCCGCCTTTGTGCGCGAACCCTCAGGCGGTTCCGAAGCCTCCTTGTTCGAGGCCCTCCTGGATCACCTTGATCACATTGTCAAGGTAGGAGGAATCGATGCGGCGGGCTTCGGCTCGGACTTCGACGGCTTCAAGGACATCCCAGGCCGCAAGGTACTGGCTTCCCCCGCGGAGTTCCAAGACTTCGTGCGGGGCCTAGAGTCACGGAACTACAAGCCCGGGGAGATAGAAAAGATCATGGGTGGCAACTGGAAAAGGCTCATAGCCGATGTAGTGGGACCCTAGGCATGAGGGTCGCCGTCGTAGGCTTCATGGGTTCGGGAAAGAGCCAGGCGGGAAAGGTCCTGGCCTCGTCCCTGGGCTATCCATTCAGGGACCTGGACGAGGTCATTTCAGCAAGGGAGGGCCTCTCAATCCCCGACATTTTCTCGCGCTACGGCGAGGTAGGCTTCAGGGCCGCAGAAACCTCATGCCTTCGCCTCCAGGCGGAGGAGGGGGGCGACATGGTCCTCGCCTGCGGCGGCGGAGTCGTCCTTTCCGAGGAAAACCGAAGGCTCCTTAGGGCTCGGTTCCTTACTATATGGATCGATGTTCCCGCCGAGGCCCTGGTGAAAAGGTTGCTTCAAAACCCGGGACAAAGACCCCTGCTTCCCTCGGGCGAAAAGGAGATGAGGGACAGGATAATCTCCCTTCTCGAGGAACGCAGAGCCCTGTACGGGGAAGCCGCCCGTCTCCGCTACCGCTGGGAAGCGGAGGATGGTACTCCCGAGGCTACGGCGGGCAAATTGCTAGAGCTGCTTAGGACCCAGGACAAGGGGCTAGCTCAGGACCTGGCATAGACCGGCGTCGATGGACAGGCCCACCGTGCACCCCGGGGGGTGAAGGCTTGTTCCCGGAACGTCGCATTCCAGCCTAAGGTCTTTGCGCCTCAGTCCGAGCCTATGGCCTTCTCCGCGGAAAATCTCCCACTCCACCTCGAACTCCAAGGAGCCGCCCTGGGGCTTGGGAATGATCCCCACGGCCGTCCGGGGTATGAACAAATACTCAGGGCCTGGGGACCCGACGGAGGAGCCGGCCGATGATCCGGCAGAGGATTCGGCCGAGGACCCGGCGGGAGCGGCACGCGCCGCCCGGCCGGCATGCGAAGCCGGGATCCTAAAGGTGCCCAGATCGGTGATGCAGAGCTCCCCCCGTCGCGACAGTATGGGAACGAGGGATCCAAGACCGAGGAATCGGACGCACCAGGCGTCGGGAGGACTTGAAAAGACCTCCTGGGGAGTCCCGGAAGCCACGATCGCTCCCTCCCTCATCAGGAACATCCGGTCGGCGAGCTCGAAGGCCTCCTCGACGTCATGGGTGACGTGGATGGATGTGATGCCCCTCTCCTTAAGGCTGGAACGGAGGAAGGACCTAAGCTCCTTCCTCAATGGGGCATCCAGGGAGGAAAGGGGCTCATCCAAGAGGAGCAAGGAGGGCCCGTAGGCAATGGCCCGCGCGAAGGCCAGGCGCTGCCTCTCCCCCCCCGACAAGGTGGGAGGCTTCCTGTCCAGGAGGGAGGATATCCTGAGCTTCTCGGCGAGTCGTGTCACCACCTCGTCCCTCGACTCCTTGGGGATTTTCCTCAACCTAAGGCCGTAGGCAATGTTTTCCCTCCCGTCCAGATGGTCGAAGAGCGCCAGATCCTGGAAGACGAAGCCGATTCCCCTCTTCTCCGGCGCAAGCCCCGAGAGCCTGCGGCCATCCACCCAAACCGACCCTGTTTGGGCTTTTTCCAATCCGGCAATGCAACGGAGCAGGCTTGTCTTGCCGCATCCCGAAGGGCCGAGGATCACCGCGGTCTCCCCTTTCTCCAAGACAAGGTCGGCGGAGAGCGAAAAGCCTGGACGGGAAAAGCCCAAGCCCTGGATTTCAAGGTATTTCATCGATGTTCTCTTTGAATAAAAAGGCCAGGCTGGTGAGCGAGGCGAGGACAAGTCCTGCGGCGCAGGCTTCGTTGAACCGGTAGGAGGAACTCAAGCGGTAGACGAGGAGGGGAAGGGTCTCCCAGGCTCCTCCCCCTAGGATCAAGGGAATGTTTGCGTCCCCCGCGACGATGGAAAAGGCGAAGGCCGCGGCGGAGGCCAGGGAAGGGAATATGGCGGGGAGCTCGACTGACACTAAGGACCTTAGGGCCGAGGCCCCCAGGGTGCGGGCTGCTTCCCGTTTCGTCCTATCCAGGGCGCCCAATGCGGCTTCAAGGGATTTTGCGACGAAGGGCCAAACCATGGCGGCCTGGGCGGCTACGATGACCGGAAAGGCCGATCTGCCCGGAAGAAGATGCCGCCAGCCTGTGGCAAGTATGGCGGGAGAAATCGCCAGGGGCAGGCTCAACAAAAGGCTTTTGCCCAGCCCAGTCTCGCCGCCTCCCAGGTCGGAGGATCTTCGCTTCGCCGACAAGGCCAGGGCGGCTAAAAATCCCAGGCAAAAGGCCGCGGCGGTGGCGCCCAGGCCCATGGCGAGGGTGTTGGCCAGCGCCGATGCGAGGGGGCGCTTCGGTCCGGAGAGAAGGGTCGCGAAATTGCCGAAGCCGAAGCGTGCCTGGGCGAGGCGGGAATCGCGGATGGTGAAGGCTTCGGCGGCCAAGGCGACCAAAGGCCCGATGAAAAAGACGATGATGAGGACCATGTAGGCGAGGATGAGGAACCACTCCCCGGCCTTAGGGCGCTTCGCCGCCTCACGGGCTCCGAAGCCCTTGGACACCGCATGGCTGCGAAGGGAGAAATAGCCGAAGACAGCCGCGCAGCCAAGGGCGACGGCGGTTTGCATAAGTCCCAAGGCCAGGGCGGCCGAATTGTCGTTGGAGAACCGCAAGGCCCGGTAGATGCCCACTTCCAAGGTCGATCCCGAAAGCCCTCCGAAAACGAGGACGATGGTGAAGCTGAAGAAGCAGAAGAGGAAGATGAGGCTCGCGGACTGG
>JBFLXC010000055.1:0-16775 GCA_040757435.1 Spirochaetota bacterium | reverse complement strand
TCCTTTCCTCCGCCCAGGCGCCCGCCGCGCCTATGGCGCCTTCAAAGTCCTCCTCGGCCTTGGCCGCGAGCCCCGCTCATCCCAATTTCCTCGCCGCCTTGGAGGAACAGAGACCCGGCAAAGCCGTGGGGCGCGTCGGAGCCCTGTCGGACTACGAGCCCTCCCTGGCTGGAACGGCCTTGGACAGCCCGGTGTATTTCCTCGAGCCAAGCGATCCCGTGCCGGATGCGCCTTCGATCCTCATCATCGGCGGATCCCATGGGGATGAAATCGCCGGGGCCGCGGCGGCCTCCCTCTTCGTCTCCTGGGCGAGGCCAAAGGCCGCCAGGCTCATCGTCATACCCAGGGCCAACGCCTCCGCCGCCTCCTGGCCCGACCCGGACAGGCCCGGCCCAGGGACGGTCCGGATAGCCGGCGCCTGGGGCGATAGACTGTTGCGCTACGGCTCCCGCCTCACCAAGCCCGAGGACGAAAACCTTCCCGACCCGGAGCGTTTCTTCCCATTCGGCGCGGGGCCCGACCAAGGCCTTCCCGGCCGAGAGGCGAGGAACCTCAACCGCGTCCACCCCGGGAATCCCTCGGGTTCCCTGACGTCCCGTGCCGCCCACGCCATTTTCGTCCTCGTGGAAAAGGAGAAGGTGGGCGCCGCCTTCGATCTCCACGAGGCGGGTCCCTCCTCGGGTCTCGCCTGGAACATCATCGCCCATCCCAAGAACCTCGCCTTCGCCGCCATGGGCATCCTCGCGGCGGACGAACGGGGCGTGAGGATGGTCCTGGACCAATCCCGGGAAGTCCATAGGGGGCTCTCCCACCGTGAATGGGGCCAGGGCACGAAGGCCTCGGCCTATCTCATAGAAACCCTCAATCCCGGCCAGGTGACGGGGGGCAAGCCGGGTCTGGACCATCTGGGCAACCCTCTGTCGCCTTTGTGGAAAAGGGTGGGCATCCAGGTCGAAACCGTGCTCGCCATCCTTTCCGCCCATTCTGACATGGACGAAATCCCCGGCTGGGCTTTGGTGGAAGGGATGCCGGGCCTCGCTGAGCTGGAGAAGGACCTTGCTCGATTCTTCTGATACCCTGGAAAGGCTCCTGGGCTTCCTGGCCCACGGCCACCCGCTTCTGGCGGCGGCGGCCTGCCTCGCCGCCTCCAGAAGCCCGGACGGAATACTCGTCGCCCGGTCCGGCCAAGAGGATGGGGAAGTGGGAATCCTGGGCGATCCTAGGCCGCCCCGCCGTGCCTCGGTCCGCCTTTTGCTCTGGATAGGACCTAAAAGCCCCCGGACCTTGACCTTGCGGCTTCCAGGCGGCCATTACTGCGTTGAGTATTGGGACAGCCGAAGCATAGGCCCCGTCGGAGTCGAGACTGCCTCGGGGCCGACCCTCGTCCTAAGCCCCCCTTCGGACAGGCCCCTCGCCGCCCTTGTCCGGGGCGTGGAATTATAACAGCCGCCGCATTTTGCTTTGCATTGACAAAACCACATCCAAAGTATAGCCTTTGGGTACACCTTCTCCCCAAGGCGGCATTCCCATGAGTTTTTCCGACCCCACGAAAATGGGCATCATCGCGTGTCCCGGCGCGGAGGCGTTCGCCGATCAGGTCGTCCGCAAGTTGGCGGGCATCTACAAACGAAGGTTCGACAGAAAGACCCAGGCGTTGGCCTCCAGGTACCATATCAGCCAGGAACTGGCCATACGGAAGATCAATTTCGCCAACGATTCCAACTCCTCCTCGGTGTACATACCCGGGTCGGTGGACAAGTACCGGCCGCCCCAGTTCAAGATAAACGCCCGGCACACCTTCTTCGCCAACGGGGAGATCAAGACCGAAATCCTGGAATCCGTCCGGGGCAAGGACCTCTTCATTTTCCAGGATATCGAAAACCACCAGCCCATAGCCTTCAATGACGGCTCTGTCCACCGCACCATGTCGGTGAACGACCACATCTTCAACCTCTTCGTCACCGTGGACGCCGCCATGCAGGCCGGGGCGAACCGCATCAACCTGGTCTTGCCCATGTACCCCTACTCGCGGCAGCACAAGAAAAAGGGAAGGGAAGGGCTGACCGCCGCCCGGATCGGCGTGATGCTAGAAAACCTGGGAGTCTCGCGCATCATCACCCTGGACATCCATTCCCGCGAAATCGAAAACTGCTTCGACAAGCTCAGGCTGGAGAATCTCCACGCCTCCTTCCAGATCATCGAGAAGCTCATGACCCTGGTGGACATCCAGTCCGAGCCCCTTGTGGTCCTGGCGCCGGACACCGGTGCGGTGGACAGGAACAAGTTCTACGCCAACGCCCTCCAAAGGCCCCTGGCCCTCCTCTACAAGGAAAGGGACTATTCCAAGGTCACCAAGAGCGCCTCGGAATCCAACATCAGCGAGATGAAGCTCCTGGGAAACGTGGAGGGAAAGACCGTCTTCATGGCGGACGACATGATCGGCACGGGCGGCACCCTCCTCAAGGGCATGAAGAACCTGAAGGAACTGGGGGCGAGCAAGGTGATCTGCGCCGTCTCCCTTCCCCTTTTCAACGGCCGGGCCATCGAGGACTTCGACGAAGGCTACCGCCAAGGGCTTTTCTACCGCATCATTGGGACCAACGCGGTGTTCCACAAGGAACTCCTCCAGAAGGAATGGTACATCCACGCGGACGTCACGGGTCTCTTCGCCCAGATAATCAGCCTGGTCCACCACGACAAGTCCCTCTCCTCCCTCCTGGACAACAGGGACGTGGTGGCGCGGCTCATCAAGAAGCAGATGGAGAAGGGCGCCGTGAAGCAGGGGAGCCTGGATCTGCAGGCGGCAAGCTCTCCCGGCTCCTCGGACCCCGTGGCTCCGGAAGAAGTCATCCCCTACGGGGCGGCTGAGCGCAAATGAGGGAATAAGGAAGAAGGGAATTGAAGATCCTTTCCCTCCCCGCGGATCCGGGGGCCATCCTCTTCGATCTGGACGGCACGCTCTACTCCAATGAAGCCTACTTGAGGTTCCAGTCGGACTCCCAGATCGAGAGGCTCGCCTCCCATCTGGGTATCCCCCTTTCCGAGGCGAAGGAAAGGCTGGACGAAGCCAAGAGGATCCACAGGGCCAAAAACGCGGAGACCACAAGCCTGGCGAACCACTTCCTCTCCTTCGGCGTGGACATGGAAACGATAGTCAGGTGGAGGATAGAGGCCTTCGATCCCCGCCGTTGGCTCTCCCCCGATCCCGCCCTGGCGGAAACCCTGGCCTCCTTGGCCGCCCGGTTCAAGCTCGGGCTTCTCACCAACAACCCGCGCCTGGTGGGGGAGCGCAGCCTTGAGACACTGGGGGTCAGACCCCATTTTGACTTTGTGGTGGGCTTGGACGACAGCTTCCGCTCCAAGCCCAACCCCGCCCCTTTCAGGACCTTCCTGGACAGGCTTGGGATGGAGGCTTCCCGATGCGTCTCCGTGGGGGACAGGGAGGATGTGGACCTCAGGCCCGCCATGGCCTTGGGCATGGGAGCCATCCTCGTGGACGGTGTTGAGGACGTGTACCGGTTGCCCCGTGTCCTTGGCTGTCCATGAGGGCTTTCCTCACTTCCCTGAGGCACTTGGGATTGTGCCTCGCCGCCGCATGGCTCGTCAGTCTGGTCCCGGGAGCCGGCGCCGCGCCGGGAGCGGGGCTTGGCCGGGAACCAGGGCCTGCCTACCCCCCCCTTGAAAAGGTCTTGAGTCCCGACGCCCTTTCCCGGGGCGGCGCGGCGCCTGGATTCCTGCTCACCGCCAAGGGCCGGGGCTCGTCCCCAAGCCTCGTCGAACCGCCCATCCCGGACGTGAAGGCGGCGGAAGGGAAGCAGCCCCTGAGGGTTGAAATCCTGGCCGTCCTTCCATGGACGGAAGCGGGGCGGAAAATGGAAAAGGAAACCCTGCTCGGAAGGCTCATCCTGATCGGGGCTTCGGCCAGGAGCCTGGAGGGCCTTGAGTACTGGTCCGCCAGCCGCAAAAGGATGCGCCTTCTCTATAGGAAAGCCCATAGGATAGAAAGCCCCGGGAACCCGGAGCCCCTCCTGGATCCTGATTCCATCCGCGGCCTCGGCCTGGGGCCGCCCTGGACCATCCATGCCCTGTTGGAGGATCTAACCTTCGGCGCGAACGTCTACGCGTTTTCCCTGGCGCCCCTGGGCGGTGAGGCCTTGGGCGGGCAGCCGATTCCCGGGCTTCGGGTCGAAATGTCGAACGTGAATACCATCAGGTATGGATTGCTGCCCTTGGCGAAGCCCGGGGACATGGCCAGCCAGATACTGGTCCTGCCCTGCGACCAAGGAATTGCGGTGCATTTCCTCACCCGCCTTGCGGCGCCTGACATCATCGCCGCGAGGGCCTTCGAATCCGCGGGGAACAAGGCCTTGGCCGTGCTGGGATGGTTTGTGGAAAGGCTGGAAAGGGAAGGCTTGTCGGCCAAGGTCGCCATGCCCAGGGATCTGTCCTCCGTGGCGGAGGCGTACTAGAAGGAAAGGAAGCGTTCCTCGGTACCGGGCGGCCCCGAAAAGGGCGAGGGTCCGGGAAAGGCGCGGGCCCGAAAAGGGCGCGGCCCGCGGGCCTGGTTTCCAGGTTCTTCCGCGGGCCGGGAGGCGGCCCGGCTCAGGCCTGGCGCACTTCCTTTACTTCGGGCACTACCTTCTTCAAGTAGGCTTCGACGCCCTGCTTGAGAGTCATGAGCGAGTAGGGGCAGGAACCGCAGGAGCCGGTGAGCCGGACCTTGACGATGCCGTCGTCGCTTACGGACACGAGTTCGATATCTCCCCCGTCCGCCTGAAGGGAAGGCCGCACATCCTGGATGGCGGCGGTTACGCGTTCGTTCAGCATAATGCTTACTCCTTATGTGGCAGGAGTCTAACGATTTTCCCGCCCCGGGGTCAAGTTATCTAGCGATCGTGGCCTTCTCTGTGCTACAATCGCCGCGGAAGCAAAGATCAGGATATGACCCGTACCATAGTGTTCGTAAACCAGAAAGGAGGCGTGGGCAAGACGACCAGCGCCATCAACATAGGCGCGGCCCTCGCTATCCTGGGCAAGAAGACCCTCCTCATCGATTTCGATCCCCAGGGGAACCTATCCTCTGGCGTAGGCGGTAAGGCGGGCGCACGCGGAATGTACCAGGTCGTGTCCGGCCTCGCGACTCTTTCAGAGGTCGTCGTCCCCCCCAGGGTCCCCAATCTCTTCCTCGCCCCCTCCTCCATCGACCTTTCCGGCGCCACCGTAGAGCTTGTGGAAAAGGAAGACAGGAACGAATACCTGAAGAGGGCCATCGGGGAGGTCAGGGACCGATACGACTTCATACTCATCGACTGTCCCCCCTCCCTGGGCATCCTCACCCTCAACGGACTGAACGCCGCCGAGGAGGTGGTCATCCCCCTGCAATGCGAATACTTCGCCTTGGAAGGGCTTTCCCTCATCCTCCAAACCATAGGCCTGGTGCAGAAAAGCATGAACCCCAACCTCAAGATCCGGGGCATCCTCCTCACCATGTTCGACGGAAGGACGAAGCTTTCCCAAGAGGTGGTGCGCCAGGTGAGCGAATATTTCCACGACCGGGTCTTCAAGACCATCATCCCCCGGAACGTCCGCCTTTCCGAAGCCCCTTCCCACGGCCTTCCGGTCATGTTCTACGATCCTACCTGCATAGGATCCCGAAGTTACGAGGCAGTCGCCCAGGAGTTGATCGAACGTGGCTAAATTTGGATTGGGCAAGGGCCTTGGCGCCCTCATCCCCGAGCATCAGCAGTATTTCGACCCCGTAAAGAACCAGGCCGAGGTGGAGACCAACATACGGATCCTCCCGCTTTCCTCATTGAGGCCCAATCCCGACCAGCCCAGGAAGCGCTTTTCCGAGGAATCCATCGACGAGCTGGCCGATTCGATCCGAAGGCATGGGCTCCTCCAGCCCTTGATCGTGGAATCCGCCGGTCCGGGAGACTACATAATCGTCGCCGGGGAGCGCAGGTTCAGGGCCGCCGGCCGGGCCGGCCTGTCGGAAATCCCAGCCATCGTCAAAACCCTTTCCAACGACAAGAGGCTCCAGGTTTCCCTCATCGAGAACATCCAGAGGGAAGACCTCAACCCCATGGAGGAAGCGGAAGCCTACAAAAGCCTCATGGACTTGGCGGGCTACACCCAGGAGCAGGTCGCCGAGGCGGTGGGAAAGAACAGGAGCACCGTGGCCAACGCCCTAAGGCTCACCAGGCTTTCCGCGGCCATGCAGGACGCGGTGCGTTCCGGCGAAATCACCCCGGGGCATGCCCGGAGCCTTCTGGCCATCCAGGACTCCGAAGCCCGGGAACTCCTCTTTAGGAAAATCCTCTCCGAAGGCCTCTCGGTGCGCCAGACCGAGGCCTCGGCCCAGGAAGGCCTCGTCCGGGCGGGGAAAAGGCAGAAGAAAAGCGCCGGCAGGGAAGGCGCCCCGGCAATGGATCCCGACCTTGGCGCCTTGCGGGAAATGATGATCGAGCGCCTGGGAACCAAGGTCGAAATCTCGGGCACCCTCGAATCGGGCAGGATCTCCATCGACTATTTTACCTCTGACGATCTTCAGCGTATCTTAGAGCTCATCGGCGCTGTGCAGGGATAAGGCCGTCGGGTCGCCCGCCATAGGACCAAGGAGGGTTATGTTCCGATTTTTCCGGATTCCTCGGAAATCTCCGCGCCAAAGCGCGGAAGCCCTGGCGGGCTTCGACGCGAGCGAGCTGGAGGGGATCCGGTATCGGCGCAAGTTCCTGGTCACCGTCCTGGCCCTGGGCCTGGCAATCCCCCTCGTGGGCATGTTCGAGTCCCTCCTGGAAGGAGACAGCCGGAACGTCCTGGTGAACGGGGCGATGGAATTGGCGGTGCTTGGGCTTCTGGTCCTCTCGATCCGAGCCCCGGACAAAGCTCTCGAACCCGTCATAGCATTCCTTCTTGCCCTCTACCCCATAGCCTATCTTTGGGGCCTCACGGCGGAAGGGAACAGGCAGCTCTATATCGTAGTCCTCCTCCTCATGCCGCCCGTCTTCGATACCCTGGCTCCCAAGCGGTGGTACTGGTTCTGGTGCTTCTACGCCCTGACCTTCGTTGCCGCCCCGGGGATGGCCCGGCTTCTGGACATCCCGCTCGCCTGGTCGAAGGATTTTTCCCTGCGCGTGTCCCTCACCCTGCACCTGGCCTTCCTTTCCCTCTGGGTATTGCGCTACATCACGCGCCGCCAGCTTTTGAGCTATACCGAAGCCTTCGCCAGGAATATTGTCAGGGACGAAGCCACGGGCCTTCCCACCCTGGTGGTGATGAAGAACTCCGTGGCCAAGGAAGTGAAGACCACAGTGGCCATCCTGACCATAGGCAACTTCAGGGAACTGTCCACCCTTTTCGGCTATTCCATCGTGAGCGAACTCTTGAAATCCGCAGCGGAGCGGATAAAAACCGCTGCCCAGTCCGTGGGGGGCAAGGCTTTCCGCCTCCGGGGCCACGACTTCGGCCTCCTGGTTCCCCTCGCCCCGGGCCTGGAGGGAGCGGAAATCCTGGAATCCCTCGCGAAGGACCTTTCGGGGCCCACGGTGCTCCGCGAGAAGGAAATCGAGCTTAGCTACCGCATAGGCTACACGGTCTGCGAGGACGGCCATGCGGAAAAAGCGCTGGACCAGGCCTATGAAGCCCTCGGCGTGGCCGAAAGGGAAGGCCTGGACATCCTGGCCTTCGAGGAGAGCTGGGGCAGGGCCACTGAGGCTGAGATAGCGGTGGCGGACCTCATCACCCTTTCCCGGAACGTGTCGGAGAAGACCATCGCCGTGTACTATCAACCCGTAAAGGCCTTGGCTTCCGGGAGGACGGCCTGGAACGAAGCCCTCCTCCGCTTCAAGGTGCACAACGACCGCTACGAAACGCCTTCCCGGATCATGGACCTGGCATCCTCCACCGGGCATTGGGCGGCGATAGAGGATTTCATCTTCGAAAAGGCCCGCAGGCGGGCCGTCGAGGGCGGAGGCCCCATATCGGTGAACATCGCCCTCAAGGACCTGGACAGGCTGAGGTTCAGGGAGAGCCTGGCCAGGGCGGCCTCTGAGGCCCGGGACCTCAACTCAGCGGTGATCCTGGAAATACTGGAGGGGGATTTCGGAAGCCCCAACCCCTCGCGGATCCAGGCGCTCCGGGACTTGAGGAAGGCCGGCTGCCTGGTGGCCATCGATGACTTCGGCACCGGGTACTCCAACTATTCCCGGCTCATGAATCTTCCGGTGGACATCGTGAAATTCGACTTCACCCTCATCCACGGAGCCCTGCGCAGCCAGGCCGAGGCGAATCTCCTCAGGAGCCTTGTCCGATTCTGCTATGACATCGGAGCCCTCACCGTGGCGGAGGGCATAGAGACCAAGGAGCTCGCGGACTTCGCTTTGGGCCTGGGCTTCGACTTCGGCCAGGGCTACTTCTGGTCCACCCCGCTGCCCGAGGAAAGCGCCCAGGTCGCGGAGCGCACCCCCCTCCTGGCGGGGAAGCTGATCCGGCTCGATCCTTGACGCTCCCTGAGCCTATAGATATCCTTTCGATATAAATTTCCCCAAGGAGAACCCCATGAGCGTGATTGAATACGTCGAGGCCCGCGAGATCCTCGATTCCCGCGGCAATCCCACCGTCGAAGTTGACGTCGTCCTGGAGGACGGCACCCTGGGACGCGCCGCCGTACCCTCCGGCGCATCCACCGGCGAATACGAAGCCGTGGAGCTTCGGGACGGAGACAAGAAACGCTACCTGGGCAAGGGCGTTCTCACGGCGGTGGAGAATGTGAACACGGCCATCGCCGGCGAGATCTGCGGGCTGGACGCATTGGAGCAGGTGGACATCGACCGCACCCTCATCGACCTTGACGGCACCGAGAACAAGGGCAAGCTGGGGGCCAACGCAATCCTTGGCGTTTCCATGGCCGTAGCCCGGGCGGCGGCTGACTACGTGGGAGTTCCCCTCTACAAGTACCTGGGCGGGGCCCATACCACCCTCCTGCCCGTTCCCATGGCCAACATCATCAACGGCGGCAAGCACGCGGACAACAAGATCGACTTCCAGGAGTTCATGGTCATGCCCGTGGGCGCCGAATCCTTCAGAGAGGCGGTCCGGATGACCGCCGAAGTCTTCCACAACCTCAAGGGCCTGCTCAAGGCCGCGGGGCACAACACCTCCGTGGGCGACGAGGGCGGCTTCGCCCCCAACCTGGACAACGAGGAAGCCCTCCAGTTCATCATGAAGGCCATCGAGAAGTCAGGCTATAGGCCGGGCGAGCAGGTCGCCATAGCCCTGGACTGCGCCTCCTCGGAGCTCTTCGACGAGGGCGGCCGCAAGGGCTACAAGTTCTGGAAGTCCAATCCCGGCAAGCTCTTCTCCGCCGAGGAAATGATCGAGCTCTACTCAACGTGGGTGGCCAAGTACCCCATAATCTCCATCGAGGACGGCCTGGACCAGAACGATTGGGAAGGCTACGTCAAGCTCACCAAGGCCCTGGGCGGCAAGATCCAGATCGTGGGCGACGATTTCTTCGTCACCAACACCAAGAGGCTCGAGAAGGGGATCCAGATGGGGGCCTGCAACTCCATCCTCATCAAGGTCAACCAGATCGGCACGGTCACCGAGACAATCGAGGCCATCGACATGGCCAAGCGGGCCGGCTACACCGCCGTCGTATCCCACCGCTCCGGAGAGACGGAGGACACCTTCATCGCCGATCTCACCGTGGCCAAGGAGACCGGACAGATAAAGACGGGTTCCATGTCCCGCACGGACCGGGTCGCCAAGTACAACCAGCTGATGCGCATCGAGGACGAAATGGAAGGCATCGCCGAATACTGGGGCAGGAAGGTCTTCTACAACGTCCGCGGGTGAGAAATCCGACAGGATAACCCGATTTCCAGGATCAACAGGATCCGCGCAGGCGGCTGGAAGGGGCTCCCGGGGGAGCCCCTTCCGACCCTCCAGGGCGCGTAGCCCCAAGGATGATCCCTGAAGCCCCGCGGATCTGTGGATTCCTGGACTTCCATTCTTCAGTTTATCGATTCTACCTTTTAAATTTTAAATTATAGCTTGTAAAAGTTCCTCTCCCGCACTATGCTTGGGACCTAGGAGGCGCCGCCTCCGGACATAAGCCTGCGCCAGCGACAAACAGGCCAAGAGCGAGGAATCAGAGGACCATGGAAAACCCCAAGAATCCCCCAGAGACGATAGATACGGACATGCTTTCGGAATTCGTGAAGAAGACAAGCCGAGCCGAGAATGTCGTCGATGTGATTATCCAGGGAATCATAAAGGGATATTGGAAGCCTGGAGACAAAATCAACGACCTCGCCCTTTCTGAGCGGCTGGGGGTGAGCCGCATCACGGTGCGCGAAGCCCTCTCGAAGCTCGTGGAGCGCAACCTCATAGAAAAAAAGCATTGGAAGGGCTACGCGGTTCGGCGGTTCACCTGGGAGGAGATCGACGGACTTATCGACGTCCGCCTCGTCCTCGAGGAGCTGGCCCTGCGGAAAGTCATCGAAAAGATGACCCCTGAGATTATGCGCGACCTGGTCAACCTTCTTGAGGAATCGAAACGGCTCGTCGCCATCGGGGACTTCAAGCAATTCTTCATCCTCGACTACGAGTTCCATGAGTACCTGTACCAGCGTTCGGGCAATGTCTGGATCTCCGGCCTCCTGGGCGACCTGCGCCTGGTGATCAACATGGTGCGAATCCTTTCTCAGGTCGACCACAGCGAACATGTGGCCCGCAACAGCATAGGCGAGCATGAGCTTATAGTCGAAGACCTGAAGGCCTCGCGATGGGAGTCGGCGGTTTCCCACCTGAGAAACCACCTCAACCAGCATCGTGGGCGCGTCAGGAAGGAATTCCACGAAAATTAAAATTTAAAATTCATACCTTGACAGATGGGCTACGCCGTTTATAATGAATTTTAAATTCGAAAGTTTTAATTTTGCATTTGCTACCCAGCATGCTTGATGGAGGAAAATACATGTCTGAGATGATGAGAGGCCTCGTGTCCTTTCCCAATGGAGACCTGAAGCTGCAGGATGTCCCGGTTCCCGTGGTCGGGCAGAACCGCTTCGCCCCCCACGACGTGCTCTGCGAAGTGGAGTACTGCGGCATCTGCGGCAGCGACGTCCACAAGTTCCTGGCCGACGAATCGGAGAAGGCCAAGACCAAGCACGTTCCCGCCCCTGTGGTGAGCGGCCACGAGATCGTGAGCGTGGTGCGCGCCGTGGGAAAGGATGTGAAGAGCGTAAAGCCGGGGGACAGGGTCGTCCATGAAATCGTCACCTTCTACTGCGGCCATTGCCCTGCCTGCCGAGAGGGGCGGTACAACATCTGCAACACCATTGCGCCCATGCTAGGCCGCGCCCACTTCGTCACAGGAGGCGGCTTCGCCCAGTTCACCATGTGGCCTGAGTGGCAGGTCCACAAGATCCCCGAGAACGTCTCCTCCAAGGCCGCGGTCCTCATGGAGCCCCTGGCTGGATCCATCCACAGCATCATCACCCGGATGGGAGTGAAGGCCGGCGAATCGGTGGCCATCCTCGGGCCGGGAGCCCGGGGCATCCTCATGATGCAGGTATGCAAGGCAATAGGCGCCGGTCCCATCATCATGAGCGGCATCACCCGGGACGAGCCCTACAGGCTCGCCATGGCCAAGAAGCTCGGCGCCGACTATATCGTGAACGTTGAGAAGGAAGACCTGCGCAAGCGCGTCGCGGAAATCACCGGCGGGCTTGGCGTGGACGTTGTCCTGGAGAACACCGGCGCGGTGGAGCCCATCGACGAGTCCCTGGACATTGTCCGCAAGGGCGGCCGCGTCATGTGGGCGGGGGGCGGCATAAAGGGCGGCATCGTCGCCCCGGTGGACACCCACAAGATCATCGTCAAGGAATTGGACATCAGGGGGGAAATCTCCCAGATCCCCTACGACTGGCACACGGCCATCCACTTCGCCGCCACAGGCAGGATCGAGATGGAATCCCTTGTGTCCCATGTCTTCTCCCTTGAGAACTGGCACGAAGGTTTCAACATGGCCGCGTCGAGCCATGATTGCCTTCGAGTGGCGATAAAGCCCAAGCCCTGAGGCTGGGCACGTTTCCAGGGTACTTCGCCCTGGGGGAAATGAATCTCCCGGGGCGTTACGCACATTATTCATTTTCAGGAGGCAAGTATGAAAAGGAAGATCTTGGCGGTGTTGGTTCTCGCCCTCGCGGCCTTGACGGTCTGGGGCGCCGATTATCCGACGAAGCCCATCACGGTTCTGCAGGGATTCGCCCCTGGCGGCGGCAGCGACGTCCTGGCCCAGGCGACGCAGCCTTATCTGGAGAAGATCCTCGGCAAAAGCTTCGTGAACCAGTACATCCCCGGCGCGACGGGCGGGATCGCCTGGACGCAGCTCGCCAGGACCTCGTCCAAGGACGGCTATACCATCAGCATCACCAACACGCCGATGCTCATGACCAACTACATCATGAACGCGGACTTCAAGTACAACATCAAGGACTTCGAACCCATCGCCAACGTAGTCACCGACCCCGGAATCGTCGTCGTGGGCAAAGACAGCCCCTACAAGACCGCCGAGCAGTTCCTCGCCGCCGTGAAGGCGAATCCCGGCAAGATCACCGTGGGCAACTCAGGCGTGGGCGGCGACGATTTCTTCACCACCCTCATCATGGAAAAAGCCTCGGGGCTAAAGTTCCAGATGGTTCCCTTCTCCGGCGACGGGCCCTCCTGGCAGGCCGCCATGGGCAACAAGATCGACGCGAGCTTCAACAACCTGGGCATCACCTATCCCCAGATCGCGGCTGGAAACCTGCGCGCCCTCCTTCTCTTCGCGGACAAGCGCGATCCCTCCATCCCCAACGTTCCGACCGCGAAGGAACTTGGCTTCAACGTAGTCTCCGGCTCTTCCCGCGGCTACAGCGCCCCCAAGGGCATTCCCGCTGAGGCGAAGAACAAGCTTATCGCCGCCTTCGTCGAAATGGCGAAGGATCCCGCCTTCCTCAAGGGACTCGCCGACAGGGCCCTTCCCATTGATCTCAAGGTGGGCGAGGAATACTGGAAGTATCTTGAGGAGAATGAGAGGAATTTCAGGGTCATCTGGGACGAAGTGAAGAGCCAGTATACGGCGAAATAGCTTTATTCGGTTTGCAGGGTCGGCGGGATCCTCCCGCCGACCCTGTTCGATCTGGAGGGGATTCCCTTGAGCAGACACGCATTGACTACCGCCATGGCTGTATTTTTCTGCGCCGTGGCGGGCATTTTCTTCATCGATACCCTGGACATGGTGAAGGCGGCCAACGAGTTGCCCCGCTTGCTGATGATCCTTGTGGCGGCGCTCTCCGCGGGCATGGTAATCGAATCCTACAGGAAGAACAAAAAGGAAACCCTTGAGGATGAGAAGACCGGGGCGGCATCCCAAGGCAAGCCTGCCTTCGACAAGTCAGGCTTCATCCGGCTCTCGTTGTTTGTCATCCTCATCGCTGCCTACGTGTTCCTCTTGCAGCCCATCGGCTATTTCATCGTCACGCCGCTTTTCATCGTGGCCGCCTTCCTCCTTTTGGAAGCCACGAAATTGATCTATGCCATCATCACCGGTCTCGGTTTCAGCGTATTCGTGTATTTCCTCTTCGTCGTGTTTCTCCACCTTCCGGTCCCGATGGGTATTCTGTCGGGCATATTCGGCTGAAGGAAAACCTCATGGTGCTTGAAAATATCATGTTCGGGCTGACGAACGTCTTCCAGCCTTTCAATATCCTCATGGTCAGCCTCGGTACTATCATCGGCATATTCGTGGGCGCCATGCCGGGCCTTTCGGCCACCATGGCTATCGCCTTGCTCCTTCCCCTCACCTTCAGCCTGGACGCCGCCGCGGGCCTCAGCATGCTGGCCGCCCTCTACATGGGCGCCATGTACGGCGGCTCGATTTCCGCCATCCTCATAAAGACCCCTGGCACGCCGGCCGCGGCGGCTACGGTGCTGGACGGCTATCCCATGGCCCAGAACGGCCAGGCGGGCAGGGCCCTGGGCATTTCCCTCGTCGCTTCCCTCTGCGGCGGCGTCATCAGCAGCCTGGCTCTTTTGTTGGTGGCCCCTCTCCTGGGCGCCCTGGCCTTGGAATTCGGTCCGCTTGAGCTCCTCGGTGTCGCGGTCCTGGGAATCACGATAATCGGTTCCCTTGGAGGCGGCTCGGTGTTCATGGGCTTGCTGTCCGGAGTCTTCGGCCTCCTTCTCTCCCAGGTGGGCATCGATCCCATCACCGGCTCTGCGCGCTTCACCTTTGGACAGATTAACCTCTACTCGGGCATTCCCTTCGTGGTCGCCCTCATAGGCCTCTTCTCCATTCCCCAGGCGATCAAGCTCGTTTCCCAGAAGGAGCAGGAAGCCACGAGGATCAGCAAATTCTCGGACAAGATGCTCCCCACCTGGAAGGAATTCCTCTTTCTCATACCGACCATCATACGTTCGGCGGTCATCGGCATCTTCGTCGGACTCGTCCCCGGCACGGGCGGGGACACGGCCTGCTGGTTCGCCTACAACGAGACGAAGCGCTTTTCAAAGCGGAAGGAAAAGTTCGGCACCGGCATTCCCGAAGGCATCGCCGCGGCGGAATCCGCAAACAACGCCGTGGTAGGCGGGGCCTTGATTCCCACCATCTCCCTTGGCATCCCGGGGAGCTCGGCCACCGCGGTCCTCATGGGAGGACTCATGGTGCACGGCATGATGCCCGGGCCAACCCTCATGACGGACTACGCGGATGTCACCTATACCCTCATATGGGCCGTAATGCTTTCCAACCTGGCCATGTTCATCTTCGGCCTCCTTTTCACCCGGGCGAGCATCGTGGTCACCAGGGTGCGGAACAAGGTCCTGGGTCCGATAATCGTCGTGCTCTGCGTGATAGGCGCCTTCGCGATCAACAACAGCGTCTTCGACGTCGGCCTCATGTTCGCCTTCGGGCTGCTCGGCTACTTCATGGATAAGATCAAGATGCCCGTGGCGCCCATGGTCCTGGGCCTCATCCTCGGCAACTTGATGAGCACCAGCTATTACCAGACCCTCATGATAGGACATGGCAGCCTGGCCATCCTGCTTACGAGCCCCATAGCCATGGTTCTCCTGCTTATCGCCTTTGTTTCCATATTGCAGGCGACGCCTCTGTTTTCGTTCCTTAAGAAAAAGAAAAAGCAGTCATGATCGCACGCCCAGAGAGGAGCTGAACTGTGAGCGCAATCGACGATTTGTTGGATCCCATCCCCCTGCCCAGGGTCGTGAAAGTCAAGCAGCGCTTCGACAGGCCCAAAGTCGAAGATCCCGAAGCCGAGCTTACAAGGTTGATGAAGGAGAAAGGCATTTCCAACCTTATCCGCAAGGGGATGAGCATCGCCGTCACCGTAGGGTCACGGGGAATTTCAAACCAGCCCTTGATGGTGAAGACCCTCATCCGCGAGCTGAAGGCCGCGGGCGCGGAGCCTTTCATCATCCCCGCCATGGGAAGCCACGGCGGCGCCACCGCCGCAGGGCAGAAGGCCATGCTGGAGGGCATGGGCTTCACGGAAGCCGCCATGGGAGCCCCCATCCGAGCCACCATGGACACGGTCGTAATCGGCACTTCCTCCACGGGGATCCCCGTCAACATCGACCGTTACGCCGCCGAGGCCGACGGGATAGTCATCATCAACAGGATAAAGCCCCACGTGGCTTTCCGGGGGCCTTACGAGAGCGGGCTCATGAAGATGTGCACCATAGGGCTCGGCAAGCAGAAGGGCGCCGACATGTGCCATGAGCTTGGCTTCGGGAAAATGGGCGTCAATATTCCATCCATCGGGAAGGTCGTGCTGGAATCGGGAAGGATCCTCTTCGCCGTGGGCTCCCTGGAGAACGCCTACCACGAGACAGCCCGGATCGTTGTCCTGAGCCCCCAGGAAGTGATCTCCGAAGAGCCCCTCCTCCAGGAAGAGGCGAAGCGGCTTTCCCCGAGGATCCATTTCGACACGCTGGACGTCCTCATAATCGACGAGATCGGAAAGGATATAAGCGGCACGGGCTTCGACACGAACATGGTCGGGCGCTACCACACGCCCTATTGCTCCGGGGGGCCGGAAATCGGCAAGGTCGCGGTCCTGGACGTCACCGACGTTTCCCATGGCAATGCCAATGGCCTGGGAATCCTCGACTTCACCACCCGCCGCGCCTACGACAAATTCGATTTCGAAAACACCTATCCCAACGCCCTCACCTCCACCGTTCCCATGAGCGTGAAGATCCCCATGGTGCTCAAGAACGACAAGCAGGCTATCCAAGCTGCGATAAAAACCTGCAACATCCTGGACAAGAAGGCGGTCCGTTTCGCGAGGATAAAGAACACCGTCGCGGTATCGGAGATCGAAATCAGCGAAAACCTGATCGAAGAGGCGAGGGCAAATCCTTACCTGGAAGTGGAACCCGATCCTCGGCCCGCGGAGATGGTATTCGATGAAAAGGGGAATCTCCTATGATCCAGGGGAAGGGCCTCAGGAGCGACGAAGTCACCGCGGGCATGGACAAGGCGACAAGCCGCTCCCTCCTGCATTCCCTGGGTGTGAAGCGGGAAGAACTCCGAAAGCCCTTCATCGCCGTGGTCAGCTCCTTCAACGAAATAGTGCCGGGTTGCATGCCCCTGCGGGACCTGGCGGCGGAAGTCAAGGAAGGGATAAGGAAGGGCGGCGGGGTCCCCTTCGAGTTCAACACCATAGGAGTCTGCGACGGCATAGCCCAGGGCACGGAAGGCATGA
>JBFLXC010000054.1:0-17111 GCA_040757435.1 Spirochaetota bacterium | reverse complement strand
CGGAATTGAAGCAGGTGGTCTTGCTCCCCAGGGCGTCCATGGAGACCTGGGCGCCCCCCCTGGTGACATCCTTTATGGCCGAGACCACATCCGGCGTCTCCTTCGCGTTGACCGCCGCGTCGGCGCCGAGGCTTTTCGCCATCCCGAGCTTTTCGGCGTCGATATCCACCGCGACGATGCGGGCCCCCATGGCCTTGGCGATCATGACCCCCGAAAGCCCCACGCCGCCGCAGCCGTGGATGGCGACCCAATCCCCCGCCCTGACGCGGGCCTGGGCTTCCAAAGCCCTGAAGGCCGTTGCGAACCTGCAGCCCAGGCTGGCGGCGGCGACGCTGTCCATATCGTCTGGAAGGGCGACGAGATTCATGTCCGCGTAGTGGATGGCCACATATTCCGCGAAGGAGCCCCAATGGGTGAAACCGGGCTGGAACTGGTGGTCACAGACCTGCTGGTTGCCCGTGAGGCAGGGACCGCAATGCCCGCAGCCCGCCACGAAGGGCATGGTGACGCGCTGGCCGATCCTCCAGTTCTTTATCCCCCCGCCGATCTCCACGATGGTTCCCGCCAATTCGTGGCCCGGGACATGGGGAAGGCGGATGTCCGGGTCGTGGCCTTGCCATCCGTGCCAATCCGACCGGCATATCCCCGTGGCGTCCACCTTGAGGACCACCCCGCCTTCCGGCGCGACGGGATCGGGAACATCGGCTATGCTGATGGGAGAGGCGAATTCGGTGTAGAGGGCGGCTTTCATCCTTTGCTCCTGGATTTTGATTTCTTCCGTTTCGAGGAAGAAGGGCTGGTTCTCTTGCGCGATCTCACTATCACGATAATAGCCAGGGCGGCCAGGGCGATAAAGAGCGCCGCCCCCAGTATCCCTGCGATAAGCATGTTTCTTCGGTTGGGCGTCGAAAGGCTGGCTTGGATGCGGTTCTCCTGGCCCGGGGAAAGCACCCAGGTCATGAGGGAGCCTCCGTTGGAAGTGGAGGAGGCGTTGGAAATCGCGTTCTTGCCCGGCAGGCCAAGGACGAAGGTGAAGCTCATGTTGCGGACGAAGGAATTCGTCAGGTCCTTGAGCAGGGTATCGGCGGATTTGGCGGGCTCGGCGCCTTCCCCGGAGGGGATGGAGGCTTTCGGCTGGGAGGAGGGTTCCGGGGATTCCTGGACGGAGGCTTGCGGTGGAGAGCCAGGTTTTGGGGATTCCGGCAGGGAGCCTCTCAGGTCGATGACGGTGTCCAGGCGATACTCGGTCTCGAAAAGACCCTTCCAAATCTTCAAATCCTTGCCGGGATTGATCCGAATCTCATCGGATATCGTCCCGAAGGGATCCTTTCCGGCTCCCAGGGACCGGGACAGGCCCCGCACCTTCTTTGTCGCCGTGAACCCCAGGGCATTTTCAGCCGCAAGGGGGCTTACCGAATACCCCCTCTTCCTTGCCGATTCCTCAGTCCTCTTCAGGAAGTCCTGGGAATCCACGTTGAAGGACTGGAGGCTCGTGGCAAGGGAGTTCATCGTCACGGTGTACCGGATCTCCGCCCCGTCCCTGTCGTCCACGAGGAGACGGTATTCCACGTCGATGCATCCGGAGAGGAAAACCAAGGCGAATATGGAAAATCCAAGGGCGAGCCCTCGTTTCATCGATGCGCTCCTAGCGGATGATGTCGGAAAGTATATAAACGAATCTTGGTTTCGAGTATATATAATTCGGTTTCTCAGGAGAATTGACATGGGCAGGTTCGACAAGCATTTCAGGATGGAGGCGAAGGATGTGGAGGAATATGTCCGCCTCCGCCTAGACCTGTTCAAGGACTCCGGCGACCTTGAGGTGCGGGAAATCGGGGACGGGAACATAAACTACGTGTTCAGGGTGGTGGACAAGGCGCGGAATGTCTCGGCCATCGTCAAGCACGCCGACCTGGGCACCCGCTCGGGCTCGCGGATCCTTGGCTTCGACCGGAACCGCATCGAGGCGGAGATCCTGAGGCTCGAGGGGGAACTCGCTCCGGGGCTGGCGCCGGAAGTCTTCGATTACGACCCAGTCATGGCCTGCCTGGCCATGGAGGACCTTTCGGACCACAGGATCCTGCGCTACGCCCTGATAGACCGGGAAATATTCCCCCGCCTCGCCCAGGACGTGGCGACCTTCGTGGCGCGCACCACCGTTCCGACCTTGGACATGGTGATGGATCCGGCGGAAAAGAAAGGCTTGGTCCAGCGCTACACAAACCCGCCGCTTTGCGCCATCACCGAGCAGCTTGTGTACACCGAACCCTACTTGAACCAGCCGGGCAGGACGAAGGTCTTTCCTCCCAACGCTGATTTCGTTGAGAGGGAGCTCTTCTCGGACCGGGAGCTCCACCTCGAGGTGGGAAAGCTGAAGTATTCCTTCATGAACGAAGCGCAGGCCCTCATCCATGGAGACCTCCATTCGGGCTCCATCTTCGTGAAACCCGACTCCACCAAGGTGATAGATCCGGAGTTTGCATATTTCGGGCCGATCGGCTACGATCTGGGCAATTTTATAGGAAACCTCTGCTTCGCCCGGATACGGGCCCAGGTCGCGGCGCCAAAGGATGAAAAGACCGAGGAGTTCCTATCCTGGATCGACGGCTGCATGGCCGAGACCGTGGACCGCTTCGCCTCGCTGTTCCTCTCCCTCTTCGCCGAAAAGGCCGCGGATCCCATGGGAAAGAGTCCGGGCTACGCCCAGTGGCTCCTGGGAAGGATCCTGGCGGACTCTGCTGGCGTGGCGGGCGTGGAGATCATACGCCGCATCGTGGGAGTGGCGCAGGTGAAGGACATCGTAGGCATAGGGAACGAAGGGCAGCGCGCCGGAGCGGAGCGCATCCTTGTCCTGGCCGCGAAGCGTTTCATCCTGGATAGGTATTCCCACCGCCGGGGAAAGGACTACGTGGCGACCTTGCTCGCCTGAAGGAGATTTGCACCATGCCCTGTTTTGCCCCAATGAAAGAGAACGTACTTGAGAACACCCTCCAGGCCTACCGTGAAGGCTTGTTCGCCGGCACCAGCGGAAACTTGAGCCTCATGGACGAGACGGGTACATGGATCGCCATAACCCCCAGCTCCTTCCGCTATGAAAGGATGAAGCTCGACGACATCGTCGTGGTGGAAGCCGCCACGGGGGCCGTCGTCGAGGGGAAACACAGGCCTTCCTCGGAGTGGAGGATGCACGCAGCCATCTTCAGGAACGTCCCCGGATCCCGGGGGGTGGTGCACACCCACTCGCCTTACGCGACGGCCTTCGCCGTGGCGGGCATGCCGATCCCCGTGATCCTCATCGAGATGATCGCCTACATCGGGGGAGACATCCCCCTGTCGGGCTTCGAGCTGCCGGGAAGCGAGGAGCTGGGGGCCACCGTGTCGGCGACCCTGAGGGACAGGAACGCCTGCCTCATGGCCAACCATGGGGCCGTGGCCCTGGGAACCACCCTGGACCAGGCCCACCTGCGGGCCATCTACGTGGAGGACGCGGCGAAGATCTATTCCCTGGCCCTCCAAGCGGGGAGGGCGACGGTGCTTTCGGAGGACGCGATCGCGGCCATGCGCAGGAAACTGGGAAGGTAGGCCGAGGAGGACTATGATGGAAAGAAACGACAAGGATTTGGCGTTCATGCTGCGATACGAGAACGTCGCCTGGTACGACCAGGGTGCGGGAACGGTGAGGATCCTCGACAGGAGGATCTATCCCGCGAAGACGGAATACGTTGTGTGCCGGGATTACCAGGAGGTCATCAAGGCAATCCGGGACATGGTGACCCAGTCCGGAGGCCCCTACCTGGCTGCCGCCATGGGCATGGCCCAGGCCGCCCGCGTTGCGGCCAAGGAAGCCAAGGGCCAGGCGGATTTCGAGGCGAAGATGGACAGGGCTTCCTGGGAGCTTTCCCACGCCCGCCCCACCACCGCGGAGAAGATGGCGGCAATCACCGAGGACTGCTCAAAGGTCGCCAAGGCCGCCATGGCGGCTGGAAAGGCCCCGGACGAGGAGGTCTTCCTCCACAACCTGAAGGTGGTGGACGCCAGGTACGCCAAGAGCGCCGCCATGGCGGTCCACCTGGTTGGCAAATACCCCGACAAGGGAACGGTGATGACCCAGTGCTTCGCCGAGACCATCGTGGGCACCATGCTCAGGGAGTGCCGCGCCAAGGGCAAGGATATAAAGCTGATCTGCCCCGAGACCAGGCCGTATTTCCAGGGCGCCCGGCTCACCGCCTCGGTGATCAAGGACATGGGCTTCGACGTCACGGTCATAACCGACAACATGCCCGGCTACGCCATGAAGGCCAAGAAGGTGGACGTCTTCACCTCCGCGGCGGACGTGATCTGCATGGACGGCCACATCGTCAACAAGGTGGGCACCTTCCAGATCGCCCTCGCGGCCTCCTATTGGGGAATACCGTACTTCGTCACCGGCGGTCCCAACCGCCAGCACCCAAGCATCGACACGGTGAAGATCGAGGAGAGGGATGAAAAGGACGTGCTGGAGGCGATGGGGGTCCGCACCGCCATGCAAGGCGTCAAGGGCTTCTATCCCGCCTTCGACATCACCCCGCCCAAGCTCTGCGACGGTGTCGTGACGGACAAGGGCATCTACCCGCCCTATGATCTTTGGAGCTATTTCACGGACAAATAAGGAAAAATCACAAGCTCCGATCCAGCGATAAATTTTCATTGACAAATCCTCCGCTTGTGGTAGAATTGTGCTGAATAGAACTGTTCAACAATTATGTCTACTATAGAGGAGGTCAATCGAATGGATCTGCTGGAAGGAGCCTATGATCTCCATGTCCATTCCGCTCCGGACGTACTGCCCAGGAAGATGGACGACCTTGAGATGGCCCAGAGGATAGTGGCGGCCGGGATGGGCGGATACGCCATCAAGTCCCACTACTTCTGCACCGCCGAGCGCGCCGCCATGGTGCGGAAACTATTCCCCGCCTGCGATGCCGTGGGAACGGTGACGCTGAACAACGCCGTGGGAGGCATCAATCCCAACGCCGTGGAGATGGCCGCCCGGGCCGGAGCGAAGCTGGTGTGGCTTCCCACCGCGGATTCGGAATGGGAGCGCGCCGAAGTCTTCGGGGGGCACGAGGGAAAGAAGCTGCCCTACTGGGCACAGATCGTGATCCAGATGAAGGAAGAGGGGGTCAAATCTCCGCCGATCTCCATCCTCAAGGACGGCAAGCTCATCGAGCCTGTATTCGAAATGCTGGACATCATGGCGAGGAAGGAGATGATCCTCGCCACAAGCCACATCTCGAAGCCCGAATGCTTCGCCCTGGTCAAGGAAGCCCACGCCCGGGGCGTCAAGCGCATCGTGATCACCCATGTGGAATTCCCCACCACCGTCTATTCCATCGATGAGCAGGAGGAACTCGCCAAATACGGAGCCTTCATGGAGCACTGCTACACCACCTGGGCCACCGGGAAGGTGGACCTGGCCGTGGCGATCGAACAGATAAAGGCTCTAGGACCGGAGCGGGTACTCCTCTCCACCGACCTTGGGCAGCCCACGGCTCCCTATCCCGACGAAGGCTTGGCGATCTACGCCCAGAAGCTCCTGGACGCCGGCATTTCGGAAACCGCGGTCCGCGCCATGTGCGTGGACAATCCCAGGATTCTATTAGGCATTCATTGATCCATCCGGATCATTTTCAAACTAGGAGGTTTTTATGAAAAGAACAGCCATAGCCCTGATGCTGCTTGCCGCGGTCGCGGGCATGGGCTTCGCCCAGGGCAAGAAGTACGAGATAGTGCTCGGCACCGCGGGCACCTCGGGCACCTACTACGTGGTTGCCGCCGCCATGGCCCAGGCCATCAACAAGGTCTCGGACAAGATCACCATCGTGGCACAACCCACCAAGGGTTCCATCGAGAATATCAACCTTGTCAATTCGGGGGCGATCCAGATGGGCATGTCCAACGCGGACGGAGTCTACTGGTCCAGCACGGGAACCGGCATGTACGCCAAGACCGGCGCATTGAACCTCAAGGCCGTCATGAGCATGTACATGTCGGCGGGCCACTTGGTCACCAAGGCCGAGTCCAACATCAAGACCATCGCGGACCTCAAGGGAAAGAAGGTATGCCTCGGGCCTCCGGGACAGACGGTGGTCGAGATGTCCAAGGCCTTCCTCCTGGCCTACGGCATCGATCCCCTCAAGGACATCAAGCCCTTCTACCTCGCCATCGACGAGGGACTGGACAAGCTCAAGGACGGAGAGATCGACGCCACCTTCTGGGTGGCCGGCGTCCCCACCGCCGGGCTCATCAACGCCGCCTCCACGGCGAACATCCGCTTCGTGGAAGTCTCCGATGCGGTGCTGGCGAAGATTTCCGAGGAAAGCCCCTACTACGCCCGCTATACGATCCCCGCCAACACCTACAAGGGACAGACCGCCCCGGTCCAGACCTTGAAGATCATGACCGAACTCTTCGCAAGCTCCAAGGTTCCGGAGGATGTGGTCTACGAGTTCGTGAAGCTCGCGGTTGAGCTCCAGCCCCAGTACGTTTCCTCCCACGTGGTGATCAAGGAGATCAACGCCCAGACCGCCGCCTCCATTGTAAGCCCCCTGCACCCAGGCGCCCTGAAGTACTACAAGGAAAAAGGGCTTAGGTAAGTCCCGCCGCGGGAAAAACGATGAACCATGATCGGAAGGGGAGGACCGGCCTGAAGGCAGGACCTCCCCTCCATGGTTCCAAAACGCTTGGAATGGAAAGATTCAAATGAGTGAAACCTCGCCGAAAGGCATTTCGAAGGGAACGGGAAGGATCGCCGAATACGCCGTAGGCCTCGTGGTCGTCCTCATGTTCCTTTTCCACATGTGGACCGCATCCTTTGGGACCTTGGCGGCCTACCAGCTGACCGCCGTCCACTGGGCCCTGGTCGGCACCTTCATCATCCTCGTCAAACCCTTGAAATCGCCGATGGGACGGATAGCGGACATCCTGCTGATCCTGGCGAACCTTTTCATCTGCTTCTATGAGATCAAGCTCCAGAACGACTTCGTCGTCAACGCGGGCATGTACACCCAGTTCGACATCTACGTGTCCATGGCTTCCATCGTCCTGGCCTTGGTAATCGCCCAAAGGATGCTGGGCAACATCCTCCCCGTCATCGTGGTGGTATTCATAGGCTACGCCCTCCTGGGCAACCTCATCCCGGGCATGTTCCGCACCATCCGTTTCTCCATAGATCGCATAGCTCCCTATCTCTACACCGCCTACGAAGGTATGTTCGGCCAAACCCTCGCGGTGAGCGCCCTCTTCATCTACCTATTCGTAGCCTTCGGAACGGCCTTGGACCTGACCGGCGCGGGTGAGTTCTTCGTCGACCTGGCCTACTCCATCGCCGGACGTGCCAAGGGCGGACCGGCCCAGGCGGCGGTATACTCAAGCATGCTCCTGGGCACCATCAACGGATCCGGCGCGGCCAACGTTGTCACCACGGGAACCTTTACGATACCCCTCATGAAAAAGGTGGGTTTCAAGCCCGAATTCGCCGGGGCCGTGGAGGCCGTGGCTTCCTCTGGCGGGCAGATCATGCCTCCTGTCATGGGAGCGGCGGCATTCCTAATGTCCGAGATGACGGGCATAGCCTACGCCAAGATCGCCTTCGCGGCCCTCCTTCCCGCGGCGCTCTACTACCTGACGCTTTCCTTCGCCGTCTACCTGACTTCCCACAAGCTCAACCTTCCCACGGTTGATAAGAAGGACCAGCTCAAGCCCTTGGATGTGCTCAAGAAGGGCTGGTATCACATGCTCCCACTTTTCCTGCTCATCGGCATGATGATCAGGGGCTACAGCGTCCAGCGCAGCGCCTTCTTTTCGATCCTCCTGGTCTTCGCCATCGGCTTCCTGACCAACCGAAAAAAGATGACCTTGGCCAACATCTACAAGTCCCTGAAGTCCTCGGTGGACGGAATAGCCCCCATCGCGGCGGCCTGCATTCTCGCTGGAGCCATCATGGGCGTGATCAACCTCACCGGCCTGGGCCTCAAGATCTCAAGCATCATCGAAACCCTGGCCGCCGGAAGGATGCTCATCGCCCTGGTCCTCACCATGCTGGCGAGCCTTCTCTTGGGAATGGGACTTCCAACCAGCGCCTGCTACATGATCCTGGCGGTGCTGATAGCTCCAGCCCTGACCAAGATGGGCGCCTCCCCCATGGCAGCCCACCTCTTCATCCTCTATTTCGGCGCCCTGTCCACCATAACGCCCCCCGTGGCCCTGTCCACCTTCGCCGCCGCGGGCATAGCCCAGGCAAGCGTGTGGAAGACCGGGGTGGAATCCATCAAGCTGGCCTCGACCGGCTTTATCATCCCCTTCCTGTTTGTATTCAACCAGGAGCTTCTATTCCAAGGCTCCTTCGCCGACATTCTTTTCGCGCTGGTTACTTCCATAGGCGGAAGCCTGATCCTGGCGGTGAGCATAACGGGATGGATGAGGGAGAGGGTTTCCGTGCTGGGCAGGATCATCCTGATCCCCGCCGGGATAATGCTGTTCGTAGTGAAACCTTATTATTTCAATCTGATAGGCATCGCCCTCACGGCGGCGGTGCTGTTCGTGGAAATAAAGCTGGCGCGCAAGGTTGCGCGGCGGCCAGGACAATAATACCTAAAGGAGAACGAGTATGTTTGATCCGAAACAGAATGTGCTGGTAGTGAGCGCCCATTCCGCGGACTACGTGTGGAGGGCCGGAGGAACCATCGCCAAGTACATCCTCCATGGCGCCAAGGTGAAGGTTGTCATCCTCAGCTACGGGGTGAGGGGCGAATCCAACGACCTCTGGAACGAGCCCGGCCAGACCAAGGAAAACGTGGAGAGGATCCGCAAGGAAGAGACCCTCGCCGCCGCCGCCTGCCTGGGCGTCACGGACATCGAGTTCTGGGACTACGACGACTACTACATGGAGCTCGAGGATCCCGCCAAGGTGGACCGCCTGGCCTCGCTCATCAGGACCTTCAATCCCTACCACATCATCACCCACGGAGACCTGGACCTCCTGAACCCGGACCACGACGCGGTGAACAAGTTCGTGTTCAAGGCGACGGTCCTGGCCATTTCCAACGGCGTCCAGCTCGAGGGGACCAAGACCTCCAAGCAGACCAGGATCTTCGGTTTCGAGCCCCACCAGTCCGAAATCTGCGATTTCAAGCCCGAAGTCATCATCGACATCACCGAAACCATAGAGATGAAGAAAAAGGCCATGAACTGCTTCAAGGCCCAGGGACATTTGATCGAGTACTACGGCTACAAGGCCTTCATCCGTGGCAACCATGCCCGAAGGCTTTCGGGAAACCAGAGCTACAAGTGGGCCGAGTCTTTCACCCGCCGCTTCCCCTACGTCGGGGAGTGGCTGGTCTAAGACCCGCCTTCCGCAAGCTAGGAAAAAAGCCATGCGCAAAGCGTCGGAGATCGCATACGACTATATCCGCGAAAGGGTGCTGGGAGGTACGTTCCTCCCCGCCCAGCGCCTGGTTGAAGTCCAGCTGGCCCAGGAGATAGGAGTCAGCCGCAACAGCGTTCGCAAGGCGCTGCAGCAGCTGGAAAAAGACAGGCTAGTATCGATACGGAACAACAAGGGCGCCACGGTGACGGCCCTGGACCTCCACCACATACTCCAATACTACGAAGTCAGGATAGCCCTGGAGAGGATAATCATCAGGTCGGCGGCGGAAAATTTCACCCCCGCGGAATTGGATGAGCTTGAGTCCGCGTACCGGGAGATGAAGGCTTTGTGCGAAAAACAGGATTTCCTCAATTACAGCAGGGGCAACCTGGCTTTCCACGATATCATCTACCGGGCGGCGCGTAAGCCTGTGGTGGCGGGCATGATCCGGGAGATAAAGACCCAGCTGAGCCGCTATCAAATTAGGACTATGCTGGTTCCCGGCAGGGCGGAGCAATCCTTGAGGGAGCACCAGGCCCTCCTGGAGGCATTCCGGGCCAAGGACGTGGAAAGGGCGCTGGATACCATCGCCGTCCATCTTTCCAGCGTCTCGGAAACCATCGAAAAGTATATCAAGATCTATTATTGAACGAGGGGCGAATATGCAAGACTACAATGAATTGCCGGAGCTGTTGGACGAGGCGCTGCTCGAGCGGGTGAGGAAGTTCGGTACCGCGACTTTGGCGGACGGCATGATCGGCCTGGGGATCCCCCGGGACGGCTGCATGGACGCTTCCATGATGCCCGTGGACGAGATGAGCTACATGATCGGCACGGCCTGCACGGTGGAGACCCAGGACGGGGACAACTTCCCCATCCACGTGGCCATCTACATGAGCAAGCCGGGCTACGTGCTTGTGGTGGACGGCAAGGGCTATCAGGACAGGGCCTACCTTGGGGACCTCATGGGCGGAGCCGCCCAGGCCATAGGGCTGGCCGGCCTGGTGGTGGACGGCTGCGTCCGGGACAAGGTGGGCTTGCGGGAGCTGGGCATCCCCGTCTTCTCCAAGGGCTACATGCAGCGGGGCCCGGCCAAGAAGGACAAGGGCAGGATCAACAATCCCGTGACCTGCGCGGGAGCCAGGGTCAATCCCGGAGACCTGGTGGTAGGCGACTACGACGGGGTGGTGGTGATTCCCAGGGACAGGATCGAGGAGGTCCTGGCGGCGGCGGAAAAGAAATCCGCCTACGAGGACAAGCGCCGCGAAGCCATAGCCGAATACGCCCGCCTCAGGGAGATCGGAGGCGAACTCCCCAATCTCGCCCCCCAGTGGGTGACGGACATGCTGGCCAAGGCCTGAGCCAAGAAGGCGGCCAAGGCGCAAAAGGCGACGGATCGAATCCGTCGCCTTTTTTTTGTATCGACAGTATACTTGTTCAAGCCGTGTGGCGCCGCGCCTCTGGAAACCATAGGGAAGCTTGGAAACCGGGACCGCCTTGGCATGCTGTCCTATCTCTGGCGCGGGCGGTTTGTGGAAGGAGGATTCGATGGATAACAAAAACGTACCGCATCATGCGACCCCCGCGTTGATCGCCTTGGCCGCCATCATTGTCCTGTTCTCCCTGGAAGGTTGCGCGAGTTCGAAGGAAGAAGGGAAGGCGAGCGTGGTCTCCGCCCCCAGCGCCCTGGCAGGGGAAAGGAAGCCCATAGCCGGGGAAATCGCCCCGTATTCCGGATCCGGGAAGACCCTGGTGGTGTATTTTTCCCAGGGCGAGGCGACAAGGTGGGCCGCGGAGGATATCGCCGAGCTTTTCGGCGCCGATATCGAGGAAATAGAGGAAAAAAAGCCGCGCAAAGCCAACTTCATAGGCTTTATGTTCTCGGGCTTCCAGTCGACCTTCAAGATGTCTTCGGCCATCAAGGAGCCTCGGCTCGACCCCGCGGCCTACGACAGGGTTTTCGTCCTGACCCCCGTGTGGTCCTGGGGTCTGGCGCCCCCTGTGCGGTCCTGGCTCAAGCTCCAAAATGGGCGCCTTCCCAAGAGCGCCTTCGCCTCCGTGTCGGGGGACACCAAGCCCGACAAGATAGTGGCGGCCATGGCCAAGGCCTCCGGCGCGGCGCCCGCGGCGTACGCGGGATTCGTCGAAGCGGATTTCAAGCCCGAGGGGCGGGCGGCATACCTGGCCAAGCTCTCAGGTTTGGCCGATCCCATGCGATAAGGTTTCATAAGGCGGAAATCGTGGATACACCCGTGGAAGAAAACAGAAGGATCCTGGACATTGAAACCGTCAAGGAACTCTGGTCCAAGACCTACAACCGGGAAGGAAAGCCCGACTGGTCCCATATCTACCCCTACTACAGGCCGGACATCGTATTCCAGGACTCGATACAGCGCATCGAAGGAATCGAGGAGTTCATCGCGCTCTGCGAAAGGCTCACCCAGCGCTGCGACTCCCTGGTGATGGACATCCACTCCATAGCCATGGCGGGCAAGGTCATCCACATGGAATGGACCATGACCATGAGCTTCAGGAAATATCCTCCCACGCCGGTGTACGGGGCCACGGTCCTACGGCTCCACGAGGACGGAAGGATAGCCAGCCAAAGGGACTACTACGACCTCTGGGGCGACATCTTCAACGGGATCCCCAGGTTCAAGCCCTTGTACCGGAATTTCATGCGCAAGAAGTTCGGATAGGGAGGCCGAGGGCCCCGAGCCCCGGCGCCGGGATTGATATAGACCGAGGCATGGATTATCATGCCCAGCCGAACGTCGCCATGCCAGGAGATTCCCTATGGTCCTAGCGCTCGCCCTGTTCGCCTCAACCTATGTAGGCCTTCTGTTTTTCCCCAGATTCAGGGCCTATATCGCCCTTGCCTCCGCAGCCCTCTTCGTCGCATTGGGCATACTGCCCGCCTCCGAGGTTCCCCAGGCAATAGACTGGAACGTGATCATGATGATCCTGGGCACAATGGGCGTGGTGTCCCTGTTCATCAATTCAAGGATGCCCTCCCTGCTCGCCGATCTCATCATCGACAAGATGCCCAACGTGAAGTGGGCGATAATCTCCCTCGCGCTTTTCGCCGGGGTGGTATCGGCCTTCGTGGACAACGTGGCCACAGTCCTCATGGTCGCCCCCGTGGCGGTCACCATCTCCAGGAAGCTCAAGACCTCGCCGGTCAACTCCATCATAGCCATCGCGATATCCTCAAATCTCCAAGGCGCCGCCACGCTCGTGGGGGATACGACTTCCATACTCCTTGGGGGCCACGCTGGGATGAATTTCCTGGACTTTTTCGTCTACCGCGGAAGGCCCGGCCTTTTCTGGGTGGTGCAGGCCGGAGCCCTCGTATCCATGGTCGTCCTCCTTGTCCTCTTCAGAAAGGAGAATGCCCGCATCGACGCCGACGAAAAAACCGAAGTGACGGACTACGTGCCCTCCTTCCTTCTCCTGGGCACCATCCTCCTCCTCATCCTGGCGTCCCTGGCGCCCAAGGGCTGGATGTCGCCTTTCGTGGAAAGGCATATAAACGGACTGATCTGCGTGGCCCTGATGCTCATCGGTTTCGTGTACAACATCGCGAAGACTAAAAGCCTGGTCATCGTTTCGGAAATCGTGAGGGAGATCGACTACTTCACCCTCCTGCTCCTGGCGGGCCTCTTCGTGGTCATCGCGGGGATCACCGAGGCGGGGGTGGTGAAAGCCATAAGCTCCCTGTTCGTCCGTGCCAGCGGCAACAATGTCTTCGTCATATACACCCTCATCGTCTGGGTCTCAGTCTTCCTATCCGCCTTCATAGACAACATACCCTACGTGGCCACGATGCTCCCGGTGGCGGGAAGCATAGCCTCCCAGCTTGGCATCGATCCCACCCTGGTCTATTTCGGGCTTTTGGTGGGCGCGACCCTGGGGGGCAACCTCACGCCCATCGGGGCCTCGGCCAACATCGCCGGCCTGGGCATCCTGCGGAAGGAAGGCCATGAGGTGAAGGCCGGATATTTCATGAAGATTTCCGTTCCCTTCACCTTGGCCGCCGTGGCTTCGGGATACGGCCTTGTGTGGCTCATCTGGGCCTGAGCTTTGGAATTTTTCCTGCGTCCGGCCTATAATTGAGGCTATCGACAGGAGGCTCTCGAATGGAAAAAGTCGAATTCAAGAAAGCGTTCATGGCCGCCTTCGCGGCGCTGGCCGCGTTTATCCTGATCGCCGCGATTCCCCTCGGGGCGGCGGAAACTGAAAACGGCGTTGGGATCGAAGTCGGCAGGGTGCTGCGGGGCTCCAGGACCGGGGCCAAGTACTACGGCTTCGCCTACGGCACCATTATCCTGCCCTCCGCCAAGGGCGGAATACTGGCCTTCAACCTTTGGAACGACACCCCCATGGGCGGGACCTCGGTCCTCAATTATTTCGTCACGGAAATCGCCGGGCAGAAGATCACCATCGAAAGCTACGCCACGCGGAACCAGATCCTGGAGCCCTACGCCGAGGAGCCGGGATGGGGCGCGGGAGGGATACAGCGGGTTCGATTGGCCATACCCCCCGGGGTAGATCGAATACAGTTCAACAGCCAAGGCAGCGAGACGGGCATAGAGATTTCCGAGCTTAAGTTTTTCGAGGGCCTGGCCTTGCCGTCCGGAGCCTACGCCGTGGACCAGGTCCGCAGCCCCGGCGAGCCGGTGGTGGAGGTGGGCAGGATACTGACGGGAAAGAACACGGGGCGCAAGTTCTACGGCTTCGCCGACGGGATCATCCACCTGCCCCATGCCAAGGGAGGCTACCTAAGCTTCAAATTTTGGAACGACCAGGCCGCGGGGCACAATTGGGTCCTGAACACCCTCAACCTGACCATTGGGACGAGGAAGGAAACGATCAGGCAATACTCCACCTCCATGGACCTGGAGGAGTTCTTCAGGGAGTTCGACAACCAGTACGGACCGGGCGGAGGCGGCGAAGTCTCCATCCAACTCCCCGAAGGCATTCGGAGGATCCAGTTCAACAACGCGGGCTCCATGACGGGGCTTGAGCTCTCGGACATCCAATTCTCCTCCGGCCTGCCTGTGGCGGTGAGCTTCAAGCCAAGGGAAAAGGTATCGTCCCGGGTCCTCATCGACATGGGGAGGATTTTCACAGGAAAAACCACGGGCCGGAAGTACTACGGCTATTCCTCCGGCACTGTCATCCTGCCCGACAACAAGGGAGGAACCCTCTACTTCACCCTTTGGAACGACCATCCGGGCGACGCCCCCCTCATCACCAACAGCCTGGTGGTGAAGGCGGGGGACAGGAGCGAAACCTTCAGGAATACGTCGACAAACAAGGAGAAGCTGGAGGTGTTCGCCGAGGAGCAGGGCTGGGGGCCGTCGGGAGGAAGGCAGTACAGTTTCCAGGTGCCCTCCGGGGTGGGTTTGGTGGAGCTGCGCCAAGGTCAGAGCGAGACGGGGATAGAACTCAGCGACCTGAGGTTCTCGGGGAATTGACGCCCCGGGGGACCAGGGCCGGATTAGTCGAGTTTGGGCCGGCCAAGGAGTAAGGGCTGGCCTAGGTTTCCGGGGCGGGCGCAGGGCGCATTGTACGTAAGAAGGAGCAAAACGTGGGCAAGTTGGGAACCGGGCTTTCCGAAGCGGCCAAGTATCTTGTGCTCGGGATCGCCATCGTCGCGGCGGTGGCCATAGGGACGGGGGGATTCATCAGGCGGAACGCGGAGAGCCAAGTCATAAGCGTGACGGGCATGGGCACCGCGGATTTCAAGTCCGACCTCATCGTGTGGTCAGGCTCCTTCACCCAGCTTTCCCGCGACATGAAGGACTCCTACGCCCGGCTATCGGCGGATCAGGCCAAGATCAAGGAATTCCTCGCCCGTGAGGGAGTGCCAGAGGAAAACACGACCTTCTCCTCGGTCTCGATCGTCAAGGAATATTCCTACACCACCGACAAGGAGGGGGTCCAGCACAGCGAGTTCGTTGGCTATCGCCTTGAGCAGCGCATAACCATCGAGTCGGGGGAGATCGAAAAGATCGAGGCGGTGTCGCGGAAGATAACGGACCTCATCAACTCGGGCGTCGAATTCTACTCCAACCCGCCGGAGTACTATTACACGAAGTTGTCGGAACTGAAGATCGAGCTTATCGAGAGGGCGACAAGGAACGCGAAGGAGAGGGCGGAAATAATAGCGCGCAACGCGGGCCAGAAGTTGGGCGCCCTCAAATACGCAACCATGGGCGTCTTCCAGATCATAGCCCAGAACTCGAACGAGGACTTCTCCTGGGACGGAGCCTTCAACACCGACGCCAAGATGAAGACCGCCACCATCACCATGAAGCTGCAGTTCGGGATACGGTGAAGCGGATGGATGCAACGGCTGAGATAAGGGCCTTGCTCAAGGCCTTCCTGGACGGATATGTGGCGAGGGACGTATCCAGGGTCGACTCCTTCATGGAGTTGTTCGATCCCGGGGCGGAGGTGATAGGAACCAACGGCTCTAGGCCCGGAGACGGCGAGTGGTACCTGGACCGGAAGGGGGCCCGGGAGCTGGTGGAAGGGGATTGGGAGGATTGGGGGGACCTCGGCTTCGATCCCGAGGCGACGCGGATCCGCATCCTGGGCCGGACGGCCCTGGTCTCCATCGCCGCCACGGTGACCAAGCGGATCGGCGAGGAGAACTACCAGTCCTACCTGGAATACGTCAAGGATTACATCGACCTGCCGGACATATCGGCGAAGCAGAAGCTCCACAACATCCTAAGGGGCGGGACGAACACTGTGTTCGAGCTCAACAGGGGGGAAAAATTCGTCTGGCCCCTGCGCATCACCGCCGCCGCGACCCAAGGCGGGGACGGAAGCTGGAGGTTCGCCCAGATGTGCTTTTCCTTTTCCACCATCTACTTCCCCGACGTGAGGATCATCGAATAGACATACGGTATTCATACATCCTACACATCCCCGCCCCATGATCAGGTTTTCCCAAAACCTGCGGGGCGAGGTGTGTTCGAAGATGCGCGAGAAAACTGAAACCTTATTCGTGGAGGACATGGCCTGCCGAGCCTGCGAGAGGAAAATCCAGGAAGCCATAGGCGGGCTCGAGGGCGTCTCATCCGTCGCCGCCAGACTCAGGGGAGGGCGCGTGGAGGTAACCTTCGACGAGGATCGTGTATCTGTGGAGGAAATCCGATCCGCCGTCTGCGGAGCGGGCTATTCGCTTGGAAACCCCGCGAGGAGCGCCTTCATAGCCCTGGGCATCGCGGGAATACTCGCGGGATTGTACGGCGTGGGAAACAGGGCCGGCCTTTTCAACGCCCTCCCGACCGTGGACGCTTCCTACGGGTATGGAATGCTCTTCATCGCGGGAGTACTCACTTCCGTGCACTGCGTCGCGATGTGCGGGGGAATAGCCCTTTCCCAGAGCGCCGCGGGAAAGGAGGATCGGAGGAGCATCGCCCCCGGGGTCCTCTACAATTCAGGAAGGATTGTCTCATACACCTTGGTGGGCGGCCTTGTCGGGATGCTTGGGAAGACCTTCGATTTTTCTTCCGCCGCGAAGGGGATAGTGACGGGCTTGGCCGGAATGTTCATGGTGCTTCTCGGCATGAAAATGCTGGGAGCCTTCGCCTTGATGCCCCGGATTCCCTTGCGGAAGCCCTCCTTCCCGCAAGCCGCCCGAGGTTGGATTTTCGCGAAATCGGGCATTCGCGCCCCTTTCGCGATT
>JBFLXC010000053.1:0-17146 GCA_040757435.1 Spirochaetota bacterium | reverse complement strand
CTACAAAGTGGTCATCCATCTCTATGACAAGGAAGAAGCCACTGTCCGCCTCTCCATCGCCGGCCAGGAAGTCAAGGCCGAGAAGGCGGAAGGCGACGACCAGCCCAAGCGCCAGAGGGTAAAGAAGGTAAGGGTCGAGGCCGCCGAACCCACCACCGTGGAAGAGCAGGCCGCGGCTTTCGAAGCGGCGATCAACGCCGGCCGCCTGGGTTGAGATAGCCGAGCGAACCCTTCCCCAAGCATAAGAAAGGAGGCATCGGCCTGCTTCGCCCCATGGGCGATTCGGGCTGGTGTCTCCTTTCCGTTTATCGTATACTCACCACGCTCAAGAGGTACGGATGGCTAAGGAAACCCTGAAAGACAAGATTCCTCCCAACAACCCGGAGGCGGAACAGGCCTGCCTCGGCGCCCTTCTCTTGGATCCCGAAGCCCTCGGCACGGTGGTCCGCTACATCCGGGCTGAGGATTTCTACCAGAATGCCCACGGCGAGATATTCACCGCCATCGTCGCCTTGAACGAAAAGGGACAGAAGGCTGACATCATCACCATCACCGAGGAGATGCGCCAGGCCGGAACGCTGGAAAAGGTGGGAGGGCCGGGATACATAGCCAACCTTACTTCCACGACCCCTTCCTCGGCGAACGTCGAGTACTACGCGCGGATAATCCAAGAGATGGCGACCAGGCGGAACTTGATCAAGCTCTCCGCCCAGGTTTCCTCCTTGGCCGGGGATGACACCACCGAAACCGGCATAATCCTGGATGAAATCCAAGCCAAGATCTTCGAAATCACCCAATCGAGGAAGACTGCCACCTACCATTCGATCAAGGATCTAATCCCCGAGGTGATAACCACCATCGAACAACTGAGCAACAACCCGAACGCATTCTCAGGCATCCCCTCGGGACTCTCGGACCTGGATGCCATGACCTCGGGATTCCAAAATTCGGAGTTCATCGTCATCGGGGCAAGGCCTTCGGTGGGGAAAACCGCCTTGGCCTTGACCATCGCAAGCCACGTCGCCATAGACCGCAGGACTCCCGCCGCCTTCTTCTCCCTGGAAATGTCCGAGCATTCCCTGATGAACCGAATAATCGCCGCGGAGGCCCAGGTCCAGGGGGATAAGATCAGGACTGGAAGGCTGAGCAGCGCCGATCTTCTATCCCTCATGGATGCCGCCGGCAGGATCTACGAGGCTCCCCTGTATATCGTTGACATGCCCAACATGAAGCTCCTTGAGCTTAGGACCATGGCCAGGCGCCTAGTCCTCGAGCGCCAGGTCAAGATCATCTTCATAGACTACATAACCTTGATAACCCACGAGAACGCGGACCTTCCGCGGTGGGAACAGATTTCCTCCATTTCTCGCTCCCTGAAGGCCCTTGCCCGGGAGCTGCAGATCCCCGTGGTGGCCCTTTCCCAGCTCAAGCGGGAAGCAGAGGGAAAGCAGCCCAACCTTGCGGACGTGAGGGAATCAGGGTCGATCGAGCAGGATGCGGACCTGATCCTCTTCCTTCACCGGGAGCGCGAGATGAACAAGACCGCCGACCAGAGGTCCGAGCAGATCGAGACTGAGCTTATCGTGGCCAAGCAGCGGAACGGCCCCATCGGAAAAGCCATGATCTGGTTCAAGCCCAGCTACGCTAAATTCTTCGGCATGGACCACAGGGACCGAAGGTAGGAGTCGTCATTTCCCCGCGAAGAACAATAGGTCGCTGAAGGTGACAAGGACGAAGAGCACCATGATGAGGGCGCTCCCCACGAATTGGTACCGGTAGATCGTCTGGGTGGACAGGGGGCTCCGCTTCACGGCCTCCGCGAGGCTCAGCAGGATCTGGCCTCCGTCCAAGGCGGGGATGGGTAGCAGGTTCATTATAAATAGGCCAATGGACAAGAAGGCCAGGAAACTGAGGATGGGAGGGAGGCCCCCGAGCCCTTCGGCCTTGAGGCTTTCGGAAGCCGCGTTCCCTACAATATAAGTGATCCTCGCAGGTCCGGACACGGCCTTCATGACATCCACGCCTCGGAAAAGCAGTCCGATGCCCTTCAAGGTTGTCGACAGGGTTTCCTTGGTTTCCTTCAACCCTAGTATCAGGGCTTCGCCCGGCGAGCCCGCACGTTCGGTTTTTTCTATCCCCTTGAATTGGATGCCAAGGTTGGCGTTCCCGCCCTCGTAGGATACGACAAGGACGAAGGATGCCTCCGCATCCTTTCTCCTTGCAATGAGCTCCAGGCGTTCGGGCCTTTCGGCTAGGGCGGCCATGAGGCCTATGGTATGTTCGATCCTTCTTCCTTGGACAGCGACGATGACATCCCCGGGAAGCAGTCCGGCCAATGCTGCGGAACCCGAAGGATCTACCTTCTCAACCACCGGCTCAACCCAGGAATAGATCCCAATGAGGCCCTGTCCTGTGCTTTTGTCCAGCTTGGGTGTTACGGGGACCGAGATGACTTGCCCATTCCTGTCGACGGTGAGGCTTAAGGGTTTTTCAGGATTGAGGCCGATTTTTTCCTGAAGGTCCGAATAATCGCCTATGGGATCGGAATCTATGGCAATTATCCTGTCTCCTGTCCTGAGCCCCGCCAGGTCGGCGGGATTCTGGGCGCCTGAAAGCTCGCTCGCGAGGATTATCCGGTTGGAGGAAGTGGGATATCGGACTCCGACAAGGGATACGAAGGAGAAAAGGATCACGGCGAGGAGCAGGTTCGCAAGCGGGCCGGAGAGGAGGATTAAGATTCGCGCGAAGGGATTGGCTCCATAAAACGAACCCTTTTCCCTGGGTATGAAGGGAAGCTTTTTTTCCACGGCGCTTTTGAATTCCTCCTCTCCCTTCATGCGGCAATACCCCCCCAGGGGGAGGGCGGATAGCCTCCATTCGGTTCTCCCTCGAGTGATTCCAAAAAGACGCGGCCCCCAACCTAAGGAAAAAGTCTCCACCTCCACTCCGACGATTCTTGCGGCGATGTAGTGTCCGAACTCATGGACCACTATGACTATGGAAAGGCCCAGGAGGCCAAGGACAATGGTCATCTCAAAAACTCCCCAATCAATTTCTCCGCAAGCCCTCGGGCTCGGGTGTCGCATTCGAAGATACTGCCCAGTCCCGACAATGGGAAGCTCCAATCCTTTTCGAGGACCCCTGCGACAATCCTTGGAATATCCAAAAAGCCGATCCTCCCGGCTTCGAAGGCTTCCACAGCCGCTTCGTCCGCCGCGTTGTAGGCCACGGTTCCCGCCTCTCCCTGCCTCAGGGCATGGCGGGCTAGGCTGAGCATGGGGAATTTTACGTCATCCGGCTCGGAGAAGCTCAAGCTCTTTCCCGCAAGATCGAGGGTAGGGAATAGGCTTTGTGCCTCCTTGGGCCAAGCGAGGGCGATCTCTATGGGAAGACGCATGTCCGGCGGGGACATATGGGCTATCAGGGCTCCATCGAGGCTCCTCGCAAGGGCGTGGACAATGCTCTGGGGATGTATCAGCACCCTGACCTTCGACTCAGGGACATGGAACAGCCTCGCCGCCTCTATCAGTTCCAAGCCTTTGTTGGCCAAGGTCGCCGAATCGATGCTGATCTTCCTCCCCATCTTCCACACCGGATGGGCCGCCGCCTGGTCGGGCGTGATGCCGGCAAGGCTCTCCAGAGGCATATCCCTGAAAGGACCGCCCGAGGCGGTTATGCAGAGTTCTTGGATCGAGGAAGGACCGATCCTGCGTACCAGCTGGAAAAGGGCGGCGTGTTCTGAGTCGACGGGCACTATGTCAAGGCCTTGCCTGACCGCCATCTCCTCCAGGAGCGAATATCCCATGACCACCGATTCCTTGTTCGCCAAGGCAAGGTGCTTTCCCGTCTCCAGGGCGTAGTAGGATGCCTTGAGTCCGTCGGAGCCCATGATGCCGTTGAGCGCCATGGCCGCATCGGTTTCCCGGAGAAGGTCGCGGATAGCCTGGTCGCCGGAGAAGGCGACCGCGGGATCGGCTTCCTCTCGTCCCGAAAGGGCAAGGATGGCCTTTGGGTATTTCGCCTTCAACGCCAAGAGAGATTCCTGGTTGCGATGGGCGGAGGCCCCGGCTATCTCATAAGTTCCAGGCTTCTCCTGGTTGGCCTTTTCAACGCACTCCAGGGCTTGCCGCCCAATGGATCCCGAGAGGCCGAGGATGATGATAGGTTTCGCGGCCATGGTGGTTCACGCCCCGTGGGAAAACAGACCAAGGAGCAAGGATGCCACGACAAACAGGGGAGCAGTGAAAATCAGGCTGTCGAAGGAATCCAGGATTCCTCCCCGTCCAGGGACGAGGGCGCTGGAATCCTTGACCCCCGCGGAGCGTTTGAGGGCAGATTCCACAAGGTCGCCGGTAATCACTCCTACGCCCATGAAGGTTCCCAAAGCAAGGGCCGCGGGAAGGGAAGGGGCTCCTGCCGAGCGGAATAGGACAAAGGAGAGGGCCCCGGCGGCCAAGGAGCCTAGGAATCCTCCTATGAACCCCGCCAGGCTTTTCCCTGGGGAAACGTCCACCAATTCCCTTCTACGTCCCAGGGTGACGCCGGCCAGCCAGGCCAGGCTGTCGTTGCCGAATGTCATGAGGGTAAAGGTGAATATCGCCTGCTTCGGGTACTGGAAACCCGAGGTGATGAACACAAAGAACGAAGCGAACAATCCGCAGTAGACGAAGATGAACAACTCAGCCGAGAGGGAAGAAAGGATGGAGCCGAAGCTGCTCTTGCGGGAAAAGGCGTAGCTGCCTAGAAGGAGCGTTGTGACCGCCAAGGCGTAGGCATACTGGACCTCAAGGAATCCGCCTAGGCCCAAGGGCCGGGCGAAGGAACTTACGTAGGCCGCGGCGCTCGAGCCAATGGCGGCGAGGCTGAGGAACATAGGCCTCACCTTGATTCCCCGGGCGGAGAACAGACCCGAAGCCTCCCGAACCGACGCGTACTGGATGAAGGCCACCAAGGCGACGAGGGCGATATTCCGAGCGAATGACGCATAAAGGACGACGGCTACGAAAGCCGGGACTCCTATGAAGAATACCAACAGCCGCTGGGAAGTGTTCTTTTTCACTTCACGCCGCCGAATTTTCTTTCCCTGCCAGCATAGTTCTCCAGGGCTTTGACAAAGTGGGATTCGCCGAAATCCGGCCAAAGGGTGTCGCAGAAATAAAGTTCGGAATAGGCTGACTGCCATAATAGGAAATTTGACAGCCTCTGCTCTCCTCCGGTCCTGATGATCAGGTCGGGATCGGGAATCTCAGGATTGTCCAGGCAAAGGCGGATCGCCTCCTCCATATCTCCTTCCGCGCCTCCGGGATTGAGGCTTGCGCCTTTGTGCCCGAGGCGGTGAAAGGCGCGGATAATCTCATCCCTTCCACCGTAGTTGATGGCAAGATTGACCGTAAGGCCATCGTATCCCGCGGTATCCCTGGCGACAGCGTCTATCTCATCCAGCAACCGGGGTGAAAGATCCTCCCTTCTTCCGGAGTGGACGACCCTGATGCGGTTTTCCCTGTAGAAGTCAAGTTCCGCAGATAAATGGCCCAGGATGAGGTTCATCAAGAAGCTGACCTCTTCCTGGGTCCTTTTCCAGTTTTCCGTTGAAAAAGTATAGAGGGACAGAAAGGATATCCCAAGGGAACTCGCGGCCTTGACTATCCGCTTGGCGGCGCCTAGGCCTTGCCTATGCCCCTCGGTCCTAGGCAGGGACCGCGCGGTAGCCCATCGGCCGTTGCCGTCCATGATGATGGCGACATGTGCCGGATAACGAGGATCCCTCATACTTCCATGATTTCTTTTTCTTTTTCTTCCAGAACCTTGGAGATTTGGGCTATGTAGTGGTCCGTGAGCTTCTGGAGCTCGTCCTCTTCCTTCTTGATCAGGTCTTCAGCCACGCCACCTGCTGCAAGCTGCTTCTTGAGGTCCTCCAAGCCGTCCCTACGGATATTGCGCACAGCCACCCTGGATTGCTCGGCCATGGCCTTGGCGGTTTTCGCCAATTCCTTGCGCCGTTGCTCCGTGAGGGGAGGGATCGCTATTCGTATGACCTTTCCGTCGTTGGAGGGGTTCAGGCCCAACTCAGACTTGAGGATGGCTTTTTCAATTTCGGAAAAAAGAGCCCTGTCCCAGGGCTGGATGACTATGAGCCTCGCCTCGGGGACCGAGACCGTGGCAACCTGGGAAAGCGGGGATTTCTGCCCATAATAATCAACCCGGATTTTATCCAGGAGGGCTGGGGATGCCCGCCCTGTACGGACGCCGCTGAATTCATCCCTTAACGCCTGGATGGATTTCTTCATCCGTTCTTCGCAGACCGACTTGACCGATTCCATGGTTCTCCCCCTTTTGCGTGTTCAACGCGCTCCTCCAAACCCAAGGGCCGGCCTGCCCTTAGGCGGCCGGCCCCGAAGGTCCGCGAAGCTGCGCTCAGACCGCTTCGCCAACCTTGAGGTAGGTATATTCGACGATGGCGAAATCCGTTCCGGTAGCCTTCTTGACTGCGGAGAGGGCTGCGGCGACCGTCATTTTCTCATCCTTCACGAAACCCTGGTCCATGAGGCAAACCTCGGCCATGAGTTTCTTGAGCTTTCCGGCCAAGATTCCCTCGATCACCTTGGCGGGCTTGTTGGCCATCTTCTCGTCCAGCTCCACCTGTTTGGCGAAGATTTCCTGCTGCTCCTTCACCCAGGAGGCTTCAGGCTTGCTCTGGTCAAGGAACATTGGGTTGAAGGCCGCTACGTGGAGGGCGATGTCGTGCACAAAACCCTGGACCTCGGCGTTCTCGAAGGTCGACGCATTCGGAGATGCGGCGCGTACGACAACGAAAAGCTTTCCTTCGCCGTGCATGTAATGGTGCAGGTATTCCCCGGTCTTGGCCGCGAAATAACGGACCCTTTTCAAGGCTATGTTTTCCTTGATGACCGAGGCGATTTCCTTGACCATTTCTTCCAGCTCGACGTCTCCGGAGGCAGCCTTCTTCTCCAAGGCCTTCTGCGCGATCTTTGCGCCCGAGGCTATGAAATCATCGTTCTTGGCGACGAAGTCGGTTTCGCAGGCGATTTCCACCACCGCCAAGCCCGAAGAGTTTTCGGCGAAGAATATCCTGCCTTCGTTGGTGGCCCGGCCGGAGCGCTTCTCAACTCCCGCCATGCCCCACTCGCGGAGAAGCTTCTCCGCCGCGGCGAAGTTGCCTTCAGCCTCTACCAGCGCTTTCTTGCAATCCATCATTCCAGCTCCGGTCTTCTCCCGGAGATTCTTTATATCCGTAGCTTTGATTTCCATGCTGGACTCCTTATTTCACGTCGTAGAGCTTGTCTTCGTCGATGATGGGGGAGGCTTCGGCCTCGGGCTCCTCGGAGGAGGCGGCAGGAGCATCCACCCGGGCGGCGTACGTGTCGATATCGACTTCGACTTCTTCCTCTTCTTTCTTCACCGCGTCGGTCACCACTTCCTCGGTTTCTTCGGCGGGAAGGCTTTCGATGATCTTGAGCCCCTCGGAAGCTCCGGCTTCCACGACAGCGTTGGCGATGATCTGGGTGAAGAGGCTGATGGAGCGGATGGCGTCGTCGTTGCCGGGTATCGGATAGGTGATGCCTTCGGGATTGCAGTTCGTGTCCACCACCGCGACAATGGGGATGCCAAGCCTCTGGGCCTCGGCGACCGCGATGGCTTCCTTCCTGGTGTCCACGATGAAGAGGATACCAGGCAGGTCCTTCATTTCCTTTATTCCACCGAGGTTTTTCTCAAGCTTGATCTTTTCCTTCTGGAGGCTTGCGATTTCTTTCTTCGTGAGGCTCTCGAACGTTCCATCCACTTCCATCCTCTCGATTTTCTTGAGGCGCTGGATCGACTTCTTGATAGTTGAAAAGTTGGTAAGCATGCCGCCCAACCAGCGGTTGTTCACGTAGAATTGTTCGCTGCGCTCCGCTTCCTTCTGGATTGCCGTCTGGGCCTGCTTCTTGGTTCCTACGAAGAGGACGGATTTCCCTGAGCCGACGACTTTCTGGACTGCGTCGTAGGCGTCCTTGATCGCCTGGATGGTCTTCTGAAGATCGATGATGTGGATCCCATTTCTTTCGGCAAAGATGAATTTCTTCATCCTGGGATCCCAGCGCTTGACCTGGTGGCCGAAGTGCACGCCGGATTCAAGCAGGTTTTTCATGGTAACGACTGCCACGTGTTCCTCCCGTGATCGGAATTGTTCCGATCCCCTTCGCTATGTCTCGATCCGCCGGTTCCTGCGCGAAGCGGGAACATGGCGGACGGAAGATGCCCGGCGTCGACGCGCCGGGTTCGCAGGTCTTCCGGCTAGGAGCCGAAATCGAAGCCTGCGTCGGAAAGAATGCCATAAAGCTCGCGCAATGGCAAGCCCATGACCCCGGAGGGGGAGCCCTCAACCGATTCTATATAGCAGGATCCCCATCCTTGTATCCTGTATGCTCCCGCCGCCCCCTTCCATTCCCCGGTTTCAACGTATGTGCGTATTTCCTTTCCGCCCATGGGCGCGAAGGTGACGAAGGAGCGGGAAAGGGACAGGTGCCTTGCCCCGGAGGCGAGGCTTTCGACGCAAATCCCGGTATAGACTTCCTGGGTCCTTCCCTGGAGCCGCGCGAGCATATCGGCGGCTTGATCGGCGGATTCCGGCTTGCCGATCACTTCCCAGCCCTCCGCGCTGGGAAGGGCCACGAGCGTATCCGCGGCGAGGATGAACTTCGGGCCGGCGGCAGGAGGGGAAGAGTCGCGGTACAGGCGGCGGCCCTGGTCGGCCTTCCTTTCCGCCAAGGCGACTACCCTTCGGTCCGGGGGAAAATGGTCGAAGACCGATTCGTCTATCTCCGGATGGATTGTGATAAAAGGTATTCCCAGGAGAGCCAAAAGATCCTTCCTGCGGGGCGAGGAAGAGGCGAGGAGAAGAGTGTCCATGGGCATTATAGAACACCATAGGACCAGGGAAAGTCTAGGATTGCCCGCAGGATTGGCCTGTCAGCTTGACGAGGCGCGCTAAACCGTACTAGTATGCGCACCGTCACTCGGGCGATTAGCTCAGCTGGATAGAGCGTCGGCCTCCGGAGCCGAAGGTCATGCGTTCGAATCGCATATCGCTCATACCCGATTGGCCAGCGAGGGAATTTCCTTATCTATTATTGCGTTTTTTTTGTTGAACCCCAGCGATAAGTATTGTAGACTGAACGGGCGGCCGGCCGATTTGCGTTCGTCCATCCTGCAGTACCGAAGAAGGTTCGATGAAAGATATCCAAGTGGTCCACCAGACAGAGTACGAGACTCCGCCGGCCTGCGTAGCCTCCGCTCCCGCTACGGTTAAGCTCCTGGGGGAACACACTGCTTCGAACGAAGGCCTAGTTCTTATCGCTTCGGTTTCCTACGAAATGCGGGTCGCCGTCTCCTTGCGGAAAGATTCGTCCATGCGTTTTCTGGCAGCGGATCTCGGAGAGAGGAAGCGCGCCACTGCCGGTTCCTTGAAATTCAAGCGCGAAGACCGTTGGGCGAACCATTTCAAGTCGCAGTACGAATATCTATCGCGTCTGTATGAATTCCAAGGCAAAGGCCTCAACGTCACTATCGGGGGAAACATCCCCCCCGGCTTGGGGCTTGGCATCACCGCGGCGATCAATCTTGCCTCCGCCGCCGCCCTGAAGGCTCTATTTTCGCTTCCCCTTAAGAATGAGGAACTCGCGGAGGCCGCATGCAAGGCCCAATCCCTATTCCTCGACAAACCCGTACCCATCTACGATTACCTCGCCGGCGTATCTCCCGGCGCACGATCCCTTTCCTTGATCGACCTTCGCAATCCTCCACGGCGTCGAGCCGTGCAGTTCTTGGATGAGGAGTGGAACCTGGTGCTGACGGATTCCAAGGTGCCTCGGATTTCCACTGAGGCCGAGCTGAGACAAAGGAGCGAGGACTGCAGGAAGTGCCTGGCCTACATCTCGCCCCGGCATTCCAAGACGCTCAGGGATGTGAAAATGTCCGACCTGGACGACTTGATGGGAGTGCTTCCCGAGAGCATGAGGCGACGGTGCATCCATGTGGTCGAGGAGGTTTCGCGTGTCCTTGAGGCTGAGGAAGCCCTCTCACGCCAGGACGCCGCGAGCTTTGGCAGGATTCTCAACAAATCACATGCCTCTCTGCGCAACCATTATGAGATATCCTGTCCCGAGGTAGACTGGCTGGTTAAGCGTTCCCTTGAAGTGGATGGCGTCCTTTGTTCCCGCATGACAGGGCCGGGATTCGGCGGATGCATCGTCTCTGTGATGAAGAAGTCCGCAATGGACGAGTACAGGAAGCGTCTGGATGAGTATGAAAGGATTTTCGGTTTCAAGGCCGCCGTCTTCGAGACGGAGATAAACGGAGGCTCCCGCCTTCTTTGATTGCCGGGAGGCTTGTCGACTTTCCCAGGCTTCTATACATTCTCGGATATGAAAATTCTTGTCACCAACGACGATGGAATAGACGCTGACGGGCTTTCGGTCCTGGTGGAATACCTAAAATCCGCCATGGGGACCGATGGGAAGCCCCATGAGGTGACTGTCATAGCACCCGACAAGGAGAGGTCAGGAGTTTCCCATGCCATGACCCTCAAGCATCCCACGAAGGTACGCCTGCTTTCGGAAAGGGTATACAGCTGCTCGGGAACTCCGGCTGACTGCGTCATCGTGGCAGGCCTTGGCATCCTCAAGGAGAGGCCCGACATGGTGGTGTCGGGTATCAACAGAGGACCCAACCTAGGCACGGACATCATATATTCCGGCACCTGCGGAGCGGCGCGCCAGGCGGCCTTGGCCGGCATTCCATCCATAGCTGTGTCCTGTGCCTCCTATACTCCTCCGCTGGACTACAGAGCCTGCGCCTCCTTCGTGGCAAGGCACTTGGAGGGACTGAAGGCGGTGTGGAAGCCTGGGACTTTCATCAACGTGAATGGACCTTCATCGGCCAAGGAGGATTTGAGCGGGGTCTGGGCCGTCCCGGGAAGGAATACATACTACGACAACCTCAAGTGTTTCGAAGGAGCCGATGGCTACACATACTGCTTTCTATCCGATGGAAGGCACGAAAGAAGCCCCGATGCCTCTGCGGACCATGCAAGGGTGGCGGAAGGATACCTTGCCCTCAGCCTTGTGGACATCCATCCCGCCTCCATACACCCTGCGGAGTGGAACGGAAGGTTTTTCCCTTCTCCTATTGACGCACGCCAGCCCAATCCGCTATAGTCCCATCCGTTGCAGGCCATCTTAGCTCAGTTGGCAGAGCACGTGACTTGTAATCTCGGGGTCCCCGGTTCGATTCCGGGAGATGGCTCGAGCGCTTTTATGCCCTTCCTGGGGAGATTCCCGAGTGGTCAAAGGGGGCAGACTGTAAATCTGTTGGCTTACGCCTTCGAAGGTTCAAATCCTTCTCTCCCCAAAAACCTCCTCGCTTCGAGGAGGTTTTTTACTGTTGCATGGCAGGTGACGATGTTCAAAGAAGCCGAGAATTCAGGTCTTCGATTTTCTTGCGTCCAATGCGGAGGATGCTGCACGGGATCTCCCGGCTATGTTTGGCTGAGCGAAGAGGACATACAAAGGCTGGCCGATGCCTTCGCCCTGTCCAGGGAAGTCTTCATCCAAACCTACTGCATAGCCGTGGACATCGGAGAGGGAAGGGCGGTCAGCCTTTCCGAGAAGGAAGGCTTCGACTGTATCCTTTTGGTCGAGGGCCGCTGTTCCGCCTATGAAGCCAGGCCTGTCCAATGCCGGACATACCCGTTCTGGGAAGAAATCGTCTCCAGCGAAACCTCCTGGAGGGAAGAAGCCAAACACTGCCCTGGGATTGGCAAAGGTTTTCTCCACAGCCCCGAAAGCATCGTCCAGCGAATCCTGTCGCGAAGGGCAGCTGGGAAATATTTTCTTCCCGATGATGACGGCGAAGGCGGCACTCTGTGAGGTTGAGGATAATTTTTCCAAGCCTTGCCCTGGCCGCCTTTTTCGCAGGACTTCTCTTGGTCACGCTTTTCCGACCCCCGGTGCGGGACGCGAGCAGCGCAAGGATTGTGATCCCTCCGGGGGCCTCTGCTTCGAAGGTATCGGAAATACTCTCAGAAAATAAACTTATAACATCTCCGCTCCTTTTTCGGACTGCCTTGAGGATCCTTGGGAAGGAACGTTCAATAAAAGCCGGCACCTACCGCATCCAAGGAAATACAAGGCTCGGAGAACTCATCCGCATCCTTTCGGAAGGAAGGGTTTCATCCGTCAAGGTTACGATACCTGAAGGCGCAACGCTGTCGAGGATAGGACGCATCCTAGACCAGGCCGGAGTGGTGCGTATCGAGGACTTTACCGCCGCTGTCACAGATGTCCGCCTTGCACAAGAAATGGGCATTCCCTCGCAAGGCTTTGAAGGCTTCCTCTTCCCCGACACCTACGAGTTTCCAGAGGGCGCCTCGGCGGAGGAAGTCTTGGGCAGAATGACGGACAATTTCTTCGACCGCCTCGCTTCCTTAGGCTGGCCATCAGGAAAGACTCCGCAGGACCTGCTCTCCCTCGTCACTCTGGCTTCCATCGTGGAGCGGGAATTCAGAAAGCCGGAAGAAGCGCCGCTCATGGCTTCCGTTTTCGCCAACCGCCTAGGCCTAGGCATGCCCCTCCAGTCCTGCGCTACAGTGGTATACATCATCACGGAGAAGTTGGGGAAACCCCATCCAAAGGTAGTCTATTTTTCTGATCTGGAAATCAAGGATCCCTACAACACCTACAGGGTCCGGGGACTGCCTCCAGGACCTATTTCGAATCCCGGCATTGTTTCCCTCAAGGCGGCAATGGATCCGCCGAAAAGTAAGTATCTTTATTTCAGGCTGGAAGATGCCGATGCGGGGAGCCACAGGTTCTCTTCAAGTTTCGACGAGCACCGACAGGATTCGATTCCCGTCAAAGGATATTGAGGGACCATGGGTAGAATTTCCGAAAGCCTCCTCAGCGACATCCTGGCGAAGACAAATTTCATATCCCTCTATCAAGAAAAGTTGCGCTTGACGCGGAAAGGCGGGAAATGGTGGGGACTTTGCCCATTCCACGCCGAAAAGACTCCTTCCTTTTCCGTGGACGACCAGCGGGGATTGTTTTATTGCTTCGGCTGCCAAAAGGGAGGCTCGATAATTGACTTCCTGATGGAGACCGACAAGCTTAGTTTTTTCGAAGCCGTTGAGGAACTGGCTGAGAGGGTGGACATCAAGATTCCAGCCCGGGACGGCGCCTGGACCGAAAGGGATGACAAGGAGGAAAAGGAAAGGTCAAGCCTCCTTGCCTTGAACGAAAAGCTCGCCGCAACCTTCCATTGGCTTCTCATGAACCACGAATCGGGGAAGGAGGCGAAATCCATCCTCCTGCGAAGGGGCATACCGGAGAAAACAATCGAAGCCTTTTCCCTGGGCTACGCCCCCGCCGACCTAACCTGGCTCTTCCGTTTCTTGTCTGGCAAAGGCTACTCAGCGGAATTCCTCTCCCGTTCGGGATTGTTCGCCTCCCGGAATCCCCGCTTTCCCCTCTTCGCCGATAGGATAATCTTCCCCATCGTCGACCAGCGGGGTAGGTACATCGCTTTCGGCGGCCGGCTCATCCATGGCGACGGGCCAAAGTACATCAACTCCCCGGACACCCTGGTCTTCCGGAAGCAGGAAAACCTCTTCGCCCTGGACAAGGCCGCCCAAGCCATGAAAACGGAGGGCAAGGCCCTGGTCTGCGAAGGATACATGGACGCGATCTCCTTCCATGCCTCGGGAGTGGAATACGCCGTGGCGCCCCTGGGCACGGCGTTCACATCGCGGCAAGCCCAGGCGATAGCCCGCAGGGCTGAACGGTTGCTCCTCTGCTTCGACAGCGATCAAGCGGGCAAAAAGGCCGCGGAGCGTGCCTGCGCCATCGCTGAGGCCGCGGGTCTCAGCGCGGCGGTGGTGCTGGTCTCGGAAGGCAAGGATGCATCGGAAATTCTTGAGAAATCTGGAGTTGACGCATTGAAAAAGATTCCCGATTACAGTATAAGTAGCGGGGAATTTTTAATCCGACGGGCCGAGGAACTTTTCGACATGACTACGGTGGAAGGCAAATCCAGGGCTTCGTCGTTTTTATATCCCTATCTCGACGCCTTGGGTACCGAGGTAAAGAAAAACGGCTTCCTCGAGATCGTCGGAAGGAGATTGGGAATAAATCCTACAGCGCTTCTCGCCGATTACGTCAAGGCCACGGCGCCGGACCAGCGTCATCCGCCACGTCAGGCGGAGGGGACCGGTCCAGCCCAGAAAGCTGGCATAGCCCGCACGGCGGATTACTTCTTCATGACCGCGGTGCTCCTCAAGCCTGAGCTTTTCCCCTCGGTGCAGGAGGCGATCAACCCAGACGATTTCGACGATCCCCGCGCCCGGGATATTTTCTCCGCCCTTTTGGAAGCCTCGCAGAATGGAATCTGGGAAACAGCCTCCATTCTTCCTTCGCTTGGGGATGCATCGGTCCGGCGCTTTGTCGTTTCCGTCGCGGCTTCCGGGGAGCTGGATCTCGATATCGATAGGGTAGTGAAGGACGGCATAAGCCGTTTCAAGATCCGGAGACTGGAAAAAGAGCGGTTAAGGCTTACAATGGAAATAGCGAAGGCCTCGGCGAAGCGGGAAGGGGATATGCCCTCGGGCGGGGACCAGAAGGGCGAGGGCCTGGAGCTTTTGGAACTGATGAAGAGAAAAATGACCTTAGATAAAGAAATCTCCCGATTGAAAGGTGAAGTCGATGAGTGATGTTGAACTCGACCCCGCCATTGCGAAACTCCTGGAATACGCGAAGGAAAAGAAATCCATAAGCTTCGACGAGCTTTCTGATTTCTTGCCCGAATCGGTGCTCAACTCGGAAAAGATTGACGCCATCCTGGCCTTGCTGGAAAACCACAACATCCAGCTGGAGGAAGAGGATGTCCAGATAGAGGATGAGCAGACCCTGAAAAAAGAGCTGGAGAACAAAAAGCTTGTAAACAATTCCAAGGAAACCGGAAGCGACGATCCGATCCGCCTTTACCTCTACGAGATCGGCAAGGAGCACCTCCTCACCGCCGAGCAGGAGGTGGAGCTCTCCAAGATGATGGAGGACGGGGAGGAGATAATAAAGGCGATCCTCCGGAAGTCGGGAATGCTGATCCCTGAGTTCCACCTCCTGACCGTCAAGGCCTTGAGGAAGGAGAGCAAGGATTCCTCGGGCCAGAGAAAGGAAAACACGGAGAAAATCGCGGAACGCCGAAGGCTCAACCAGTTCTACCGGGACATAATCCGGGACAGCCTCCAGGAACTCCGCGAGTACGTGGATATGAAGAAGAAGGTCATCTCCAAGGGAGGGGATATCTTTTCCGACGGTGAGCTCGTTCAGCGTCGTGAGAAGCTTTTAGTCCGAGTGAAGGAAACGGAGATCCATCCTGAGGAAATCAGCGCCTTCTCCGAAAAATTCATCAACGCGGCGAAAAAGATCAACAAATACCGGCGCGAGCAAGACAGGATTCAGCGCATACTCCAGATCGCCTCCCTCAGGGACCTGAGGATTCTCGGGCGCAACCTGACGATCAAGGAAAAGCGGGAAGCCATCGAAAGCCAGCTCGGACTTCCTTCCGAGGAAATTAAGGAAAAGATCCGCCAGCTCCAGGTGACGGAAAAGAAACTCAAGGAACTTGAGCTCGCCTTCGAGGCTGAATGCGACCACATCATTTCCATGGCCAAGGACATAAACCGGGGCAGGAAGATGATGAAGAGCGCGAAGGACAGGCTGATAAAGGCCAACCTCAGGCTTGTGGTATCCATAGCGAAAAAATATACCAACCGCGGCCTCCACTTTTTCGACCTGGTCCAGGAGGGCAACATAGGCCTTATAAAGGCGGTTGAAAAGTTCGAGTACAGAAAGGGCTATAAATTTTCCACCTATGCGACCTGGTGGATCAGGCAGGCAATAACCCGCTCCATTTCAGACCAGGCGCGGACCATCCGCGTGCCCGTGCACATGATCGAACAGATAAACAAGGTAGTGCGCGAGTCCAGGCAACTCATGCAGAAGCTAGGCAGGGAGCCGACGGACGATGAGATAGCAGGGCAACTCGGCTGGCCGGTTTCCCGGGTGAAGAGCGTCAAGAACGTTGCCAGGGAGCCCATTTCCCTCGAAACCCCGATCGGCGAGGATGAGGATTCCCTCCTTGGCGACTTCATAGAGGACAAGGAAATAGAAAATCCTTCGATCCAAACCGACTACAAGCTTCTGCAGGAGCAGATAAAGATGGTGCTTTCCACGCTTCCTCCCCGGGAGCAGGAAGTCTTGCGCATGCGTTTCGGCCTGGACGACGGCTACTCCCTCACCCTTGAGGAAGTGGGGCTGTATTTCAATGTCACTAGGGAGCGGATCCGCCAGATCGAGGCGAAGGCGCTGAAAAAACTGAGGCACTTCAAGAGGAGCCAAAAGCTCCGAGATTATATGGACCACTAAAGAGGTACGATATGACCACCATGGAAATGCTTGAAAAACTGAAGACATATCAGGAGATCCTGAGCGAACGGGTAGCCTTGGAGGAGGAGATCCACCTCCTGCCCAAGACTATCGAAGCCCAGAACGAAATGCTGTCAAGGCTGAAGAAAACCTTCTCCGAGAAAGACGAATCGTTCAGGAAGTCTGAACAATTGGTCAAGGACCTGCGGCAGGCCCTCGCGGAGGCCGAAATGGCCCGGGAAAAAGCCGAGCAGCAGATGGACGGAATAACCACCCAGAGGGAATACGAGGCGATCAACAAGGAAATCCGGGACGCGACGGAAAAAGAGCAGAACCTCCGCAAGGATATCCAGCAGGAGGAGAGGGCGTTCGCGGAATTGGAAGAGGAACTCCAGAAGACCGACGGCGGCATTGCCATGTTGGAGCAGGAGATCAAGGATAAAAGCGCCGCGATCGACGAGCAGAGGGTTGAGAAGGAGGCTGCGATCTCCGGACTCCGTGCTAAGGAGGCCGAAGTCTCCGACGGAATAGGCAAGGATATCCTGTTCAAGCTTGAGCGTATAATCCGGAACAAGAAGGGCGTAGGCGTCGTTCCTGTTCACGGCGTGGTGTGCACAGGATGCCATATGATACTTCCGGCGAATTTCGTCAATGAGATTAGGGAT
>JBFLXC010000052.1:0-17205 GCA_040757435.1 Spirochaetota bacterium | reverse complement strand
AAGAGGTCCTTTCCCGCCTCCGGGAGGCAAAGGGGGAGGCAGGCGGGTCGGCCGGGTGCCTGGAGCGGTCGTCGGATAGCGGCGCGCGCCGCCCGCCCCACCTCAAGGCCCTGCACGACGCGTTGTGCGACGCCACGCTCACCGTGGTGTGCAGCGAAGAGGAAAAGCAGTATTCCGGGCTTGTGGGCCCGGGCCTCCATCTTTCGAAGGGACCCAGGGCCTTCCTTGAGTATTTGGAGCGCCTGTCCCTGCCGGGCATCACGGCCCTCGACCCGTCGAGATAGGCCGCACAACGCGTTATGCGCTCCAAAGCGTTATGCGACCGATCGGGTTGGGCGACGCGGCTCTCCGCGCGGGCTAGAAGGCGATCGTGTAGGCGGCGTTCAGCCTGATGATCATGGGCGGAGTCCTGAATATGAGGTCCGAGCCGATCTGGACCGATGAGCCTCCGCCGAAATCGTAGCGCAGGTAGGCGGTGGTGGACAGTTCGTTCACATACCAGTTGAAGTAGTCCCCCAGATGGTAGGCCGCCGTGGCGCCCGCGAAGAGGGGGATGCCCAGGAATTCGTATTCCCCGTTGAGCTTGACGCCGAAAAGGATAGTCCCGTTCCTGTAGTTCAGGTCCCCGAAGGCCCGCAGGATGAAGGCGGGGAATTTGTAGTAGCCGTCCAGAAGGAGGTCGTGCTCATTGGCGGCGTCGGCGTAGCGGTATCCGACGAAAAGCTGGTAGTCCAGTCTATTTATCAGGCCCACGCCTACGGCGAGCTCCTTGTTCTTCAGGGTCGCGTCCTTCGCGTCGGCGATCTCCTCCATCCTGTAGGAGGCGCGTATCACCGTCCTGTCCCCAAGCATGAGCTCGGCTCCCAGGTTCAGGTCCGCGAAGGTGGCCGAAAAGGCCGTGGACGCCACGTCCACGGGGAGGAAGGCGCCTATGGAAAGGCCGGGGAGCGGATATATCCGGGCGAGGATGCCCGTCGTCCCGTTGGCCACGCGGGTGGAAAAGCCCGTGGCGTCGAAGTTGGCGAAGCGGTAGCCGTCGTGCCACACCTTCCCCATGTCCAGCCGGAGCTTTCCCTTGAAGAGGGCGAAGGCGGCGCTGTAGTCCCTGAGGTTGGGAGCCTTGAGCCAGTCGTCCCCGTCCCATTGCATGGTCATGGTCCAGCCCACTTCCTTCCAGTTCCAGCTGAAGTTGAGGTAGTTGTACACTCCCTGGTCCCCGCCCATCCAATCCGGGCCGACGCCCGTGGTCATGTCGTGGAAGTTGAAGTAGAAGTTCCCCCGGTTCCACATGGAAAACTTGGGCTGGGGAGGGAGTTCCTGGCCGAAGGCGATTCCCGCCGCCAGGACTGCGAGGACGAACGCAAAGGTAAGGCGCTTCATCGCGACCTCCGTTTTGATCATGCTTACTTGAGTATCATCCGGGGGAAGGTCCCGTCAACGAGCGCCCCGCCCAGCATGCCGAACTGGGCCCCGTACAGGTCGGCGTAGCGACCGCCGGCGGCCATGAGGTCCCCGTGGCTTCCCCGCTCTCGGATCCCCTCGTCGTCGATGTAGACGATTTCGTCTGCGTCCCTGATGGTGGAGAGCCTGTGGGCTATGACCAGGCTCGTCCTCCCCCTCATGAGCTCCTCCAGGGATCTCTGGATGGCCAGCTCCGTGGCGGTGTCCAGGGCGCTGGTAGCCTCGTCCAGGATGAGGATGGGGGGATTCTTGAGGAATATCCTTGCTATGCTTATCCTCTGCTTCTGCCCGCCGGACAATAGGACGCCCCTTTCTCCCACGAAGGTGTCGTAGCCCGCGGGGAGCCCGACGATGAAATCGTGGATGTTGGCCCGCTTCGCCGCCTGGATGATCTGCTCCTCCGTGGCGTCCAGCTGGCCGTAGCGGATGTTCTCCCGGATCGTGTCGGCGAAGAGGAATACATCCTGCTGGACTATGCCGATCTTTCCCCGCAGGGAGGAGAGGCGGATGTCCCGTATGTCCGTGCCGTCCAGGGTGATGGATCCCGCCTCGATCTCGTAGAACCGGGGTATGAGCATGCAGAGGGTCGTCTTCCCTCCGCCGGAGGGCCCCACGATGGCCACCTTCCTCCCCGCCCCGACCTCGAGGTCCAGGTGCTCGAGGACAGCCACGTCGGGATCGTAGGAAAAGCTGACGTCCTTGAACCTCAGCTCCCCCTTCACCGCCCCAAGCTCCAGGGCCCCGGGCTTGTCCCGTATCTCGGGCTCCACCCGCATGAGCTCGATGAAGCGCTCGAAGCCCGCCATGCCCACGGAGTACTGCTCGAAGAAGGATACCAGGCGCTTTATGGGCTGGAGGAAGGCGGCGACGTAGAGGGTGAAGGCGAGGAGGTCCCCGTAGTCCATGGATCCCCTCATGACGAAATACCCGCCCAGGCCTATCACGATCACGTTGAGGATTGAGGTGGCGAACTCCATTCCGCCGTGGAAGATCCCCATGGACTTGTAGTAGCTGCTCCGGGCTTCCCGGTACCGCCGGTTTCCCTCCAGGAACTTTTCGACTTCGTAGTCCTCGTTGGCGAAGGCCTTGGTCAGGCGGACGCCGGAGATGCTGCTCTCCAGGTTGGCGTTTATCCCCGCCGTCTTCTTCTTCACTTCCATGGACGCTTCGGAGAGGGCCTTGCGGCGGCGCACGGTGAAGACCACCACGAAGGGGACGAACACCGCCAGGATGAGGGCCAGGGGCCACCAGATCAGGGTCATGGCTATGAAGGCGCCGGTCAGGGTGACCAGGGAGATGAAGAGGTCCTCGGGGCCGTGGTGGGCCAGCTCCACCACCTCGAACAGGTCGCTCACCACCCGGGACATGAGGTGCCCCGTCCTCGTCTGGTCGTAGAAGCGGAAGGAAAGCTTCTGGAGATGGACGAAGAGGTCCCTGCGTATGTCCGTCTCCATCTTCACCCCAAGGACGTGGCCCCAGTAGGTGACGATGTAGTGGAGGCCCGCCCTGAGGGCGAAGCCGGCGGCGGCCAGGCCTATGACAAGGACGAAGGTGCCCCAGGCCTTGTCGGGTATGAGGCTTTGAAGGGAATAGCGGGACACCAGGGGAAAGGCCAGGTCGATGAGGGAGATGAGGAAGGCGCAGCCCAGGTCGAGGAGGAAGAGCCGCATGTGGGGCCTGTAGTAACCGGCGAAAATGGACAGCTTGGACCGGGAAGCGAAGGGCGTATCGGCATGGGATTCTGCGGGAGCGGACGTCAAGGAATGTTCCTCCGGGGGTTTCCCGGGATCATACCCCGGACTCATGCGATAGGCAACGGTCTCCTCGCCGGCGGCCACGCTGCGCAAGCGGCCTTTCGTTCCCCTCCGGCCGCTCCCGCAGGCGCGTTGCACGATCCTGTTGATCCTGGAAATCCTGTTATCCTGTCGTATTCCAGCGATGCGCGGTCCTGTTAATCCTGTCGATCCTGGGAATCCTGTTATCCTGTCGTATTCCAGCGTTGCGCGGCACCGCGGCTGTTCAGGTCACCCAGGGCATGGGAACCGCGCCCTTGGGGCCCAGCTCGAACACCTGGAGCGTCTCGGCGATCTCCTTCTCCGGATCCGCGGGGGCCGGCCATTCGCCCACGTAGCCCAGGCAAGGACAGACGAAGAGCGTCTGGCCGCGGGAAAGGCGCCTCCTGTAGTGCACGTGGCCGCACACCGAAAGGGCCGCTCCGTAGCGTTGCGCGATCTCGCCATACTCCGGGCTCCCCAGGAACGCGTTGAAGTACCGCCACATGGGACCGGCGGGGGACACAGTGAAATCACGCAGCTGCACCACATGTGTGGCGAAAAGGATCCTGTCCCCCGAGGCGGCGGCCTTGCGCAGACCCTCCTCGGCCCGGTCCATGAAGAGCCTGTGCATCTCCAAGGTCCCCCGGTCCCAGATCGACTTGATCTTGTCCTGCCAGGTCCTCTCCCCGTGGCGCATGAGCTCGAAATCCTGGAAGGAAAAGGAAGGATCGCCGAAGGAAAAGTCGTACCAGCCCAGGTCCCCAGCCGCCGACCAGCCCTCGCAGAGGGACAGAGGGCCCCGAGCCAGGTTGCCCGGATGCTCCAGGAGGGCGTCGTAGGCGTCCCAGGCCTTGTTTCCCGGATGATGCTCGTTCCAGATGTCGTGGTTGCCCGGCACGAAGATGACCCGGGCGCCCGACTGCTCCTCCAGGGCCGACAAAGTCTTGAGGGTGAGCCTGTAGTCAGAAGAGATGTCCCCGGCCACCAGCAGCGCGTCCAGGCCGCGCCGGGCGGATTCCCGGGCGAGGAGACCCGTCACCAGGTCCTCGCCCTTGATCCGGTTCAAGTCGACATGGATGTCGGAGATGAGGCCGACACGGATCATGAAGAACCCGTGAGCCTTGGGTTGAGCCTTTCGGCCAAAGTGTCGCCGATGATGTTGAAGGCCAGGACGGTGAGGGCCAGGCAGAGTCCCGGATAGATGGCCATCCAGGGCGCCTGGGTCAGGTAGTTCCTCGCGTCCTTGAGCATGAGCCCCCAGCTCGCCGCCGGCGGCTGGGTTCCCACGCCCAGGTAGGAAAGCGAAGCTTCGATGACGATGGAAAGGGCGAAGATGACGGAGCACTGCACCACCACCTTGCCCAGGAGATTCGGCACTATGTGCTTGAACACAATCTTGACCATGGGGGTGCCCAGGGCCCTGCCCGCCTCCACATAGCCCTCGGTCTTGATGGCCAGGGTTTCCGCCCGCACGAGCCGGGCGAAGATGGGGCTTGAGATGATGCCCAGGGCGAGCATCACCTGGACAAGGCCGTAGCCCAGGAAGGACACCACCGTGATGGCCAGGAGTATGGTGGGAAAGGACAGGACTGCGTCCATGAAGAGCATGAGGACCGAGTCCAGGTTCTTGGAGCCCAGGCCGGCCAGCAGCCCTATGGTGGAGCCTATGGCCAGGGCCAGGGACACCGTCACTATGCCCACGATCAAGGCGGACCGGGATCCGAAGATGATCCGGCTCAGGATATCCCTGCCGTAGTTGTCCGTCCCCAGGAGATTCTCGAGGCTGGGGGCGCGGAATCGCTTGGCCAGGTATTGCTCGGTGGGCTTGTAGGGCGCCACCAAGGGGGCGGCCAAGGCCGAGCCCACGAGGATGAGGAGGAACAGCACGGCGAGGGAAAACAAAACCCTCTGGGATTTCCTGAGCGCGATCATACTTCTCCCGGCATTACTTGAGTTCGGTCCAGCGGAAATCGAAGGTGTCGATGTTCGGAGTCATCCTGAACTCGACGACATTGCTCCGGGTCGCCACGTAGCGGTAGGAGGTGCCCAGGTATACGAAGGGCACTTCCTTGGCCATGATTTCCAGGGCTTCGGTGTACATCTTCTTCCGGGCGGCGAAATCGGAGACTCCCACGGCCCTCTTGATCAGGTCGGCCACCACGGGGTTGTTCCACTTCACGTACTTGCCCGCGCCGTAGCCCGCCAGGGTTCCGTCCGGGTCGAGCTTGCCCGTGTGCCCGATGACCGTGAAGTCGTAGTTCCCGCCGGAGTACACGCTGGAGAGCCAGGTTGACCAATCCACCAGCTGGAGCTTCACGTTCATGCCCACCTTCTCGAGCATCTGCTGGTACAGCTCCGCCGCCTTCACGTGGAGGGGATAGTTCTGGGGAACGTGGATGGTGAATTCCTTGTTTCCCACCCCCGCTTCCTTCAGGAGCTGGGCGGCCTTCTCGGGATTGTAGGGATAGAGGGAGGAGTAGTCGGTGTAGTAGGCGTTGCCCGTGTCGAGGAAGGTGGAGCCCACCTTGCCGCCGCCGTAGGCGATGTCCAGGACCAGCTGCTTGTCGATGGCGTAGTTGACGGCCTGGCGCACCCTGAGGTCGTTGAGGGGAGCTCGGGCGTTGTTCATGGCCATGACCATGATGAGGGAGGTCAGCTCTTTCTTGATGGCCACCTTGGGATTGGCCTGGAGGATGGGCAGATCCTCGGGATCGACGAATTCCACCGCCTCGATGGCGCCGGACATGAGGCCCTGGATCTGGACGGCGCGCTCGGGGACGATGTTGAACTCGACCCGGGCCAGCTTGGGCAGGCCCTTCATCCAGTACTTGTCGTTGCGGACCATGGTGATCTTGTTGTCGCGTACCCAGCGCTCGAACTTGAAGGGACCGGTTCCCACGGGCTGGGCGGCGAAATTGTGGCCGGAGGCGATGAGGCCGGAGGGGAGGATCGCTCCCCAGCCGGAGGCGAGGCTGGCCAGGAGGGGGGCGTAGGGAGAGCCCAGGGTGAGGACGACGGTGAGGTCGTTGGGCGTTTCGATCTTCTTGATCGGCGCGAATTCGCTGCGCTTGGGGGAGGCGAAGGCTTCGGCCTGGATCCTGTCCAGGGTAGCCTTCACGTCCTTGGAGGTGAAGGCCTGGCCGTTGTGGAAGACGACGCCGGCCCTCAGCTTGAAGGTCCATACGAGGCCGTCGGCGGAGACAGTCCAGGATTCCGCCAGGGCGGGGACTATGGCGCCCGTGACATCCGGCTCGACCAGGGTGTCGTAGAAGCTCTTGAGGACCTGGAAGGTCAAGGTTCCCGAGGTCTTCTGGGGATCCAAGGTATCCGGGTTGCCGGACAGGCCGAAGTTCAGGACGCCGGAACCGCCTTGGGCGAAGGCGGCGCCCACCGAGGCGGCCAACAGCGCCACGGCGAAGAACATCGTAATGAAACGTTTCTTCATGGAATGCTCCTTACCAATGCCGGTCATGTGCCGGCCCCTGTTTTGAAACACGACACGACGTGCCGTGGCGAAAGAACGCTTTGTCCCGCTTCGGCCATTCCGCCCAAGGGTTCGAGGGACGGAGCCTTGGCCAGGCATTCCCCGTCCCCAAGGGGGCAGAAGGGGTAATAGGGGCAGCCGCCCGAACCCTGGCGCTGGGCTTTCCTGGCTTCCAAGGTCTCCACCGATTCCTCGACAAGCCCCTTCCCCAACCCGCGCACCCCGAACCCGGCGCCGGGGATCGACGCCAAAAGGCGCCGCGTGTAGGGGTGGGTGGGCGATTCCACCAGCCGGTCCGTGGGCGCCTGCTCCACGATCTTCCCCTTGAACATCACGCCTATAGTATCGCACATGTAGGAAACCAAATTAAGATCGTGGGAGATAAAAAGATAGGTGAGGGAAAACTCCTTCTTCAGGTCCGAAAGCAGGTTGATGATCTGGGCCTGGATGGACACGTCCAGGTTGGAGACAGGCTCGTCGAGGAGGAGGAAGTCGGGTTCCATGGACAGGGCCCTGGCTATGACGATGCGCTGCTTCTGGCCGCCGGAGAACTCGTGGGGGAAGCGGTTCTTGTAGGAGTAGGAGATCCCCACAAGGTCGAGCAGGTCCTTGATGCGCCTTCCCCTCTCCTCCTTGTCGATGCCTCGGTTGATGAGCCCTTCGGAGAGGCTGTCGAAGATGCTCATCTTGGGATTCAAAGCCGAGTTGGGGTCCTGGAAGACGATCTGCATCCGCTTGCGGAATTTCCTGAGCTCCCGGTGCCCCAGGGAGCCGAGCTCGACCCCGTCGAAGCGGACGCTGCCCGAAGTGGGGGGATCAAGGTACATGAGGGCCCGGGCGAAGGTCGTCTTTCCGCAGCCCGACTCGCCCACCAGCCCGAAGCTTTCCTTCTTGCCTATGGACAGGTTTATCCCGTCCACGGCCTTGAAGCCCCTGGAGCCGCCGCCCAAACCCCGGCCGCGGTGGATCTTGACTACGTCCCGGCATTCAATCAGCTGTTCCATGTTTCCCCCGCCCTGTGGCACGCCACGTCGTGGCCTTCCTCGAATTCCCTCAAGGCCGGGTTCTCCCGGGAGCAGCGCTCCATGGCCAGGGGACAGCGGGGATGGAAGGCGCAGCCTTCCGGGGTCTTGTCCGCGTCCGGAACCCGTCCGGGTATGGTGGCCAGCCTGACCCCCCTGCGCTGGGCCGAGGGGATGGAGAGCATGAGGAGCTTGGTGTAGGGATGCAGGGGCTTGTCGAAGAGCCTTCCCTTGGTCGAGGTCTCCACGATCCTTCCGGCGTAGATCACCGAGACCCTGTCAGCCACTTCCTTCACCACCCCCAGGTCGTGGGAGATGAAGAGGACCGCCATGCCAAGCATATCCTTCAGCTTCTTTATGAGCCTCAAAATCTGCAGCTGGAGGGTCACGTCGAGGGCCGTGGTGGGCTCGTCGGCGATGAGGAAGCCCGGATCGCAGGAGATGGCTATGGCGATCATCGCCCTCTGCTTCATGCCGCCTGAAAGCTCGTGGGGATAGGAGTCCAGGACCCTGCCGTCCTTGCCCAGCCCCACCAGGTCAAGGAGGTGGACAGCCCTCTCGCGGGCGGCCTTCTTGTCCATGCCGAGGTGGAGGATGAGCATCTCCGTGATCTGCTCCCCTATCTTGAAGGCGGGGTTCAGGTATTTTCCCGGCTCCTGGAATACCATGGCGATCTTGCGGCCCCGGTACAGGCGCTTTTCATCCTCGGGGAGGGGGACCATGTCCACGCCGTCGTAGGTGATCCGGCCCGAGGTTATCTCGCCGGGAGGGGACTGCAGGAGGCCCATGATGCAGGTGGAGGTCACGGTCTTCCCCGAGCCGGACTCGCCGACCAGGCCGTGGATCTCCTCCTTGAAGAACTTGAGGTCGATGCCCCGCAGGGCCTGGGCCTTCATGGCCCCGTGGGTGAAGCATACTCCCAGGTTTTCGACCGCCAGGAGCGGGACGGCGGCTTTCGCGGTGGTTTCCATCTATTCGACCCTTATCTTCGGATTGACGATGCTGTACAGGATGTCAGCCAGGAAGTTGACCAGGGAAAAGACTATGGCCACGAAGATGACCCCGCCTTGGATGAGGGGGAAGTCCCGCTGGTAGATCCCGTAGAGGAAGAGCCGGCCCAGGCCCGGGAGGGAGAAGACCTGCTCTATGATGATGGCGCCGCCCAGCATGTAGCCGAACTCGATGCCCGTGATGGTGATGATGGGGAGGAGGGCGTTCTTGAGGGCGTGCTTGTACTTGACCATCCGCTCCGTGAGGCCCTTGGCCTTGGCGGTTATCACGTATTCCTTGGAAAGCTCCTCGACCATGGAGGCCCGGGTGAGCCTTAGGATCACCGCGGCCCGGGCGAAGCCCAGTGATATGGCTGGCAGGACCATGTGGGCCGCCGTATCGGAGCCGAAGAGGGGGAAGATGGGGATCTTCACCGCTAGGACCAGGAGGAGGAGTATTCCCAGCCAGAAGCTGGGGATGGCCATGCCGAGCTGGGAAAAGACCAGGCCGAAATAATCCCAGGCCGACCAGCGCTTCACCGCCGACATGACTCCCAGGGGAACGGCCACCAGGACGCCTATGGTGATGCCCAGGAGGGCCAGGAGGAGGGTGAGGGGGAAGCGCTCAAGGATGAGGCTGATCACGGGCTCTTCCGAGATGAGGGTGGTCCCGAAATCGAAGCGGACTATGTCCCAGAGCCAGTCGAAGTACTGGACCACCAGGGAGCGGTCGGTACCGAGGCGCACCCGGATCGCCTGCACATCCTCGGGGCTCGCGTCCATCCCGGCGATTATCATCGCCGGATCCCCCGGTATGACCCGGATGACGAAGAACACCAGGGTGGAGATGATGAACACGGTCAGCAGGAGCCGGCCGAACCGCTTGGCCACGAATCTCAAGACATCCATTGCTTACTCCCTAGGTCGATGGTGGCGTAGGGGCTTGCCAGGCGGGCGTCTCCGCCGAAGGCCCTGGCGCCCTGGACGAGGAGCTCCTCATGCGCCCCGAAATGGGGAAGGTGGGACAGGATAAGGGTGGAGACGCCCGCCTCCCTGGCCGTCTGGCCCGCCTCGCCTGCGCTCATGTGGCCGAAAATCCTTCCCTTGTACTCGTCGTAGAGGCTGGATTCGCAGACCAGGACCCCGGCCCCCCGGCAAAATTCCGTGAGCTTTCCGTTCGCCCCCGTGTCCCCGGAATACACCAGGACCCTGGGGCCTCCCTTCGCCCGGCCGCCGAGCCTCACGCCTATGGCGTAGGAGGGGTCGGGATGGACCATGGGGGCGAAATCGAAGGAAAAGGGTCCGACCTCCACCGTCGAGTCTTCGCCGTAGCCTTCCCCCGCGGCGTATTCCAGGTAGCCGAGCTTCTGGAAGCCCGGGGATTCCCGGTGCCCGTAGACAAGGAGGGGCTTTTCCCTCCTTCCCAGGTCCATGTCGATCCGGGCGGCGTACTGGAGGCAGCCTAAGTCGGCCATGTGGTCCAGGTGGTAGTGGGAGAGGACAACCGCGTCGATCTTCTGGAGGGGCATGATCTTCTGGAGCAGCGAGAGGGATCCCGAGCCGCAGTCCAGGAGGACCGAGCAGCCTTGGGACCTGAGGAGATAGCAGGATGTGGCCTCCCCCGGGCCGGGATAGGCTCCCCAGTGCCCTATGACGGTGAGCGTTGCTTCCACGTCCCTTCCTCCCGATCCGGCCTTTCCCTGGGTCATGGCTTCGCCCCCAGGATGGCCGGTAGTTCGCCTATGTCGCGGATGATCCCGACATCCTTCAGTTCTTCCACGCCGAAGGAGCCGAAGCGGTTGACGATGAGGCATTCCATCCCCGCCGAGGCCGAGCCCACGGCGTCGTCGTAATAGTTGTCCCCCACGTAGAGGCATCGGGAAGGATCGGCGCCCGAGGCCTTCAGCGCGATGTCGAAGATGCGCCTGTCCGGCTTCTGGACGCCCACCTCGCAGGAGACGATGATCTGCTCGAAGAAGGCCGCAAGTCCGCAGCGGCGCAGTATGGGCTTGGCGCTGGGATCCCAGTTGGAGATGACGCCCAGTCTGTAGCCCATGCCTTTCAAGGTCTCCAGGGTGGGGGCGGCGAAGGGATAGGCCTTCCATTCCATGTCGGGCTCGTTCCACGCCTCGTCCCAGCGCCCAAGGAGGCTGGGGATGTCGCAGGCCAGGCCCAGGCGGGAGCAGAGCCTCTCCATGTAGCCTGGCATGAAGTCCTGGGCACGGCCCCCGAGCACTCCGGGGAATTCGCGCATGTAGAGTTTGTCGATGTAGTGGAAGCCCAGGTCGACGGCCTCCACGGACACGTCGAAGCCGAGACTCGCGAGGGTTTCGGCGAACTTGGCCTCCCGCTCCTTATAAAGCAGGGTATAGCCGAGATCGAACCAGATATATTCGAAAGGCACGCACACCTCCGATCCTGGTGACTGTATTGGTATGCTGAAGAGGATGCCCGCCTTGGCGCGCCGTCAGACTCTCTCCTGGATTTCCACTCTACACCGTTTTTCCGTGAAGTCAATGAGGAACCTATGAGAATGGGGATAATTTTACTCAGCAATTCCCAGCCATGAGGCGTCGGGATTTGGCATCCGCCCATCCCAACGCCTCGGTTTTCAGCCTGCGCTTCAATGATTACTTGGTGAAAGCGCTGGGAAACTTGTCCTTGTAGCTCAGCACCGTGCCGATGCTCTCGGCGTTGAGCATCGCGTGGACGATGGCCCGCGCCAAGGCGTCCGCCGCCGCGCTGCCCAGCTTGTTGACGTTGGCAGACGTATTCCCCCACACGGCCTGCTGCTTGAGGGTGTCCAGGTCCAGGAGCCCCGTGCCGAGCACGAAGATGGTGTCTCCGTCGAACATAGTGTGGGCCGGCCTGATCGCCCTGGCCATGCCGTCGTGGGCCATCTCCGCTATCTTCTGGGCCTGGGCCTTGGTCAGCTTGACGTTGGTCGCTATGCAGGCGATGGTGGTGTTCTTCACGGGCTCCATGTCTTCCAGGGTAGCCACGGAGATGCCGCCCGAAAGGGCCGCGACCGGCTTGCCCAGGTTCCCGAACTCCCCGTTCACCTCGAGGTACCGGGCGTAGAACTCTCCCGTGGCCGGATTGACCGTTGAGCCTCCCGCGTTCACCGCGACTATGGCGCCCACGAAGACTCCGTCCCCCAGGTTGACGCTGGCCGTTCCCAGTCCGCCCTTGAGGCCTCCCGCCACGGCGCCCGCCCCGGCGCCCACGTTGCCCATCTTCACAGGCCCCGCGCTGGCGACCTCGCAGGCCTGGTATCCGAAGGCCGTGTCCGGCCTGTAGGTGAAGGCCCTTCCGAACCTGCCGGGATCGAAGAGCACCGCCGCGGGCACGATGGGCACCACGTTGCCGCCCCCCACGGGCCAGCCGCGCTTATGCTCCTCAAGCCACATCATGACGCCGTGGGCAGCCGCAAGGCCGTAGGCGCTTCCGCCGGTCAAGACGACCGCGTCCACCTTGTCCACCATGTTGGTTGGCCTCAAGAGGTCGGTCTCCCGGCTTCCCGGCGCCGATCCCCGGACATCCACGCCGCCCACAGCCCCCTTGGGGGCGAGTATCACGGTGGTTCCCGTGTTTTGGCTCTGATAATGCCCCACTTCGATGCCGGGAACGTCGGTGATGGCGTTGAGGGGTCCTGTAAGGGTCACCCCCTGGGCGCCAAGGCCCGCGAACCCCAACGCCGCGGCCAAAGCCGCCATGGCGAAGATTCTTCTTCTCATACGCTCCTCCTTGTTCCTTAGGCATTTTTGACGGATCTGAAATTCCATCTCAAAAAAGTCTGGAACCGGAACGTACGGAAGTCAAGGTTCGGCAGGGCCGCCGGGCCCGGTTATCCACGAATAAATGGAAATTTATTCGTTCACCCTATGTGCCGGCCTTCCCTACAGGGGCAGGACTCCGAGGAGCGCGGCATCCCCTGCGATCTCCAGCCCCGCCATGGCGGAATCGGCTTCGTAGGGAGCCCTCCCTTCGACCTCAAGTCGTACCCGCAGGGAGGCGTCCGCCGCCTCGGCTATCCTTCTGGAGAGGAGCCCCGCCACGGGAGCGCGGAGCATGCCGCCCCTGGACCTCAAGGCCTTGATCACCAGCCTGGCAGGCCTGCCGTCCGGGCCCTTCCCCAGGATATCGCAGCGGGCCTCCGAGTCGCCAAGCCTCAGGTCCTGGATCCGGGCGCCTGAGTAGGTGGTGAACAGGTACTTCTCCCCGCCCAGGGAGGCAACGCAGAGGAAGCCGCGGAAGGAGCCTCCCATCCAGGGGATCTTGGCCACCGAAAGCATCACCGAATCCCCTTCCCGGGGAAAGTCGTTGGACTGGGTCCAAATCCAGGCCTCGGGCATGGAGCGGCCCCAGTCCTTCTCTATGTACCCACGCCCGGCCCGGAAGCCGACGAGTTCCCCTTCCACCTTGACCCAGCCTTCAGCCCTATGGTCAAGGCTGACCAAGCCGTGGTTGCACTCCATCCGGGGGACGAAGCTGAATGGTCCCATCACGCCGGGTCTCCACCAGGGGAAGCGGAAGGTTGAGAATTCTCCGTATTCGAATTCGGCTTCGATGCGGGAAGCTCCGTCGGAAAGCGCCGCCTTCATCCCCCGGGAGGAGAAGCGGTTCTCCCCCACCCTGATATCCAGCCCGCCTTCGGAGGCGGAGAATTCGGACAAGGGATACTGGAACCACCAGGAGCGGCCCGTCCTGCCCTGGATTGCCTGGACGAAGGAATACCCATCCCCGTCGGCCCCCCGGGCGACTCCGGGGATGAAGGACCAGACCCCTCCCCCAGGGCCAGGATTCCCGGAGGAGTGCTTGAAGTACCAGCCTTCGAAGTAGCTTCGCCGCCGAGCCCTTCCCTGGAAGGCTTCTGGCTTCCATACATTTCTCATTCCGCATCCTCGCACGGGATTCCGGTCCGGGCAACCCGCCTTCCGCCCTTCCAATGTTTCCTTCCATAAAGTATGCTGGTTCCAGCCATGCCAAACAGCCCCAAGCCTCTGCGCATCTCGGATGTGCGGGAACGGAATGAAAAGCTCGTCCTTCGGATCGTCCACTCCGCGGGCTCACCGGGAATCTCCCAGTCCGAAGTGGTGCAGGCCACCGGCCTCAAGGCCCCGACCATTTTCAGGATCTTTTCCTCCCTGGAGGAAGCGGGCTACATCCAAGCCCTGGGGCGGGAGGCGAATCCTTCGGACGATGGGGCAAGGCAGGAGCGCAAGGGGCGCCGCCCCGTCTCCTACGCCGTCAGGAGCGAAGCCTTCTACTGCGTGGGCATCGAGTTTTGGGTCGAGCGGGTTTCCATAGGCATCTTCGATTTCGGCGGCGCCTCCATATACTCCCACACCTCCTCCCTCTCCCGGTCGGAGGACGCGGAGCGTGTATCGGACCTCATCGCACGCCTCGTGGACCAGGCTGTGGAAGACACCCAGGTGCCCAGGGACAGGATCCTCGGGGTGGGCATAGGCGCACCGGGCCAGGTGGACGTGGGCAGGCGCCTTGTGGCCTCCTATCCCCGGATCCCGGGCATGAAGAATTATCCCGTGGCCCAGGTCCTGGAGTCCAAGCTGGGCCTTCCCGTGTACCTCCACAACAACTGCTCCGTCATCGCCTTGAGCGAATACCGCTACGGCGGCCCCGCCGTCGAGGCCTCCATGTTCATGCTCCTCCTCCGCTCCGGCGTGAACGGCGCCTTTGTGGACGGGGGGAAGGTTTTCTTGAGCCCCAGGGGCACCACCGTGGAGATGGGCCACGTGTCCATCGACTACGACGGTCCCATCTGCGTCTGCGGAGCCCGGGGCTGCCTCGAAGCCTTCATCACCTCCATGGACAGCGAGAACTTGCGCCGGGGAAACTGGCTCTTCGAGGGCCTTGATCCCTTCTCGCCCTCCGCCGATCCCATCCTCACCGCCGCGGCTGCCTACATCTCATCCGCGGTCCAGACCGCCAGCCGCCTTTTCCGCCCTTCCTCCTTCCTCATCGTCGCCTACTCCGATGACATCGCCGCGGAGATCGCGCGCCGCGCCACGGAGAAGCTCTCCAGGGAAACCTCCAGCTTCGACGAGGCCAAGCCGCATATCCGGGGCAGGGCCTACAACCAGGGCCTCGCGCTGCGCGGCGCCGCCGACCTCGTCATCGACGCCTTCCTGTCCTGACCATCTTCAGTCAACATTAGGGGGTCAGACCCCAAAGATTGACTTTAAATTTGACAGGAGAACGATGATTTTCAGGATCCACAGGAAAATCCTGAGATCCTGTCGCCCCTCCTCCCCCGCCGCATCGCGCGCCTGGTGTCTGATGACCGCCTTCGCCGGTTTAGCCCGAACCCGCCGCATTTACCAGTTGACGAATCTCGAATTTTGATACTTACTTACAATAAGAAAATAATAGGGGGAGAAGGATATGAAGCATCGCATTCGCCTCGGCCTGGTATGCCTGGCCAGGGAGACTTTCGATTACAAAGCCGCCGCGGAACTCTACGGAGGCATCAAAAAGGACGTGGCCGGCCTCGAGGCCGTGGAGTGGGTGGCCATCCCCGAGCTGGTGATCTCCGTCGAGGACGCCAAGGCCGCCGCAGGCATCCTCGCATCCGCCAGGATAGACGGCCTGGTCTGCATCTCCGGCACCTTCCACCTGGGCCACTTGGTTCTGGAGCTCAGGAAGGCGGCCCCCGTGCCCATCCTCCTCTGGGGCCTGGACGAGCTCCCCTACAACGGCGGAAAAATCCGCCTCAACTCGGTCTGCGGCGTCAACCTCAACGCCTCCAACCTCTACAAGGCCGGAGTCGACCAATACCGCGCCATCGTCGGCCCCAAGATCGACGAAACCTGGGTGGACGCCATCAGGATCATCGCGGCCCTCAGGGATTCCCACGTTGGACTGCTGGGCTACCGGGCCCACGGATTCTTCAACCTATCCGTGGACGACCCCACCCTCTACGCCGCCACCGGAATCCTCGTGGACCACTACGAACTCTCGGATGTCCACAATTTCAAGGTCGAGGAGAGCGAAGTGGCCCGTAGAAAAGCCCAGCTCGGCCAAATCTTCGAGCTTTCGGGCGTGACCCAAACCCAGGTGGACCGCGTGGCTGAGCTTTCCGCCAAATTCGAAGGCTTCCTCTCGGCCAACAAGCTTGACGCCCTGGCCATACGCTGCTGGCCCGAGTTCGCCCGGGACTTCGGCATATCGCCCTGCGCGGCCATGTCCCTCCTCCAATCCGAGGGCAGGATCCTCGCCTGCGAGGGCGACATCGAAGGAGCCCTCTCCATGCTGGCCCACAAGGCCATGGGTGCCGAGACCCCCTACCTCTTCGATTTCTCCCAGGTCGACCTGGCCAACAACTTCGCCCTCTTCTGGCACTGCGGCGTGGCGCCCTGCAACCTCTGGGACGGCTGCTCCGTCCGCTCCCTGGACACCTACTTCGCCGGCGGCAAAGGCGTTACGGCGGATTTCGTGCTGAAGTCCGGCGAGCTCTCCATAGCAAGGATCGACACAGCCCGCGGCAAGCGCCGCCTCTTCCTCCAGAAAGCCCGGGCGATCCCGATGAAGAAGGAACTGAAGGGCACCTACATGAAGGCCGAGTTCGACAGACCCCTCAAGGAAGTCCTTGATCTGGTGGTGAACAACGGCGTGGCCCACCACGCCTCGGTGGTGTACGGCGACTTCGTCGAGCCCCTCAGGCTCGCTGCCTCCATCCTCGGATGGGAAGTGATCGAGTGACCCCATGATAGACGCGAACGAACTTTCCCGGCTCACCCTGGCGGCCAAGGAAATCCGCAAGAAAACCTTGGACATGATAGGCTTTCTGGGCGTCGGCCACATCGGCGGAGCCCTCTCCATCGCCGACCTCCTTGCGGTCCTGTATTTCCGCGAGATGAGGACTGATCCGGCCAACCCCCGCTGGGAAGGCCGGGACCGCCTCGTCCTGTCCAAGGGCCACGCGGGGCCGGCGCTGTACAGCGCCTTGGCCATGAAGGGCTTTTTCCCCGAGGAATGGCTCCACACCCTCAACAAGGGGGGCACCAACCTGCCCAGCCACTGCGACAGGAACAGGACCCCCGGCATCGACATGACCACCGGCTCCCTGGGACAGGGTATTTCGGCGGCCTGCGGCATAGCCCTGGCCAACCGCATCGACCGCAGGGAGGTCTTCACCTTCGCCATAGTGGGGGACGGGGAGACCAACGAAGGCCAGGTCTGGGAGGCGGCCATGTTCGCCGCCCACGCGGGCTTGGGCAGGCTCATCGCCTTCACGGACAACAACAAGATGCAGATCGACGGCATGACCGCCGACGTGTCGGGCATCGAATGCCTTGAGGCCAAGTGGTCCGCCTTCGGCTGGGAAACCTCGAGGATAGACGGCCACGACATAGGCGCCATAGTGCGGTCGATAGGAAAGGCCAAGGCCGGAGCCGAAGCCGCTGATGCAGGCGCGAAGGCGAAGCCCGCCATGATCATCCTGGACACAATCA
>JBFLXC010000051.1:0-17299 GCA_040757435.1 Spirochaetota bacterium | reverse complement strand
TTGGGTTGCGAGGACAAGGTGGATTCCCACCGCACGGGCCAAGGCCTAGATCTTGTGGAGCGTGTCCTCAAGCTCCTTGCCTGAGTTCGCCATGAGGCTCGCGAACTCGTCGATCACCACCACAAGGTAGGGCAGCTTCTCCTGGGCCAGGTTCTGGTCCTTTATCTTCCTGTTGTAGGTGCTGATATCCCGCACATCCAGCTTGGAAAGCATGGAATACCGCCGCTGCATTTCGAAAATGCAGTATTGGAGGGCTTGGAATGCCTTCTTGGGTTCTGTGATCACGGGAGTGAGGAGGTGGGGGATGCCGTTGTAGAGCTTGAGCTCCACGATCTTGGGATCGATGAGGATGAGCTTCACTTCCTCGGGGCTGCGGCGGTAGAGGATGGAAAGGATGAGTGCGTTGACGCAGACCGATTTTCCCGATCCCGTGGCGCCGGCGATGAGGAGGTGGGGCATCTGGTTCAGGTCCGTGAACTGCACCACTCCCTGGATGTCCTTGCCCAGGACGATGGGGATGGCCATCTTGGCTGTGCGGAACTGCTCGTGCTCGATGATCTCCCGCAGGGAGACGACGGACCTGTGGGCGTTGGGCACTTCTATGCCCACGGCGTGCTTGCCCGGTATGGGGGCTACGATTCGCACCGAGGAGGCTGCGAGGCGAAGGGCAATGTTGTCGGCCAGGTTGGTGATCTTGGATATCTTCACTCCGTGGGCGGGGAGGATTTCGTACATGGTTATGACCGGGCCCTTGCTGATCCCCGTCACCTCCGCTTCGATTTTGAACTCCGCCAGGGTCTCCTTGAGGACCTCGGCGTTCAGGCGTGTCTTGTCGTCAATGACCCAGTATTTTCCGTCCGGATAGGTGTTGAGGATGCCGTCCACGGGCACGGAGTAGGGCTTTTCCTTCTTCCGCTCCAGGATTCGCTGGATGAGGGCGCTTTTTTCCTCGTCCTTCAGGGCCCCCGACCCGCCTGTCACCGTCTGGGGCGGCACGGAGATGAACTCTATGGGCTTATCCTGGGAGCCCGAGGCCAGGTGGGCCGAGACAGTCGCCGGGACAGGCGCCACGGCATCCGCTGGGGCAAGCGGCGAAGACCTCAGGGCCGCGGGCACCCGCTCCGGCTCGGTTTCCTTGTCCTGGGTCTTGAGGTCTCCTAGGATAGGAAGGCTGGGGACGTCAAGATCGAAGGGCTGGGCGGCCATTTCCTGGGAAGAGTCCAGCCTCTTTTCGGCCTTTGATTTCCTTTCCTTTCTCGCCGCCATCCAGGCGGAGATCCCGCGCCAGGCCAGGATCCAGATGGAGGGCTTTTTTTCCTTGGCGCCCTTGCCCTTCTTGCCGTTCTTCTCGGCCTTGGGATCGGGGAGGCGGCCCGAGCTCCTCATCCACATGGTGAGCCGCACGAAGCCGAAGCCCACGAGGCCCACGGCCAGGGCGAAGAGGAAGCCGAAGCCCGCGTAGAGGGATGAAAGTCCTACGGCGGCGAAAACGGGATGGTTCTCGAAGAAGGGTCCGGGCTGGGTGGATATCCTTGCGAAGCCCGCCAGGACGAGAAAGGGCAGGGCGCTTGAGGCCAGGAGGTAGGCGAAGCGGGGATGGGCCTTTGGCAGGGCCGCCATGACTCCGGCGCAAAGGATCCAGGCGGGAAGGAACCAGGCGGCCCAGGAGAAGCTGGCTCCAAGGAGGATTCCCGGACGCACGACGAAAGCCCATCCCCCGGGCCAGATGGAGGCGAGCCAAAGGCTCGTCGCGAGGTAGAAGGCCAGGGATAGGCACAGGGCGGACACGATCCCCGCGGGAGTGGAGAGGAATTTCGCCAGCCGCCCCTTGGCCTTCCCCTGGGCCTTGGGAACCCGGGTCCTCCTAGAGGCTACGACCACCGAGGCCTTGGGCTTGGCTTGGGACTTTGAGGCTGCTTTGTCTGGGGAATCTGAGGTCATGGAATCTCCAATCCGCGCCGGGCGCTATGGTAGATTATCGGCAGGTTCCGGCGCGGAATGGATGCAATTAGGCGAAAATGAGGCCCAGGACGCCCACGACCACCAGGTAGGGGGCGAACCAGTACAGCTTCCCGCCCTTCACTATCCTGAGCAGGACTTTGAGGGATAGGAAGCCAGAGAGCATGGCGGAGAAGAAGGCCAGGGCCAGGTGCCCCAGGGGCACGGCGGCGGTCATCTCCCCCAGGTCGCCCAGGGTGAGGAGCAAGGCTCCCAGGATGGCGGGAATCGAGAGGATGAAGGAGAATTCCCCCGCGGCCTCCCGGGAAAGGCCGGAAAAGAGCCCCGCTGAGATGCTGATGCCCGACCGGCTGATGCCGGAGAAGACCCCTATGCCCTGGGCCAGGCCGACGAAGGCCGCCCTGCCCTTCCCCATGGTTCCTATGCCCAGGCTTCCGGGCTTGGCAGCGAGGGTCGAAAGGAGGATCGCCGCTGTGACGAGCATCCTGGCCGCGACCATCTTGGGCCCGCCGGAGGGCACGAACTTCTCTATCGCCACGCCGATCACGCCAGTCACCGCCGTGGCGATCAAAAGCGGAACCACGTAGCCTAGGTTTTCCTTGTTGACTTCGTCCTTGTGCTTCCTGGTCTTCGTCATTCCCTTGGCCGGACCCTTCTTCCTATGAAACAGGAAGTCCCAGAGGGCGGCGATGATGGCCAGGAGCCTCTTCTTGAACACCGTGGCCACGACGATGAGGGTCGCGACATGGAGCAGGACATCGAACAGGAGGGGCACATCCTGCAGACCGAATAGATTCTTGGTCAGCTCCAGGTGGCCGGAAGAGGAAATGGGCAGGAATTCCGCCACCCCTTGGATAAGCCCGAGGATGATAGCCTTGAGAGGGTTCATGTATTCCTCCGGATGCGATTTTCGGCCATTCTATCCCCATCCAGGGCGCAATGGGAATCTTTCCGCCCCAGAATTGTGCCCAGAATCGATTTCGTCAGCCTCGATTGCCTCGACTAACCCCATTTGGTTATAGTATAAAACTATCAATTGCTGACTCGGGGCAGGGATCATAGAAAGGCTCCGAAGGGGAAAATATGGATATCCAGAAAAACAAGGTAGTCACGATCGATTACAATCTCCGCGACGCGGCGGGTAAACTTATCGACTCATCCGACGGCGGCCAGCCCCTGGTCTATCTGCACGGGAACGACAACATCATCCCCGGGCTGGAGAAGCATCTGGTGGGCAAGCAGGCCGGAGACGCCGTCTCCTGCGTGGTTCCCGCGGCGGAAGCCTACGGCGTGCGGGACGAGAGCCTGGTGTTCAAGGTTTCCCGCAAGGATTTCGGGGACAACGCCGAGGTATCCCCGGGCATGCAGTTCGAAGCCCATGGCGAGGACGGCTCCCAGATCGTCACGGTGGTGGACATCGCCGGGGACGAGGTCACCATCGACGCCAACCACCCCCTGGCGGGAGAAAACCTCCACTTCGACGTGAAGGTCGTAGGCGTCAGGGATGCAACGGAGGAAGAGCTCCACCACGGCCACGTCCATGCCGGCGGCTGCGGCTGCGGCGACGATTGCGGCTGCGGCGACGGCTGCGAATGCGATTGCGACGACGAGGCCTGCGGCGACGATTGCTGCCATTGATCCTTCGGGGCTGATCTCCCCATGAAATTGAGGGTCAGGCTTAAGCTCCTGGACTTGGTCATCTTCACCGCGGCCCTGGCCGCGGTGATTTTTGTGTCACTCCAGGTCTATTCGGGATCGGGCGACCTCCTCTACATCCAAGTCACCGGGGATTCAGGAGAGTGGATCGAAGCCCTGGGAAGCGAAAAGGAGATCGAGGTTCCCGGCCCCCTTGGTGTCACCCACGTGCATCTCCACGACGGGACGGTGTCCATCACCGACTCCCCCTGCGACAACAAGCTGTGCATAAGCATGGGAAAGATCAGCCTCAAGCACCAGTGGGTGGCCTGCCTCCCCAACAACGTATTCGTGCGCATTACCGGGCGCGCATCCAACGAGGATCCCCTTGACGCGGCAACCTACTGAAAACCGCTTCGCCGACAAGGCGGAGGTGACCGCCCTCCTGGGGGCCTTCTGCCTCTTCCTTTCCGCCGTGGAATACATGCTTCCCAAGCCCATGCCCTTCATGCGCCTGGGCATTGCCAACCTTCCCATCCTCCTGGCCGTGGACCTCCTGCCCTTCCCTTGGTTCCTCGTCCTCGCCTTGGTGAAGGTGGTGGGGATGAGCGTGATCTCCGGCTCCCTCTTTTCCTTCATCGCCCTCTTTTCCCTTCTGGGAACCCTGGCGGCCGCCCTGGCTATGTGGGGAGTCCGTAAGGCGGGAGGAAGGCTGGTAAGCCAGGTCGGAGTCTCCATAGTAGGTGCCCTGGCATCCAACGGAACCCAAATCTTCATAGCCCGCTACCTGGTCTTCGGCCAGGCTGCCTGGCTCATAGCCCCCCTCTTCCTCGCCATGGGCCTGGCCACCGGGGCTGCCCTGGGCGTCTTCGCCGAACACTTCGCCCAAGGCTCGCGATGGTACGCCCTGGCCCGCGGCCTGCCTTTGGCGGAAGCGCCGGAGGAGGCGGAACCTTCCGCCTCTCGGGCGGCCAAGGCGGAAAAGCCGGCGAAGTCGAAAAAATCCAATCCCCAGGCAAGGGCGCGGCGCCGCCAACGCTTCGAGGCCCTCTTCACTCCCTGGTCAGCCGCGGCGGGCGGTGCCGCCCTGGCAATGATATTCCTTTTCGAGCGGAACCTGGCGGTGAAGGCGGGTATGTTCCTGTTCTTCATGGCAGCCGTGACGGCGGCGGGCAAGAAGTTTTCCTTCCTTACTATGGTCACAGTCTCCGCTGGAATAGTGCTCACCAACCTCCTCGTGCCCTCGGGGAAGGTCCTGGCGCGCCTTGGCCCGCTGGCCATCACCCAGTTCGCCTTGGTCGAAGGCGTGGTGAAGGCCTTGACCTTCGAAGGCCTCATGCTCATCTCCAAGGCCTCCATCATGCCGGGACTGAAGCTGCCCGGCCGCTTCGGCTCCATAGTGGCAGCTTCCTTCATCTATTACGACCGGATCGTGGAGTACAAGGGGAGGATCAGGGCGGCCAGTCTTTCCAGGGATGCGGACGCCATGATGAGGGAAGTGTGGGAAAGCTTTGGGAAGGAAGGGTCCCAATCCCGGGCGGCGGGACCCGCGAGCCCCGCGGCGCCCCGGGCCAGGCTTGGCTACGCAATCCTTTCGGCTTGCGTCCTGGCCGCGGGGCTCGCGGCTCTCTTAGCGAACTAGCACGATATTGACCAGCTTGTCCTTGACCACGATCACCTTGGCCAGGGCCTTGCCGGAAATCCATTCCTGCACCTTGGGAAGGGCCAAGGCCTTTTCCTTCAACACCTCTCCATCAGTTCCCGCGGGAACGACGAACCTCTCCCGGATCCTGCCGTCCACCTGCACCACGATCTCTTTCTCGTCGTCCAGGGTCAGGGCTTCATCGTAGGCCGGCCAGGTAACCTTTGAGACGCTGGCATGGGAGACTGCCGCGGCGCCCGTCCCGGCGGAGAGCTTTTCCCAGAGTTCCTCCCCAAGGTGGGGGGCGTAGGGTGCCAGCATGAGGACGAAGGGTTTCCAAAGCGCCCGGGGCACCGTCTCGAGCTTGGACACCTCGTTGAGGTAGATCATCATCTGCGAGATGGCGGTGTTGAAATTGAGGGTATCCGTATCGCGGGTCACCTTCTTGACGGTCTTGTGGAGGAGCTTCGTCAGCTCCAGGCTTGGCTCCGAGTCGTCCATCGGCTTGTCCGAGGTGGCCCAGGCGCGCTCAAGGAAGCGTGACACGCCCACGAGGCCCGCGGTGGACCAAGGCTTCGACACCTCCAAGGGGCCCATGAACATTTCGTAGACACGCATGGAATCTGCGCCGAACTCCTTGATGATATCGTCGGGATTGATCACGTTGCCCCGGCTCTTGGACATCTTCTGGTTGTCCTCGCCCAGGATCATCCCCTGGTTCACCAGGCGCAGGAAGGGCTCGTCGGTTGTCACGACGCCTACATCGAAGAGGACCTTGTGCCAGAAGCGGGAATAAAGGAGGTGGAGGACGGCGTGCTCCGCCCCGCCCACGTAGAGGTCCACGGGCATCCAGTAGTCGATCGCCTTGGGATCGGCGAAGGCCTTGTCGTTCTTGGGATCCAGATAGCGAAGGTAATACCAGCACGAACCCGCCCACTGGGGCATGGTGTTGGTCTCCCGCTTCGCCTTTCCGCCGCAATGGGGACAGGTGGTGTTCACCCACTCCGGGATGTTGGCCAAAGGAGACTCTCCCGTTCCCGTGGGGGCGTAGCTGGTCACCTGGGGCAGGAGGAGCGGCAGGTCCTTTTCATCCAAGGGCACGATGCCGCATTTCTCGCAGTGGACCACGGGGATCGGCTCTCCCCAGTACCGCTGGCGTGAGAAAAGCCAATCCCTCAGCTTGTAGTTCACCGCCTTCTTGCCGATTCCCTTGGCCTCGAGCCAGGCGGTGATCGCGGGGATGAATTCCGAGGTGGGCAAGCCTGTGAATTCCCCGGAGTTGACGGCGAATCCGTCCGCGGCGGTGCAGGCCGCAGGCTCCCTGTCGAAGGGACCTTCCTCACCCGGGGCGGCTACGACCTGGATTATTGGCAGGCCGAAGGCCTTGGCGAAATCCCAGTCCCTCTCGTCGTGGGCGGGGACCGCCATGATGGCCCCGGTTCCATAGGAGATGAGGACATAGTCCGAGATCCAGATGGGAACCTTGGCGCCGTTGACGGGATTGACCGCGTAGGCCCCGGTGAAGACGCCGGTCTTCTCCTTGGCCAGGTCCGTGCGCTCCAGGTCGCTCTTGCGGGCCGCGGCCTCCACATAGGCCTCCACCTCCGCCCTCTTTTCCGGCGTGGCGATCTTTGACACAAGCTCATGCTCAGGCGCCAGGACCATGTAGGTCACGCCGAAGAGGGTGTCGGGCCTTGTGGTGTAGATCTCCATGGTCTCGGGCCGCCCGTGGATGCCGAAGACCACCTCGGCGCCTTCGGATCGGCCAATCCAGTTGCGCTGCATGAGCTTGATCGGCTCGGGCCAGTCCACCTTGTCCAAGCCCTCCAGGAGCCGGTCCGCGTAGGCGGTGATCTTGAGGACCCACTGGCGGATGCGCTTGCGGGTGACCTTGGTGTGGCAGCGGTCGCATTCCCCGTCCTTGACCTCTTCGTTGGCCAGGCCGGTCTTGCAGGAGGGGCACCAGTTGATGGGCATCTCGGACTCATAGGCCAGACCCTTCTTGAAGAGCTGGAGGAAAATCCACTGGGTCCATTTGTAGTAGTCCGGCGTGCAGGTGGAGACCTCCCTGTCCCAATCGTAGGAGAAGCCCAAGGATTTGATCTGTTCCCTGAAACGGTCCACGTTGTTCATCGTGGTCACTTCGGGATGGGTACCGGTCTGGATGGCGTAATTTTCCGCGGGGAGCCCGAAGGCGTCGAAGCCCATGGGATGGAGGACGTTGTATCCGTTCATGCGGAGGAAGCGGCAGTAGATGTCCGTGGCGGTGTAGCCCTCGGGATGCCCAACGTGGAGTCCCGCCCCGGAAGGATAGGGGAACATGTCCAGGACATACCTTCTCTTATGCTTCGGGTAGGAGGGATCCTCCACGGCCCGGAAGGTCTTTCCGTCTTCCCACTTTTTCTGCCATTTCTTCTCGATGCTTTCGAAAGGATACTTTGCCATTTGATCAGCTCCGCTTGTCTGTCCGCGTTTCGGCCTGCCGCCGGATTCCAGGCGGACTTTGGGTGATAATAGTCTCTTTTTCCCCCTTCCTTCAAGCCTGGGCCGCCGCTGGGATTTGCCGAACGGCGCGATCCGAGGCGGCCACGCCCAGCCCCGCGGCATCCGTACTTGTATATATAAATATTTTTATATATAGTCTCTTATATCGATACCGAAGCCGGGGCGCAGGGAAGGCGCCCGGCGCGAGAAGGCAGGTTACCATGTCCACATACGTGATTGTAGGCGGCGTCGCCGGCGGCGCATCCACGGCGGCACGGCTCAGGCGGCGGGATGAGAATGCGAAAATCATCCTTTTCGAGCGGGGTTCCCACATCAGCTACGCCAACTGCGGCCTGCCCTATTACGCCGGAGGGACCATAGCGGAGCGGGAGCGGCTCTTCGTCATGACTCCCGAAAAATTCAAGGGCTGGCTGGACGTGGACGTCCGGGTTCTCACGGAAGTCCTTGCCATCGACCGGGAGGGCCGGAAAGTCAGGGCCAAGGACCTGGGCTCGGGCAGGGAATACGAAGAAAGCTACGACTACCTCGTCCTCTCCCCCGGCGCAGACCCCATAGTCCCGCCCATTCCCGGGATCCGCGAGGAGGGCATCTTCACCCTCCGGTCGGTGAGCGACATCGATAAAATCGTCGACTATATCGCATTGAGGCGCCCTGAAAGGGCCATCGTGGTGGGGGGAGGCTTCATAGGCCTCGAAATGGCTGAGAACCTCCATGCCCGGGGAGCCTTCGTCACCATCGTGGAGGCCTTGGACCAGGTGATGAATCCCCTGGATTTCGAGATGGCCGCCATGGTCCACCAGCACCTGAAGAGCAAGAACGTGGAGCTTTATCTGGGGCAGGCGGTGGAGCGCTTCGAACGCCGCGGCTCGAGGATCGTCGCCTTCCTGGCCGGCGGAGTCGAGCTGGACGCGGACATGATAGTCCTTTCCATCGGGGTCAAGCCCGAGGGGAGCCTCGCCAAGGCCGCAGGCCTGGATACCTCCCCCAACGGGGCCATCCTGGTGGACCAGGGCATGAGGACGAAGGACGAGAGGATCTACGCCCTGGGCGACGCTGCGGCCTTCCCCCACCCCATCCTCGGCATGGCCATGCCCGTGCCCCTGGCCGGCCCGGCGAACAAGCAGGCCCGGGTGGTCGCGGACAACATAGCCGCAGCCTCGGCCTCGGGCGGGGCCTTGGGCTTCGGCACCCCCGGCGGCGATCCCTACGCGCGCGCATGGAGCGGTGCCGTGGGAACCTCGATAGCCAAGGTTTTCGACATCACCGCCGCCGCCGCGGGAGTGGCGGAAAAGCTCCTCAAGAAGAACAAGATCCCCCACAAGGTGGTGGTCACCCACGGATCGAGCCACGCGAGCTACTACCCCGGCGCCCTCCCCCTCACCATCAAGACCATCTTCTCCCCCCAGGATGGACGCCTCCTAGGCGCCCAGGTGGTGGGCTACGACGGAGTGGACAAGCGAATCGACCTTTTGGCGGAACAAATCCGAAGAAAGGCGAGCGTCTATGAGCTTGCGGAGATCGAGCACGCCTACGCACCCCCCTTCTCCAGCGCCAAGGATCCGGTGAACATAGCCGGCATGGCTGCCGAAAACCTCTCCCGCGGCCTGACAGCCCTGGTTTCCTGGGACGAAGTGAAGGCTTTGAAGGAACAGGGAGCCTGTTTCCTGGACGTGCGGACAAAGGACGAGTTTTCCCTGGGCGCCCTGCCCGGCGCCGTCAACATCCCCTTGGACGAGCTGCGGAGCCGCCTTGCCGAGGTTCCCAAGGACCGCTTCGTCCTGGCCTACTGCGGAGTGGGACTCCGGGGATACCTGGCGGAGCGCATCCTCCGCCAGCGCGGATGGACCGCCGTGGCGAACCTCTCCGGGGGCTACAAGACCTGGGAGATCGCCTCGGAGCCGCAGAGCAACACCGGCGTGTACCGCCGCGGCATCGGGGGCATGCAACCCTCATGGATGGGCGGTCCGGCCCCCGCGGGATCGGGGCAAGCCCTGGTCCACGCCGCCTTCGCGGAGGGCTCGGGCATGCCCCAGGACCTGGCTTCCCGCCGCGAGACCGTGGTCAAGGTGGACGCCTGCGGCTTGCAGTGCCCAGGCCCCATCATGCGCCTCAAGTCAGAGGTGGACAGGCTGCCCGAGGGTGGAAGGGTCGTGGTGAGCGCCACGGACCCGGGCTTCGCCCGGGACGTGGCGGCCTGGTGCAAGGTGACCAACAATCTCCTGGTGTCCTTGGAGGAATCCAAGGGCATCTACACCGCCATGGTTGAAAAAACCGCCGCACAGGCCGCCATGCTTGGCGCGGCCATGCTCGGCGCCGCGAACGCCGGCGCCCGCCCTTCCTTTTCCAGCCGGGCCGGTTCCGACGGAGCCACCCTGATCGTCTTCTCGGACGACCTGGACAAGGCCCTTGCCAGCTTTGTCCTCGCCAACGGCGCCCTGGCCACGGGGAAGAAGGTGACGATGTTCTTCACCTTCTGGGGCCTTTCGGTTATCAAGCGCCACGAACCTGTCCAGACTGCCAAGGACTTCATGGGGAGAATGTTCGGCCTCATGCTCCCCAGGCATTCCGGCAAGCTCGCCCTTTCGAAGATGAACTTCGCAGGCGCCGGCCCCATCATGATGAAGGCCAGGATGAAGGCCAAGAACGTAGACATGGTGGAATCCATGATAGCCCAGGCCCTTGCCGCGGGAGTCCGCCTCGTGGCTTGCCAGATGTCCATGGACATCATGGGCGTCGCCAAGGAGGAACTCATGGACGGCGTGGAGATCGGCGGCGTCGCCACATACTACGAGGCCGCCACAGAGGCGGGAGTGAACTTGTTCATTTAATCCGCAACCCATCCTGCCCCATCCGGGTATCGGCTTATGATGAACTATGGAGGTCCCCATGAAAACAAAGAAAAAAATCCCCGCCGGCCTGGCCTTGGCCTTCCTGACCCTGAACATCGCCTCCTGCGCGGTGTTCAACAAGATCCTGCCCCCCGGCCAAGCCAAGAAGATCACCGGCCAGAAGAACGCCTCTACCCTCGCCCCGGGCAAAAAGTAGCCCCTCTGCCGGATGCGCGGCCTGTGCCGCCATCCGGCATATTTTATCAGAATTTAATGTATATTTATACTTATTAGTATTAGTGCTGACAAATTTTTTGAACTTATTCAACATTTTTATATTACACTGCTTATTAAATATATAAACTTATTATAAATATTTCGTTGAATACACTCAGTATAAATTTATCCAATTAATCTAAATATTGATTCATTTCTCTTGCGGGCTCGGAAAAGAAGTGTTACAGTGTGGATTCAAATAGATATTCTATTATCTATACATATCAATTCATATCTGCGGGAGGATGAAGATCATGAAAGGCTCTAGAAGCTTGGCAGCTTTGCTGGCCGCTTCGCTGCTCGCCCTGGCGCTGTCGGCGTGCGTAAACGCCCCGACGGATTCGAAAGGCACCAATACCTATGTTCCCGGAACCTATTCCGCCGCCGCCAAGGGATACGGCGGCACGGTCGAAGTGGCCGTCACGGTGGACGGGAAGAAAATCACCGCGGTCAAGGCCGTGGGGGACAAGGAGACCAAGGGCATCGGGTCGAAGGCCCTGGAGGAACTGCCTGCGAAGATCGTAAAGGCCAACGGCAAGGTCGACGGCGTCGCCGGAGCCTCCCTGACTTCGGCGGCAGTCTTCGAAGCCCTGGAAGCAGCCCTGAAGAAGGCGAAGGGCGAAGTCGCCGCCACCGCGGCCATCGCCTTCAAGCCGGGGACCTACATCGGCAAGGCCAAGGGGTACAACGGCGAGGTTTCCCTCAAGGTGACCTTCGCAGAAGCCTCGATCGCCGAGATCTCCGTGGACAAGTCCAAGGAAACCGAACACGTGGGGGATTCTGCCTATCCCATCCTCTTCAAGGACATAAAGGATTTCACCTCCACCGGAGTGGACAGCGTCTCAGGGGCCACCTTCACCAGCCGAGCCGTGCTGTCCGCCGTCGAAGACGCGGCCAAGCAGGCGGGATGCGACGTCGGAGCCCTGAGAAAGGGAGCGAAACCCTTCGTCCTCATCCCGGGACCCAAGCTCGTCGACACCTACGACGTTGTCGTTGTCGGCGCGGGCGGAGCCGGAATGGCGGCCGCGGCCCAGGCGGCCCAGGAAGGAGCGACGGTCCTGGTGATCGAAAAAGCGGTGGAGATGGGCGGCAACACCCTCGTCTCCGGCGGAGCCTACCAAGCCGTCCAGCCCTCCATGGTCTGGGATCCCAAGGACCCCGAGGCGACGACGGGCGTCTACGAACCCACCGGAACCGTGGTTCCCAAGTTCAAGAGCGACGTCGGGCGATTGGCCACGTTGAAGACCATCCTCGACTGGAGCGAGAAACCCTTCGACCCGGTCATCAAGGACAAGGCAGCCATCAAGAGCGTGGACGACTACAATCTTCCCGCCCGGGGCGTCCACGCCGAGTACCTACCCACCCTCCGGATCCTCAAGGGCCAGATAAAGGAGTATTTCGCCTACGCCGACAAACACCTCGCCGCGGGGAAGAAGGAAACGGACCTGACGGTGTTCAGCACCGTGGAGCTTTTCATATTCCAGACCTACTACGGCGGACTCCGCATGGACAAGGCCAAGGGCAAGTGGATCGTCAACGATTTCGCCTTGGTCGACCAGATTTGCCGCCAAGCCTACGACATACGGCCCTGGCTGGAGAAGCAGGGAGCCATCGTTGAAAACGCCCAGCGCACCCTGATCGGCTGCCTCTGGCAGAGGATCAATCCCGTGGCGGGAGGAGTCGTGGACGGAGTGAAGTACCCTGGCAAGTGGGGCGCCTATTTCAAGGTCACGGAAAACACCCTGCTCAAGGCGAATTCCAAGAACAAAATCCTCTACCGCACCACCGCCAAGGAACTTGTGACCAAGGGCGGCAAGGTGACCGGCGTCAAGGCGGTCATGTTCGACGGCACGCCGGTGGAAATCACCGCCTCCAAGGGCGTCATCCTCGCCACGGGAGGGTATGGGGCGAACATCAAGATGGTCATCGACACCAACGAATACTGGAGCCTGAACCATCTGACCGACAAGATCAAGACCACGAACCGAAACCTCGCCATGGGCGAAGGCCTCTTGATGGGCAAGGCCGTGGGCGGAGCCCTGGTGGGAATGGGTTGGACCCAGCTCATGCCCTTAGGCTGGGTGGACAACGGCAACTTGGCAGGCGGCACGGGTGAAAACGTAATCTACGTGAGCCCGGCCGGTACCCCCAACGCGGGCAAGCGCTATGTCGACGAGGCGGCGGAGCGGGATGTCCTGAGCCAGGGAGCCTTCGACTTCGGCGCCGAAGGCGGACTCTACGTCGAACTGAGCAACCCCGGAACCCTATCCTCCTCCGGAGGCCTTCCCAGCTCACTCACGAGCACGACCAATGTTCCCGGCAGGATGTTCGTGGGCACCTTGGATGAGGCGGCGGCGATCCTCAAGATCGACGCGGCGGTGCTGAAGAAGACGATTTCCGACTACGACGCCTTCATCATCGGCGCCACCAGCCAGAAGCCCGTGCCCGGCAAGACAGCCTACCGCGGCACGATCGGAAGCTGCGACAAGGATGCCAAGGGCAACTACCTCCCTGAAACCTACAAGATCGACCGGGTCATGGTCCGCTGGATGGCTCCCTCCACCCACCACACCATGGGAGGCCTGGCGGTGGACACGAGCCGCCATGTGCTGAATGTCCAGGGCAAGCCCATTCCCGGACTCTACGCCGCAGGCGAGGTCACGGGTGGATTCTTCGCCGGGAACCGCCTGGGCGGCAACGCGGTGATGGAAATCATGGTCTCAGGCAGGATCGCGGGCCGCGAAGCCGCGAAGGGATTGTGAAGAAAAGGCCGTTTTGATGCGGCCGGAACCAAAGTAAAGGCCCCCGGCGAGTGCGCTCACCGGGGGCCTTTACTTTACGCCTGTCATCCAGACCCTGAGCCAAGCCTTCCCTAGGCCGAGCTACGGCGAACCGGTAGGGCGAAAAAGAACGAGGCTCCGTTGCCTTCGCTGCTCTCAGCCCAGATCCTGCCGCCGTGCCGGCTTATGATCTTTTCCACCGTGGCGAGGCCTATCCCGGTTCCGGGATACTCCTTTTCCGTGATAAGCCTCTTGAAGGGCTGGAAAATGGTTTCCTTGTACGTGGGATCGAAGCCTATCCCGTTGTCTTGGATAAAAAAGACATCCTCCCTCGACTCGCTCTCCAGCTTCCCCACTTTTATCCTGGTTTCCTCGCGGGAAGATGAATATTTCCAGGCGTTGCCCAACAGATTGCCCATCACCAGGGAAATCAGCTCCCGGTCCGCCCAGGCACACAATCCCGGCTCGACCTCGAGGCTGCACTTCCTTCCCGGCTCCTCGCTCCTAAGGTCCCTCAGGGTATTGGCCGCCAGCCCGCTGATATCCACCCGCTCCAGCCGCAGGTTGAACCGCCCGACCTGGGAAAGCTTGAGGATCTCCTCCGTCATCTCGCTCATCTGGGCGACGTTGGCCCTCGCCCTTTCGAAGTATTGTCTTCCTTGCTCAGTAAAGCGGGTTCCCAAATCCTGGGCGATCAATTCGCAGAAGCTGCTGATCCGCCGTATGTGCCCCTTCAAGTCATGGGATACGGTATAGCTGTAGGATTCGATCTCCTTCATCGCGCTGTAGAGCTGGTTGGTCCGCTGCTGGACCAGGGCGTCCAAGTGCTCGTTGATGGCCTTCAGCTCCCCCTCGGCCTTTATCCTGTCGACGACCTTCCAGATCGATTCCATGAGCAGGGAGCATTGGAGCACATCCATCTCGTCGTAATCGGTTTCCTTGTTGGCCACTCCCACCACCGCCACTATCCGCTGGTCCTTCAGGACGGGTATGGTCATGAATTTCCTAAGCTGGACGTGTCCTTGCGGAACTCCCTTCTTGAATGGATCCGGGGCGGAAAAATCGTTGTTCACCATCGGCTTCCGCTGCCGCACCGCCTCGCCCCAGTAGCCGGTCTTGTCCAACTCGTACACATTGAGGGGATCGATCACCTTGCATTCCGGCATCACTTCCTTGGACCAGGTATTCAGGATGAAAAGGCGCTTATCTTCATCGTAATGGTAGATGTAGCCTATCTTGCTGGCGGTGAGCTGTATGGTCTGCTCCAGGGCGTAGTCCAAAAATTCCTGGAGGCTTCCGCACCTGTGCTGCATGATGTCCACGATCCTCCGAAGCCGCTCCTCATTCAGCCGATGCTCTTTCTCCGCAGCCTTCTTGTCGGTCACGTCCCGGACGATGGACACGCAGCCGAGGATGGTTCCGTCCATGTCCCGGATAGGTGCGGATGACACTTCCCGATGCCTGAGCTGTCCATTGTGGGGCAGGCGCACCAGCTCTTCCTGGTTGACGATCAACTCTCCCTTCAGGGACCGCAATGCCGGCGCTTCCTCCAAGGGGCGCGGGCTTCCGTCGGGCCTGTACACTTCCAGGCTCAAGGCGAACTTCTCTATGTCCAGCTTGGCCGAAGGAGGCAGGTCGAAGTGGGACAGGGCCGTGGGATTGGCCAAGGTGAACCTGCCCGACCGGTCTGCGAACTATATTTCGTCTATCGTGTTGTTGACGATGAGCTCAAGCCTCTTCTTCTCCTTCCTGACTTGGGACGCAAGTTCCTTGGCTTGTCTCTCCGCCTTCCTCATTGCCGAAATATCGTGGATGTAGGCCCCTACGCCTACCGTGCCATCCTTGAGCCGCACCGGAAACTTTGCGACCAGATAGGCGTTTCCTCTCGCATTCTCCTCCCGCACCACCGCCTCCCGGGTCTCAAGGACCCTGAGGTCCGATTCACGGCAGGCCGCGGCGGTGGCTGGTTCCATCAGTTCCTGGTCCGTCTTCCCAAGGATATCATCCTCCCGCGCTCCAAGGAATTTGCGGTAAGCCTCATTGCACAGCAGATACCTGAGGGATGCGTCCTTGAGGAATACAAAGTCGAGGGAGGAATCGACGAAGGTTTTATAAAGGTATTCGCTGTGCCTGAGCCTATCCTCAAGCGTCGCTTCCTGTGTGACGTCCCTTGCGAAGCACAAGACCCCATCGGAACCCTCGGCCCGGGAAAGGCGCAACTCAAGGATCCGGCTTGAGCAGGGGAAATGGATTGCCTCGGCGGGAGAGAGCCAGCCCCCGGGCTTCAAGGCCGTCAAAAGCCGGGCTGTTTCACCCTCGGGCACGAGCCGCCGGAACGCCGCGTTGTGCGCGACGACGGCTCCGTCGGAATCGAAGTGGGCAATGCCATCGGAAAAGGCCTCCAGGAGCTGGGCGCAACACCTGAAATCCCCGGAAGCCAAGCCAGCCTTGTCACTCATTCGGTTTCCTTCTCGATTCCTCTCTCTCTACACTTATCACTGCCGCCATCACCAATTTTAGACAATTACGCTAAGAATGCAAGCGCACAATTCTTAAGGCGCTTATATATCCACCCCGAAGACAGCCCGGACAACAAGGCCCACCGCGAAGGAGAAGGCCGCCACGCCCAGGCTTATGCCAGCCATCTCCAGGAACTTGGCCTTGAAACCCTGGCTCTTCGCCACAGCAAGGTAGAAGTTGAAGCCGGCGATGATGGCTATGGCGATGACAAGGGTGATCGCAAGGCTGAGGTAGATCCAGATCCCCGTCTGGGGCAGCAGGAGGTAGGGAAGGACAAGGAGCACCACGGTCACAAGATAGGCGACGCCGGTGTAGACGGCCGATTTCTTCGCCCTGGGGTCCCCCTCGGCCTTGGAGGCCAGATAGTCCGAGGCGGCCATGGAGAATGCCGCGGCGATGCCTGTTATAATGCCGCTGATGGCTACGATGTTGCCCTTCTGCAGGGCGAAGGTGAGGCCCGCTAAAGTACCGGTGAGCTCCACCAAGGCGTCGTTGAGCCCCAGGACAATGGAACCCACGTAGGCCAGGCGCTCCTCGTCGATCATGGCGATCAGGGCTTCCTCGTGGGATTCCTCGTCCTGTCCGATCTTCACCGCCTCGGGCACGAGATGGGCCACCTTGGCGTAGCCCTCCCCGGCGTCCTTCTCCACCTTTTCCAACAGCTTGAGGGCGAAGGTGAGGCCCAGGATCTTGGCCGCCAGGTTCAAAAGGAAGATGCGCAGGCCGTAGGCCGGGACATCCACGCCGGACAGCTTTTTCCAGAAGGCGTAGTGCCCCCTTTCCGCCTGGGCCATGTCGGCCAGGACCGCCGCGTTCCTCCTATCCTTAACCGAATTCGCCAGGGTTCCGTAGAGCAGAGCCCCGGTGAGCTCCTCGCGCTGGAAGCGCAGGATGTCCTTCTTCAAGCTTTCATCAAGTACGATGCCTTCCATAGCAACCCCTTTTCCCAATCCTACTCCCGGATGAAGCCTTTTTCCAGGAGAAAGGGGGCCGGAAAGCCGCGAAATAAGAATCGAAGCTTTATGAAAAATATAAGTTGACACGTTTCAATTTATACGCCTATAATTTCCGCAAGCCCATGGCCGCTCAGCCGTGGCAGGCCAAGCATCCCTGCTCCGGCCCCAACAAGGAGGATCCCATGAAGAAACGCGTCC
>JBFLXC010000050.1:0-17498 GCA_040757435.1 Spirochaetota bacterium | reverse complement strand
CGTCCACCTTGACGATGACCTTGGCCTTCTGCTTCACCACAAGGCGCTTTCCGTCCGCCGTGTCGGCCATGAACCTTTCGTAGGTTGCCTTGACGTCAGAAGCGGTGAGCTCCTTGCCGTTGTGGAACTTCACGCCCTTTCTAAGGACGAAGGTCCAGGTCTTCTTGTCAGCGCTCACCTTCCAGCTTTCCGCCAGGTCCGGAACGATCTTTCCGTCGGCGGTGAATTTAAGCAGGGTGGAATAGAGCATGGCCACGACCTGCTCGGATTGTCCGTCGTTCTGGACGTGCGGGTCGAGGCTGGATGCGTCGGTGCTGTCCGCGAGGATGAGCTGCCGTGCCTGGGCGAAGGCCGAGGGTACGACCAGAGTCATCGAGACGAGGAGCGCCGCGAGGATCAACGCGATTCGCTTCATGTATGCCTCCTAGCATAAAGAGATTGGGCCATTGAACCATACCGCAGGGGTGAAGTCAACATGGCTCTGAATATTTAATCAAAAAAATTGAGTATTACGATGTATTGTGTATATTTATACACAAAAGACCAACCTAGGCTCCAGATGGAGCCTAGGCATGCGGGAGGCTGATCGAAGCGTCCGCTCTAAGCGCCCAGTCCCGGCTTCCAGGTCTCCTCGAACACCCTTAAGAGGTTCAAGCCCAGGAGCTTGCGGATGTTCTCCTCGGCATATCCCCTCTTCATCATCTCCTCGGTGATGCAGGGATAGTCCTCTATGCCGTTTAAGTCCGCAGGCTGGCGGTTGTTGTTGTCCGGCGGACAGGCGATCTTGTCGAAGGCGCCTGTGACCCTGTCGTAGGGCAGGTCGTCGGCGGTGAAATCATGCTTGGGATAAGCGCCCATGGTGCCCATGGAATCCGTGGAGGTGGCCACATGGTCTACTCCGACCAACTCGATGGCGTACTCAAGACAGTCGAAGTAGTCCTTCAGCGTAGGCATCCCCGGAGTTCCCTTCCATACCAGGGGCGCCCAGGTGCATACGCTGATCACACCGCCTGAATCGGCCACGGCTTTGATCTGGTCGTCGGAAACATTCCTGGGGTTGTCCACCACCGCCTTGGGGTTGGCGTGGGAGATGATCATCGGCGCCTTGGAAACCTTGCATACATCGAAGAAGGTCCTCTCCCCCACGTGGGTGAGGTCGATTGTGATGCCTATCTTCTGGGCGTCCCGCACGAGGACCTTCCCGAAGTTCGAAAGGCCAGAGTCGTTGGGCTCCAGGCAGCCGCAGCCAGCCATGTTCTGCTCATTGTAGGTGGGCTGCATGATCCTCAGGCCCAGCTGGTACCAAAGGAGAAGGTTTCGGGTTTTATTTCCCACGAAGCTGGAATCCTGGGACAGGAAAATATGTGCCATCCTGCCCTGGGAGTGGGCCTTCCGTATCGAATCCGGCGTCTCGGCCAGGAGGAAGCTTTCGTCCTTAGCGATGACGGAATAAAAATCCACCACATGGGGGATGGTCTGGGTTCCGTCTTCGTTGGGATTCGGTATGGTGAGCCCCACGGCGGTCAGTCCCGAACGGTCGGACCTCTCGGTCCTCTTCGTAAGGTACTGGACCGACGGGTCGATCACGATGCAGTCCCGATGCAAGGCCAATGCTTCTTTCGATACGTCTCTCATGGGAATATACAATCATGAGCGTTTTGATAATGCAAGACAGGTCCTGGGATTTTTCAAATCCATGGTTTTCCCCTTTGACTGGCAGACGCATTCAGGGTATGAGAAGGTACCGGGAGGTGCAGTTGAAAGGAAGGCATGGAGCCGAAACCCTTGGAAGAATAGGATTTACCGCCGCTTTCCTCTTTATCGTCTGGATTGCCTTCACCTTCGACGCCCGTCCGTATTCACTGGTGGCGGGCGCCTTGGCCTCCCTCGCCCTCGCCCTCCTCGGGCATAGGATATTCATCACCCATCGGGACTCCACCGTCAGGCACATCCTCCCCCACCCTCTCAAGCTGCCCGCATACCTGCTCGTCCTCATCGGAGAGATGTACATTTCAAGCCTCTTTGTGCTGGCGGCGGTGTGGCGGGGGCGGAATGATGGCCGGATAGTCAGGTTCCACACCTTCCTTGAGTCGGACATAGGAAGGCTCATCCTGGCGAACTCGATCACTTTCACTCCCGGCACCATCACCTTGAACCTGGAGACGGACGAATATCTGGTCCACTGGTTCCTCGCTTCCGTCCCAGGGCGCCCTAGAGGCCGGAAAGCCAGACAATCCTTCGAACAGGCCTCGGAAGAGGAAACCGCCCAGGCGGTGAAGGGAAAACTTGAGAAAGCACTTTCAGAGGTCGTGATATGAGAGGGTCCGGAGAGTGAATGCCTTAGTCCTGGAGTTTCTCCAATGGTCCATCTTGGTCCTTGGGATGTGTTCCCTTCCCCTCCTCGTCTTTGGCCCCCGGTCCTCCAACCGCCTCATCGCCCTCAATATGCTGGGTGGACTGGTTCTGGCCTCCCTCGTTGTGCAAGGGCTGGCCAAGGGAAGGACACTTTACCTGGACGTGGCGTTGGTATACGACATCTTCGGCTTTCTTGGGATCCTGGCCATAACCAGGCTGTCCCGCCATGGAGGCAAGGGAGAATGAGGGAATTTCTGGAGGCCCTGCGCTACGCCGCGGCCTTCTTCTGCTTCGGCGCCGGCCTTGTCTTCGGGATCTCGGGCCTTCTCGGCCTCTACAGGTACAAGGATCCCTTGGCGAAGCTCCAAGGTTCGGCCCTATGCGGCACGACGGCGGTGTTCTCCATCCTCCTCGGCTGCCTCGCCCTTTCGCCCACCTGGGCCTTCTTTTTCAGGCTCATGGTGATCCTCGTGTTTTTCCTCATCTCCAATCCCCTGGGTACCCATTTCATAGCCGGCTATGTATGGAAGAACCTTAGCGGCAAAGGCAGGAAGGAGGAATGACGGAACTCATCCTTGGGGCGATACTCGTCCTTTCCGTAGCCTGCCTCTTGTTCAAGGACTTGGTGGCAGCCATCGTCGCCCTTTCGGGGATCAGCCTTCTTTCAGCCCTGCTCTTCCTCCGCATGGGAGCGCCGGACGTGGCGATCACCGAAGCGGCGGTGGGGGCGGGAATCTCAACCCTCATCTATGTGTGGGCCATCAGGGTCATGGGAAGGAGGAAAATCAGGTGAGAAAGCACCTGCCCCGAATTTTGGGCCTCCTTTGCGTATTCGCCGCCGCCCTGGCCGTCCTTCCAATCTTTCTCTTGGACACCCCCTGGCCTTCAGCCCTCCGGGACCTTTACCAAGCGCATTCCCAAAATGACACAGGGGCCTTGAATGTGGTGAGCGCCATCTACCTTGGATACCGCGCCTTCGATACCCTGGGAGAAACCGTCGTTCTTCTCATCGCCGTCGCCGGAACCCTTTCCATACTCTCAAGCCTGGCCAAGCCTTCCCTCCATCCCGCTTCTTCGAAAACACCGGACCCCCAGAGCCCGGATCCCTTGGAATTGGTTGCGGGAAAGCTCGGCCTCGTCGTTCTTGTCTTCGGATCCTATGTCATGGCATTCGGACATCTCTCGCCCGGAGGAGGATTCCAGGGAGGGGTCGTCGTAGCCTCGGGATTGCTCTTCCTCGGCCTGGGAGAAAGGGGAAGGAGCTCCAGCCTTCTCACCGATCCTTACTTCCTGGCCCGCTTGGAGGCCCTCACGTTTTCAGCCCTCCTTGGCGCCATGGCATTGGGAATATTCCAAGGGGCGGGATTCCTGGGGATCCCCGGATTCAGGATCTTTTCCGGCAACGCCGGCTACATAATCTGCCTAAACATCCTCCTAGGACTCAAGGTCGGAGCGGGCATAGGATTGGTCTGCGTGGCCATGATAGGGGACCTCCACCGATGACCGCGAAACTGCTGATGGCCGCCATCTTCCTCGTGGGCCTCTGGGGCGTCGTGGCGGAAAAAAACATGATGCGGAAAGTCTTCGGCCTCACGATCCTCACTTCCGCGGTAGTGCTCCTTTTCGTAGTCCAGGGGGCGGGCATAGGGACGAAGGCCCCCATACTGGAGCCGGGAATTGTCGATATCGTCGACCCCGTCCCCCAAGCCCTCATGCTCACGGCCATCGTGATAGGAGTCTGCGTGACGGCCCTGGCCCTCGCCCTGGTGTGCAAGATCCACCAGGAAACGGGGACCATGGATATAGAGGAAGCTGCGAAAAGGATCGGTCATGGACACCGCTGACCTGGCCCTCATGCCCATGCTCCTGCCCCTTTCGGGAGCCGCCTTGGCGATGCTCTCCAAAGCCTTCGCCAAGGGTCGGCTCCAAGATATCTGCCTTGGAATAGCCGGATGGATCGGCCTAGGCCTCGCCTGGATCCCCATGGGCATTCTCCTGCCCAAAGTCCTTGGCGGGCAGGAAATCGATTTCATGATCGGTACCTGGCGTGCCGGTTCGGGCATATACTACCGCTTCGACGGCCTCGCCTGGGCGGTTAACGCCCTGTCCCTTATCCTCTGCGGCCTCTCATGGATGTATTCCAGGTCGGCGGGGCCCAAAGGACCGACGTTCTCCGCCATCTATCTCATCCAGGTCGCCTCCGTGGCCGCCGCAGCCTCGACCTTCGATCTTTTCAACCTCTTCGTCTGCCTGGAAGTGATGGGCATGGCATCCTACGTCCTCATCTCCGAGGCCAAGACGGGAGGCTCCTACCTGGCGGCCTTCACCTACCTGATGTCCAGCGCGGCGACGATGCTCCTTTTCCTTGTGGGTACCTACGGGCTCTATAGGCTGACGGGAAGCCTCCAATACTACGAAATAGGAGCATACCTCGCCACCTGCCCTCCCGAGGAATCGAGGATCGCAGCCCTCTGCGCCATCTGCATCGTCATTCCCATAGTATTGCGCGCCGCAGTCATGCCCCTGTCCGGTTGGCTTCTCCTGGCCCACTCCCAGGCCCCGCATCCCGTCTCGGCCGTCCTATCCGGCGTCCTGCTCAAAGTCCCCCTCTTCGTCCTCCTGAGGCTCCTTCTGGTATTCCCCTCCGGACCCATGCTGGGCTCGGCGATCTCCATCGCCGGAGTACTGAGCGCCTTTGTGGCGGTGGTGCTCGCCCTGTGCCAAAGCGACGCGAAGCGCCTTCTGGCCTATCATTCCATAAGCCAGACCGGCTACGTGGCCGCCGCCTTCGGCGCCTCCATCCCGCTCCTGTCGGGGGGCGATTCAGCCCTAGGCCTCGCCCTCCTCTCCTCCTCCTTCCTCCACGCCCTAGGGCATGGAATCTTCAAAAGCCTCCTATTCCTCTCCGTCGGTAATCTTATAGATGCATCGGGGGAACGGAATGTCTACACGCTCCGAGGGGGAGCTTCCCTGCTGCGCCGTTCCGGGGACGCCTTTGGCCTTAGCGGCCTGAGCTTCGCCGTCGGAGCCCTTTCCATCGCCGCCATCCCGCCTTTCATTGGCTTTTCCAGCAAAGGGTACCTCTCCTCCTTCCTGCCCAGCCCCCTGTCGTATTCCTTGGTCGGCTTGGCGGCGGTCGGCACCGTCGCTTCCTTTATTAAGCTGGGCCGGATATTCTTCCTTCCATCCCCTGCCGCCGCCCCGCTTCCAGGGACAAGGCTTGGCTTCCTGCGGCTCCTCGCCCCGGCCGCCCTCGCCCTCCTATGCCTGGTCGGCGGCCTCGCCGGCCCCTGGCTCCTGGGCTTCGCCGCAACCCTGCTCAATCCGGGGTCAGACCCCGGATTGACGGTAAAAACCTTGTACAGCGTCAAGACGCTCCTCGCCACCGGCGCCACCACCCTTTCCGGAATCGCAATTTTTCTATTCATCACATCGAAGCCTGGGAAGCGCCTCACCGGCCTCCTTGGCGACCGCCACGTCCCCTTCGAGACAATATTCGTGGGAATGGCCGCGGCGATGCTCATCCTGGCGGCCCGGATTTGACGCCTCATCCCTTCTCCCGCCTTGATCAAATCGAAGAAATGGTGTATAAATGCGGTGTCGCGGGCGCAGCAGCGCCGCCTCAAACCGGGGAATTAGCTCAGTTGGTAGAGCGATAGGTTCGCAATCTATAGGTCAGGGGTTCGAATCCCCTATTCTCCATTAAGAATTTAGAATCGATGATTTCGACAGGAATTCAGGATCTCAATGATTTACAGGACTAGCCTCCGACCCTTTTGAATATCATCCGTATAAGACCCTACTTGTAGAATCCTACCTTATAAATCCTCATGTACGCGTTGAAGTCCTCATAGGCGGCCACCAAGGCTATGCTGGAGAGATATTCCGTCCTGACGGTTTTCCTTCCCGTGCTTTCGGCCTTGAATGCGCCGAAGGGAATGCGTATGACCCCCCTCTGCGGCGTCGGGCTGAAGGGAGCCCCGTAATAACTCCAGGGGAACATGGTATCCTTGGTCCGCAGGAAAACGTACCATGAGGAAGCCGTGCGCGCATCGACTTCGATTTCCACCCCCTCGTACCCTGACGCGTCGTAAAGGCCGTCCTGATGCTTGAGGCGCACCTGGATGAAGCCGCCGCCCTTGGTGATGACTTTGCCTGCCAGAAGCAGGGCCTTGCCTCCGTCGGCGTCGATGATGGCGGGAGGAACGAGTTCGGATTTGCCTCCCATGACCCTGTCGGCGAAAGCCTCCCATACCCAGCCGGGAGCCTCCGAAGGCGAAGCGCTTGGATTTGAAAGGATGATGCCTTGCGCGTCGATGCCCGCGGCGGCAAAGGGAAGGATGGCCAGGAAGAATAAGGTTTTCATCTGTAACAATATAAGGGTCTTTGACAGGTTTTTCCAACACGTGGAGGTTTCCGGACCATGGTACCGAGGGTCTGCCCCGGAACCGGCGTCAATCAACCCGCAGCTGCCCCCGGATTGATCCTGCCCATCCTGCGTTCCTGTCATCCCGTCGCTTTCCTTCGGAATTTCGAGGCGAATGGAGCGTTTCGAACTTTATAATGAAGGCCTAATATTTTAAAAAACCTTTCACTTGACTTTTATCGATACCTCATTATAGTGAAACCTGACAAATGGAGACCAAATGACCAATAAAACCAAGGTATCCTTTGGACCTTCGATTAGACGGCTTCCTTCGTACCTCCACATCATCCGCAACGCCCAGAGCAACGGCGAGGCTTTCATCTCCGGCACAGTGATCGCCACGGAACTCACCCTGGAGCCCATCCAGGTGAGGAAGGACCTGGCCATCACCGGCATCATTGGCAAGCCCAAGAAGGGCTATCCCGTGGACGAGTTGGTCGTCGCCATAGAACGGTACCTGGGCTGGAACCAGGAACACAAGGCAATCGTCGTGGGCGCGGGCAACCTGGGATCGGCCCTCTCGGGCTACCAGGAGTTCAAGAACCATGGGCTCAACATCATCGCCGCCTTCGACACGGACCCCGCCAAGATAGGAACGGCCATACACGGCGTGCCCGTCCATCCCCTGGACGCCCTTGAGGCCCAGGTACCCGGCATGGGCGTGGAGATAGCCATCCTGACCGTCCCATCCCCCTTCGCCTCCTCCACCTGCGAAAGCATCGTCAAGGCTGGGATAAAATCTATCTGGAACTTCACGAACATAAAGCTCAAGGTCCCCGAAGGCATAACGGTATGGAGGGAAGACCTTTCCTCCGGCTACGCCATGCTCTCGGTGATGATGAAAATAAAGCACAAAAGCGAGATAGAAACCGCCTGATGGAGCCTTCCCCGGACACTTCCCCATCTCTTGCCAGGCAGGCGGAATACTTCTCCAACAGACTCGCAAAGAACGAAAAGGCCTTGCGGAAGTGGGCAAGGACGAAGGACATCCACGCTTTCAGGCTTTACGACAAGGACATACCCGAGATTCCCCTAGCCGTCGACATCTACGATGCCGAAGGCACGCGGGCCCTCGTGATTTCGCTGTACGAAAGGCCCTACGAAAAGGCTGAAGCTGAGGAAAGCCGATGGCTCGGGGAAATGTCCCGCGCCGCGGGCGGACGCCTCTCCATCCCTGAAGACAGGATCTTCCTCAAGACCAGGCGGCACATGAAGGGCCTGGAACAATACGAGAGGAGGGCGGGACAAGGCTTTCTCATGAACGTCCGGGAGGGAGGGCTCCTTTTCTCCGTCAACCTGAGCGACTACCTGGACACGGGGCTCTTCCTGGACCACCGTCCTGCCAGAGGCGCCGTCCGCGATGCAGCCAAGGGCGCAAGAGTCCTGAACCTCTTCAGCTACACCGGCTCCTTCTCAGCCTACGCCGCCGCGGGCGGGGCCGCCTCAGTGACAAGCGTGGACCTATCCAACACCTATCTGGCCTGGGCAGTCCGCAACTTCTCCCTGAACGGCCTGGACGAAGGGATCCACGAAACCGTAAAGGCGGATGTCTGGAGGTACTTGAGGGACGCGGCGGCGCGCAAGGCTCGCTGGGACATCATCGTCGCCGATCCACCCACCTTCTCCAACTCCACCATGGCTGAGAGGGATTTCGACGTGAACCGCGACTGGCCGGCCTTGATCGAAGCCTGCGCCGCCGTCCTCGCCCCCGGGGGATGCCTGGTGTTCTCCACCAACTCAAGACAGCTCAAATGGGATCCCTCCCGAATCGCCTTGCCTTGGAAGGATGTTTCTGAAACTTCCATACCAATAGATTTCCGCAATAAAAGGATCCACTCCTGCTGGATTTTGGGAAATATCGATAAAATAAGATTTTAGTCCGCTCAAGATTCGACTGGGCCGCCGATGCCGCGCCAAATCCGCCTCCTTGGCGGAACAAGAAGGAAAATTGTTGCGCGCTTGGGAGTCGGATAGTATACTGGGCTTGTTTTATTATATAAGGAGTAAAAAATGCGGACCACGACCCGGGGACTCTACGCCCTCAAGGCGGTGCTTGTCTTGGCGGCCGAATCAAGCGAACAAAGCCCTCTGGCTTTGCACAAGATAGCTGAGAGGGAATCCATCTCCGCCGAATTCCTCCAGCAGATATTCTTCCGCCTGAGGAAGGCGGGGCTCATCTCCGCGTACCGGGGACCGGGAGGCGGCTTTTTCCTCACCAAACCCATGGACGAGATAAGCGTCCTTGACATCCTGGAGGCCGCGGGCGAATCCCTGGCCCTCTCTCCCTGCTACGACGAAGAGGCGGGGCAACGGGTGCCCTGCAGCCAATTCTGCGAATGCTCCGCCGGCGACTTCTGGATGTCCCTTGAGAGGGAGGTGAGGAGGTTCGCCCAGGAGAAGAAGCTCGCCGACCTGCTAAGGAAGGCGGGCTCCCCGTGATCCGCTTGAGGTCCATGCGGGGCGCCGGCCCCTGAATCCTACTCCTCCTGGACGTAGGCGAGGAGGGAGGCTGCCTTTTCCCTGTCGATGATCCCCTGGGACTCAAGGATGCCGAAGATTTCCGCCACATGGATGAAGGCATGGAGCCGCACCCCCGCCTTCTCCATGTCCGCCCTCCCCTGCCTGCCCCTCTCAATGAGGACCACCAGGTCCTCCACGCGCAAGCCTTCGGCTCTCAGGATTTCCAAGGCTTCCAGCTTGCTCGCCCCGGTGGTGATGAGGTCGTCCAGGAGCAGTATCTTCTCGCCCTGGGAAAAGCTTCCTTCGACGCGGTTTCCGGTCCCATGGTCCTTGACGGGCATCCTCGGCCAAATCATGGGGCGCCCCATGCGCAGGCAGGCGGCGGTGGCCAGAGGCAAGGCGGCGGCGGGAATCCCGGAGACCCTGTGGTAGGATAGGCCAAAGGCGATGGATGCGTAGGCCTTGGATGCGCATTCCATGGCCTTGGGGTCGGAGATGAGGCGTCGAAGGTCGATGTAGAAGGGGCTCTTCTTCCCGCTCTTGAGCACGAACTCCCCAAGGCGGAAACAGCCGGTTTCGACAAGGTGGCCGACCAGTTCCCTCTTCAAGGCCTCGGCGGAGGCATCCTTCTTCGTCCAGCCCGAGACAAGGCTCCCGGACCTTCCCGCCCGGGCGATCTTCGCCATCTCGTCCCTCAAGGCCTTGGCCGCCTGGGCCGGATCCTGGGCCCGCGCCACTGACCTGGCGGCTACCACCAGGATCCCCAAACCGTCCTCCCGCGCCCCCGCCTGTACCGCAAGATCGGCCTTTCCGCCTTGGGCGCCGATGCCCGGTGAAAGAAACCAAGCCCTGGGAGCGGCCTTTCGAGCCGCGGCGAGGGCCTTAGGATCGTTGCCCGCCACCACAAGCCCTATCCTGTCCGAGTATCGGGAGAGCTCCCTGGCCAGGCGCACGAAGAGGGGCTCTCCATCCGCCTCCAAGGCCTGGATGAAGTCGGAGCCGGGGTTGCTGGTGCGGCAGAGGGCGAACACACCCCTGTCCTTCCACGCCAGGAAGGGATCCAGGGTATCCAAGCCCATGTAGGGATTCAAGGTGACGGCGCCGGCGTTGAAATGGCCGAAGACGGCTTCCGCGTAGGCTGCCGCCGTGCTGTCGATGTCGCCACGCTTCGCGTCAAGCACGACGGGAATCTCGGACGGAATAGCCGAAAGGGTCTTTTCCAGAAGACCGTAGCCCTTGGCGCCGAAGGTTTCGTAGAAGGCGATGTTCGGCTTGAAGCACGCCGCAAAGGGAGAGGTAGCCTCCACAAGCCTGAGGTTGGAAGCCAAAGCGGCTTCGACGCATGCTTCGTCTCCCTTGGCTTTCCTTTCCTCGGGAGAAAAATACGGATCCAAGCCTACGCAGAGGCTGGTCCCTTTTTCATGGGCGATCCGGTCCAGGGCATCGAAAAAACTCATCCGCCTATCCTCCATGGGAATAAGATTAGCCGCTTTAAGGCCGAAGGCCAAGGGACCGCGGGGCCGGGATGGACGATAGCCTTCGATTTCCCCGGAAAAATGCGCCTCCGGACGTGCAATCCCTTCTTCCCCAGTATATAATTCATGGAAAGGGACGGCGTACAGCCTCCCCGGCGACTAAGGAGGAAGGTATACGATGAAGCGCATAATCCTTGTCATGATAGCCTTGAGCCTATTGGCTCCCCTTTGGGCGCAGGACGGCGGAGGGGATAAGGGCTTTTCCGCGGGCCTCAACCTGGGAACCGACCTTCTGCCCAATCCGGACACGGGTGTGATGGAAAGCTGGTCCAAGCTCGGCTTCAGGCCGGACCTGGCCCTGGGCAAGTTTGGCGTTGGCCTGGACCTCACGCTGAGGTTCCAGCTCTACCCCGACCCCAACAACAACACCAAGATAATCCGCATCTACGAGCCGGATTGGCTGCCGGCGGCGGGTTCCACGATAACCGACATCCTCGACCTCTATCTCCCGAAGATCCTTTACGTCCGCTACGGCCTGAAGGACATCGACCCCATCTATGTCAAGCTGGGTTCGATCAGCGACTTCAGCCTGGGCAACGGGCTTGTCGTCTCGGACTATTCCAACACCCGCTTCCTCCCCGACCGGAGGATCTTCGGCCTCCAGCTGGGCGTGGACGGGGCTGCCTTCAAGGTGCCCTACATTGGAATGGAAGTGCTCACCGGCAACCTGAGCAAGTTCGACGTGATAGGCGGCCGGGTTTACCTTCGGCCCCTGGCATTCCTGGGCTCTTCGCTCTTCGGCCGCCTCCAGGTGGGGGCGACGGCGGTCCTGGACCAGGATCCCCTCCTTTACTTCGACAACTCATCGAACACCTACGCGGCCTCAAGCCCCGTGTACGTGCTTGGCGCCGACCTGACCCTCCCCATCCTCTCGGGCAAGCTCCTGTCCCTGGTTTCCTACGTGGAAGGGGCCAAGGAGATGAACGACGCCATGGGCGCCATCGGCGGCATAAGGGGAAAACTCCTCGGGTTCATCCGCTACGGCGCCGAGGCCAGGTATATGCAGGAAGGCTTCATCCCCGCCTACTTCGACACCAACTACGACCTCTACAGGGCTGAACGATTCGACTATATCGAGAACACGGCCCCCGGCGACTTCGGCATGGGCTGGCTCGCCAAGGTGGGCTTCGACCTCTTCCAGGAAAAGGTCCTCTTCACCGCCGCGGTGGACGGCCCCCTAGCCCCCATCCCCAGCGTGGCCTCGGACAACGCCGCCGCCTACCCCCACCTCAAGGGAAGCTTCATCCTCAAGGAGGACCTCATCGGCGGCATCTCCTTCTCGGGAGTCTATGAGAAATACTTCATCGGAAGGGCGAACAGCAACATTTTCACGGACCTGATCGATCCCACCGACGCCGTCATCGGCATGGACGTCAACTACAAGACCGGAGCGACCCTCCTTACCCTGCACTACACCTACAAGTGGGATCCAAGCAAGAACAGCGGGGCCGGCGGCTTCGACGTGAGCTCCTCCTTGAGCGTTTCCGTGCAGTTCTAAGGCTAATACGGAGGTATGGAATGAAACGAATACTACTGGCTTTGGCGATCGTAGCGCTCATCGGCGTCCAAGCCCTTCCCGCCCAGGCGGACAAGGGGATAGCCTCTGGCTTCATCAAGTGGTTCCAGGACAACATGGGCCTGGAGATCGGATCGGTCACCATAGGCGGCGTGGGCTATTCCAAGGCCGTCCTCGCGCCCGAGGTGAGGATCGGCCGGCTCAAGATGGGGCTCTACTTCCCGATCATCTACAAGGACGACCTCTTCGATCCCTCCTCCTGGTACAAGCCGGGGGGGAACAACGAATGGAATTTCGGCGCCGACTACTGGGCGACGGACATCCCCAAGGCGGCCCTGGACCTGGTTTCCGACGTGGTGCTGAAATTCAAATACCTCGAGTACGGACGCCAGCTCGAAGATCCCTTCTTCTTCAAGGTAGGCAACCTCCATGACCTGACGGTGGGACACGGACTCATCATGAGGGGCTATAGGAACGACACGGATTTCCCGGGCATCAGGAGGACGGGGGTCAACCTTGGCTTCGAGGTGAGGCCGGTGGGGATCGAGCTTCTGGCAAGCGACCTCCCGGTTCCCGAGATCATCGGTGCAAGGCTCTATTTCATGCCACTCAAGAAATCGCGCCTGGCCTTCGGAGTATCCGCCGTCGCGGACCTCGCGGCGGCCAAGGAACTGGAAGGCCAGGGATCCTGGGACGCCGCGGTAGGCAAGATCATCCTAGGCGGCGCAGGCCTGGACTTCGACTTCCCCATCGTCCCCAAGGGAGCTCTTTTGGGCCTCAGGGCCTACGCCGGAGCGGCGGTCAACACCGCCTTCGTCACCGCAGACTTCGCAAGCCCCCTGACCGGATCCTCCAAGACAATCACCAGCCAGGACACCATGGACATCCTCTGGAACGGCATGCCCAGGAACTGGGGCGCAGCGGCGGGCCTGGCGGGCAACGTCGCCTTCATAGACTGGCGCCTTGAATACCGCTACTACACCGGCGTGTTCCGCTCCTCCTTCTTCGACTCCACCTACGAAAGGTCCCGCAGCCAGCTGGTCCAGGAGTACATGACCTACCTGGACGATCCGACCTCCCTGAGCGACGATCCCACGGTGATGGGCGTGTACGGAGAGGCGGGCTTCTCCATCCTCAAGGAAAAGCTCACCCTCGTGGCGGGCTACATGTGGCCATGGTCCCTCGCCTCCGGAGCGGGGCTCCTCAACGCCGCCGACGAGCTGCACCTCGCCCTGGTCATCAGGAAGGGCCTCATCCCTGTGGTGGACCTCCACGGAGCTATCTACTACGACAAGTGGGGGCTCGTGAGCTCCATAGCCGACGGCAGCTTCGAGTTCTTCGATTCCCGGACCGCCCTGGCAGGAGAGGTTGTATTCCCGGTGCCTGGAAGCCCGAACCTCGGCATCGCCGCCATCTTCAAGGCCATCGTTGCCAGGAACGCGGACGGCTCGGTGATCTACGTTGACCCCTTGGACATTAGCAAGGGAGTGAAGGTCGTCCCGGCCATCACCATCGAAACAAGGATAAGCTTCTAGGACAAGCCGATCCGTGCGGAATTGGCAAAGCGGGGCGCCCCTCCCGGGGGCGCCCCGCTTTTTTTTACCTTCACGTTGGGCGTATATTCGAGGCATGCCCAAGATCCACATCCTGAGACCCGAAACCTCCCGCCTCATCGCCGCCGGGGAAGTCATAGAGAGGCCCGCCTCGGCGCTGCGCGAGCTTTTGGACAACTCCTTGGACGCCCAGGCCGGAGAGATACGGGTGGAGATCCAAAAAGGCGGGATCGATCTCGTCCGCGTGGCGGACGACGGGATCGGGATGTCCAGGGAAGACCTTGCCCTCTCCATCCTCGACCACGCCACAAGCAAGATAGAAAGCCCCGAGGATCTGCTCACGGCGAGGACCCTGGGCTTCAGGGGCGAGGCCCTGGCATCAATAGCCGCGGTGGCGAGGATCGACATGGTGACCAAGGACGACGTCTCCCCATCGGGCTGGAGGCTTTCCAAGGAACCCGGAAGGGAGCCTTCGATGGTTCCCGTCGCCGCCCGCCGGGGTACCGCCGTGGAAGCCCGCTCATTCTTCGAAACCTACCCTGCGCGCCGGCAATTCCTTAAACGCGCGGTTTCCGAAGCCTACCAATGCAGGACGGTATTCGTGGAAAAGGCCCTCGCCCATCCCATGGTCCGCTTCCACTGGCAGTCCGGGGAAGTCCAGGAACACATCGAGGCCTCCGGCCTCAAGGAACGCCTGGCCCTTTTGTATCCCGAGCTATCTTCCGCGCCTCTTTTGGAGCGGTCCTGGGAGTTCCGGGAAGGCAGGGCGGCCTTCATCTGCGCCGACCCTTCCTTCCACCGAAGGGACAGGAAGTACCTCCAGATATTCATCAACCGGAGAAGAATTCCGGAATGGGGCTTGGCTGGGATAGTGGATTACGCCTTTTCCGAATACCTCCCGGGCGGGATGCATCCCGCGGCCTTCCTGTTTCTCGAGCTGGACCCTAAGGAAGTGGATTTCAACATCCATCCGGCCAAGCGAGAGGCGAGGATCCGCCGCCTCGAGGATCTCAAGTCTTCGGTCCTGGCGGAGTTGCGAAGCCTCTTCAAGGCCGAGTTCGGCTCCGGCCCCACCGATCTCTCAGGTAAGGCCGGACACGCATCTACCGCCACGGGAGAATTTTCCTGGCCGGCCTCCCGCAGGGAAGCCTTCCCTCCGCGTTCCTCCGAGGCCGCCTTTTGGGAGCGGCTGGCTTCGGAATCCAGCGCCCCCGGCTATGGGAAGCCTCCCATGCAGGAGCCGCGCGGCGTTGATCGGAATGACGCGGCGGGCTCTTCCTCCGGAAGACCCTTCCGGTTCATCGGCCGGGGGGCCGGGCCCTTCCTGATCTTTGAGAAGGAAGGCGCCCTCTACCTCCTCGACCAGCATGCAGCCCATGAGAGGATCCTCTTCGACCGTCTCATGGCGGCGGACTCCCCTTCCCAGTCCCTCCTGGTTCCCGCGATCCTGGAGCCGGAATCGGAGGAGCAGGAGCGGCGCCTTCAATCCCTCCTGCCCGAGCTCGGCCGCCTGGGCTACGCCCTTCGCAAGGAGGGTGAAGCCTATGTGGTGGAGGATGTTCCCGCCTTCCTCGGGGAAAAGGCCCTTCCCGCCCTGGTCGAATCCCTAAGGGGCTCCGAACCCGGCGAGGCGCCGGCCAAGCGCCTTGCGGCGACCATGGCTTGCCGCGGAGCGATAAAGGATGGGGACAGCCTGGACGACGCGGCCGCCAAGGACCTGATAGAAAAAGCCCTGGCCCTTCCCTTCCCCCGCTGCCCCCATGGAAGGCCTATCTGGGCCATCCTCGACATGGAGACTCTCTATAGAATGGTGGGGCGCCTGCCATGAGGCGAAAGATTAAGATCCTCTGCGTGGCAGACGAAGTGGACCTCCTGGTCTATTCTATCTCCGCGAAGGAAAGATTCGGGGATGTGGACTTGATCCTCTCCGCGGGAGACCTGCCCGACGAGTATCTGAGCTTCATTGTCTCCATGCTCAACAAGCCCATGGTGTCGGTGGCGGGTAACCACGATTCTCCCGACGCCTCTGCCAAGCACCCCTTGGCGGGGGCGGGGATCCTGGAAAGCGCCTCGGGTAGGGACAGGTCGGGCATAGGCAGGCTTTCCTTCGCCGTGCGCAGGGAGGCGGGCCTCCGCATACTCGGCCTTCCCGGCTCAATGCTCTATTCTGGCGGCCCCCACCAGTACTCGGACAGGGATATGAGCCTGCGGCTGGCCAAGCTTGTGCCCGGCATCCTCCTCAGGAGGCTCCTGGGAAAGAGGGGGGCGGACATCATCCTCGCCCATTCCCCTCCCAAGGGATTGCGGGATGGGCAGGACCTTCCCCACCGGGGCTTCTCCAGCTTCCCCTGGCTGATCAAAGTCGCGAAACCCCTCTACTTCGTCCACGGCCATGTCCATGTCTACGACTCCAGAGAAACCAGGGAATGCCGCCTCGGGGATACTCGGATCGTGAATGTCTACGGCCACAGGCTCCTCGAGATCCCGGTGGAGGAGAACAGATGAAGGCCTACCTGGACAACCGAACGGAGCAGGACTTCCAGTGGGCCCAGACCAGGGCCTTCCTTTCCAGGCTCGCCCATCTTTTCAATCCCGATGGGGAGGACCTTCTGCCTTTCGAGGAAGCGAAGGCCCTGCTGAAGCCCCAAGGAGAGGAGTACACCGGCATTGCCGCCGTGGAGTTGGAGAAGATCGTCGGAAGCGAAGGGAGGTACAGGGACTTCAACCGCCATTTCCTCCCCAGGAAGGACTACCTGAGGCAACGCTGGACCAGCATAGACAGGACCCGCTACCAAGACATCATCCTTCCTCCGGTGAGGCTCTACGAAATGGGCGGGGTATACTTCGTCAGGGACGGAAACCATAGGGTTTCTGTGGCCAGGGCCATGGGTCAGCTTGAAATCGACGCCGAGGTGACCTCCCTCAGGTCGAAGATCGCGGTGGATCCCGGCATGAGCAAGGAAGAGCTGAAGCGCGCGGTCATCTCCTATGAGAAGAAGGAATTCTACGCCTCCTGCCGCTACATGGCCGCGGTAGGCGCGGACGACCTGGACTTTTCCGAACCCGGCAGGTTCGACATGATCCGGGAACACATCGAAGTGCACAAATATTACCTCAACCTCCACGAGACGGTGGAGATGGACTTGGGAAGCGCCCTCCTTTCCTGGCACGAGAACGTATACGCGCCCATCGTGCTGGCGATCCGGGAGGAGAAGCTCCTGCATTTCTTCCCCGGCAGGACGGAGGGAGACCTCTATCTCTTCCTCGTGCGCCACTGGGATGAGCTCAAGCGCAGGCTGAACAAGGACATCCCCATAGGGGAGGCGACGCGGGACTTCAAATCCCAGGTGGGTGCCGGCCTTGGGCGACGTTGGGCCGTCCTTTTCGGCCGACTCGCGGGAATTTTGAAAAAAATCGCAAAATAATTTCGATTTTATTGGTAACCTTGGGAATTATGCAGTATTTTTAATAGTGCAGGACGACAGCAATATCGCTCTTCATGCACCTCCTTTCGTGGTGGCCGCCGGGTACTCCTCCTTACCCGGCGGCCTTTTTTTTATTCCGCCTGATAGGACAAGTACCCTGGAGCCAAGGCCGCCAAGGTTGACACAATCCGGCCATACCGTATATCTTATCTCGTCTTTGCAAGGAGT
>JBFLXC010000049.1:16413-17935 GCA_040757435.1 Spirochaetota bacterium | reverse complement strand
TGGCTTTGGTGACCAGGACGTTCGAGTCCAGGTTGACGGCCATCACCTTCCGGTAGTAGTCCATGTCCAGCTCCTCGAGGCGCTGGCGGGCTATGAGGTCCCCTGCGTTGTTGACAAGGACATCCAGCCTATCCCAGCGCGAGGAAACGTAGGCCGCGAGCTCCGCCGCCCCCTCGGGGGTGGATAGGTCGGCCTGGACCGCCTCGGCGAAGCCGCCTGAGGAGGCGATCTCGGCGGCCAGGGCCTTGGCCGAATCCCCGCTGCGGTGGTAGTGGATGAACAGCCTGGCGCCAAGGCCAGCCAGCTCCCTTGCTATCGCCATCCCTATGCCCGAACCCCCTCCCGTGACAAGGGCGTTTTTTCCTTTCAAGTCCTTCATGATGCCTCCGTATTCCATATTGTGGAAAGGTGAGTCACTTTATGGACGCTCCTTCCCCCGCGCGCGTATTGTTTTCATTGACAGCCCAGGTAAGCCGTCGTACGCTTTCCTTCGGATTATATATCCAGGAGGCTGAATAAATGAAGAAAAGAAATCTGTTTGTGATCGCCCTATTGCTCGCGGCGGTTGCCCTCGCATCCGCGGCTCCCAAGTACAATTGGAAACTGGCTTCCGTCCTTCCGGACAGCCATCCCGTGCACCAGGCCCTGGTCTTCTTCGCCGACGAGCTCGCCAAGAAGAGCAACGGAGACATCAAGCTCACCCTCTTCCCCGCCGGCCAGCTCGGCCAGGAGAAGGACTACATCGAAGCCATCAAGATCGGCTCCCTTGAATTCGCCAAGGTGAGCTCGGGCCCCGTGGGCCAGTACGCCCCGACCTTCCAGGTCATTTCCCTCCCCCTGATCTGGAGGAACCTGGACCATCAGCACAAGGTCCTCCAGGGCGCCGTGGGCAAGCGGCTCATGGCCGACCTGGACAAGGCGGGCTACAAGGGCCTGGCCTTCATGGACGCCGGATTCCGCTCCATCACCGCCACCAAGCCCATCTACTCCCCCGCCGACCTCAAGGGCCTCAAGATCAGGGTCATGCAGTCCAAGCCCCTCATCGACACGGTGAACGCCCTGGGCGGAAACGCGGTTCCCATGGGCCAGTCCGAAGTCTACTCGGCCCTGCAGACCAAGGTGATCGACGGCTGGGAGAACAACGAGCCCACGGTCCTTTCCTTTAACATGCAGGAAGTGGCCAAGTACTACAGCTACACCAGGCACTCCTCCATCCCCGACTTCCTCATGATGAACAAGAAGCTTTTCGACGGCCTTCCCAAGAACCTCCAGGCCATGGTCGAGCAGACCGCCCTCGAGGCCATGGAGAAGCACAACAAGCTCTGGGGCGAGATGATCGACAAGACCATAGCGGACTTGAAGGCCAAGGGCATGGTGTTCAACGAGGTCAAGGATGTGACCGAGTTCCAGAAGGCGGTGGGCGGCGTGTGGAAGGAGTTCGAGCCTGTGGTGGGCAAGGACCTCATCGACGCCGTGGTCAACACGAAATAACGGACTGCCGTCCGATTTTCCTCGCAAGATG
>JBFLXC010000049.1:14494-16403 GCA_040757435.1 Spirochaetota bacterium | reverse complement strand
GGGGCGCCCGCGGGCCTGATGCCCCGCGTCCGCCTTGGATTATAAGGACAGGGATCCGGAGGTTTGAATGAGGACTGCGATCAGCCGCATCGTCGGCCGCGCCGAGAGGGTTCTTACCGCCATAGCCGCCGCCGTCATGGCTGTGCTTTCGGTGGTGGTGTGCTGGCAGGTGTTCGCCCGGTACGTGCTGCAGAAAAGCCCGATCTGGGTGGAGGAGTTCTCGGTCACGGCGATCATGTGGATAGGGCTCCTGGGCGCCGCCTCGGCGGTGTGGACCGGGGACCACATGAGGCTTGAATTCGTGACAAAGAAGCTCCCCGAGGCCTGGGGGGTCGCCGTGGAGGTGGCCATAGACCTGGCGATCGGCGCCTTCGCCCTCTTCCTCTTCCGCCACGGCCTTGTGCTCACCCAGGCCATGTGGTCGAGCCGGATGTCGACCATCAAGCTGCCCCTGGGCATAACCTACCTGGTGCTGCCCATCGCGGCGGTCTTCATGATCGTATTCGCCGCCCTGAGGGCGGCCGGAAAGGTCCTGGACGCCGCGGCGAAGGGGAAGGAGGGAAAGCATGCCCGCTGAGCTCATCCTCCTGGGTTCCTTCGCCCTCCTCATCGTCATCGGGATTCCCATTTCCTTCAGCCTGGGGATTTCGTCCTTGCTGGCCGCGTTGGCGACAGGGATGGGGCCGGCCATCATCGCCCAGCGGGTGGCCGCGAGCATGCAGGCCTTCCCCCTCCTGGCCATTCCGCTTTTCATCCTGGCGGGTTCGATCATGGCCCGGGGAGGGGTGGCGAAGCGCATGGTTGACTTCGCCTACATCCTCGTGGGTCCCCTTCCCGGGGGCCTTGCCATCGTCAACTGCATAGAGTCCATGTTCTTCGGCGGGGTTTCGGGCTCGGCGGTGGCGGATGTGTCCTCCACGGGAACGATCATGATCCCCATGATGGTCCAGAAGGGCTACGACAGGGACTTCTCCGTGGCGGTGACGGTGGCCTCGGCGAGCCAGGGGATCATCATCCCTCCCTCCCACAACATGGTCATCTACGCCATGGTGGCGGGCGGCGTCTCGGTGGGCAAGCTTTTCCTGGCGGGCTACATACCGGGCATCATGCTGGGGGTCTCCCTCTCCATCGCCTGCTACATCATCGCCTTGAAGAGGAAATACCCCTGCGAGAAGCGGCCTCCCTTGAAGGATTGCCTTCGCATCACCTTCGACGGGGTCTTCGCCCTTCTGGCGGCCTTGATCATCGTCGTGGGCATCGCGGCTGGCATCTTCACCGCCACCGAGGCTTCGGCGGTGGCGGTGATGTACGCCGCCTTCCTTGGCTTCGTGGTCTACAGGGAGCTCAAGCTCAAGGATTTGGTCCCCATTTTCATGGAGTCGGTGAAGACCACGGCCATAGTCCTCTTCCTCATCGGCTGCGCCTCCGCCTTCGGCTGGATGATGACCTACCTGCAGATTCCAGCGGCGGTGATGAAGGCCTTCCTGGGCCTCACGTCCAACAAGTTCCTTATCCTGCTTATGGTGAACGTGCTCCTGTTGTTCCTGGGCATGGTGATGGACGTGGCGCCGCTCATCGTCATCGTCACCCCCGTCCTATTGCCGGTGATCAGGGCGGCGGGGATGAGCGAAGTGACCTTCGGCATCCTCCTCATGCTCAACCTGGGGATCGGACTCACCACGCCGCCCGTGGGGGCCAGCCTCTTCGTGGGATGCATGGTGGGCAAGACGACGATAGAGAAGACAAGCCGGGCCTTGCTGCCCCTGTGGCCGGCGATGTTCGCCGTCCTGCTTTTGGTGACCTACGTTCCCTGGTTCACCGAGTTCCTGCCCAACCTCTTCATGAAATAACGCCGCGGGGGCCCGCCGGGGGGGGGGGCGGGGGGGGGCCCTCCCGGTGCTCCCCCCCG
>JBFLXC010000049.1:0-14484 GCA_040757435.1 Spirochaetota bacterium | reverse complement strand
CGGGGGCCCCCGGGGGGGGCGCCCCGCGGGTCGGTCACATCATGTAGCTCCCGCCGTTGATGTCCAGGGTGGCGCCTGTGATGAAGCCGCTGTATTCGCTGGCCAGGAAGGCCGCGGCCCTGGCGACGTCCTCGCAGGTGCCTGCGCGGCGCAGGGGTATGTCCTTGATCATGGCCTGCTTGGACTCGGGCGTGGAGTGGATCTCATGGAAGGCCGAGCCGAGGATGAGGCCGGGGGTCAGGGCGTTGACCCGGATTCCGAAGGGAGCGAGCTCGGTGGACAGGGCCCTGGTGAAGGTAAGCATGGCGCCCTTGGCGCTGGAGTAGATGAGGGAGCTCCGCCCGCCCTTGCGGCCCGCGATGGAGGAGAGGTTCACCACCGAGGAGGCCCCGGCGTTCTTCAAAAGGGGAAGGAGGGCCTGGGTGACGAAGAGGGCTGAGTCGAAGTTCACGGCCATGACGGCGCGGTAGTGCTCCATGTCCACGCCGTCCAGGGTGCGCCGGGCGACAAGGTCCCCGGTGTTGTTCACAAGGACGTCGAGCCTGTCCCAGAGGGAGGAGACGAAGGCCGCGAGCCTTTGGGCTCCCTCCTGGGTGGAAAGGTCAGCGCCCACGGCGCTGGCGCTTCCTCCGGCGCCCCGGATCCGCGCCGCCAGGTCTTCCGCGGCCTGGGCGCTTTTGTGGTAATGGATTATGAGGTTCGCCCCCAGGGCGGCGAGCTCTTCGACGATGGCTTTTCCTATTCCGGATCCTCCGCCCGTGACCAGGGCGTTCTTGCCTTTCAGGGAATTCATGGCGACCTCCGCGCAAAAACGTGATGCAAAATATCCTGAAAATCAGTATATGTTCCTAAGGCGGGAGGGGACAAGGCTGAGGGAAACAATCCCAGGCTCCAAAGCCGAAGACAGGAAGGCATGCATGGCGCAGGAAGGAACTATGAGAGGGCGAGACGGGAAGGAAAGAGTGTACGTGGCGTACGGCAAGGATTCGGCGGCCATGGCCAGGCTGGTTCTGGAGGCGGCGAAGCTTGAGGAAAGGATACCGAAGGGTGGCCTTGTCGCCTTGAAGCCAAACCTTGTTGTGTCGAAGCCCGCCTCTTCCGGGGCCACGACCCATCCGGAAATCGCCCGCGCCGCGGCAACCTATCTGCGGGAAAAGGGTTTTTCCCGCCTCGTCATAATGGAAGGCTCCTGGGTGGGCGATTCCACCGGAAAGGCCTTCAAGGCATCGGGGTTCGAGGCTTTGGCCAAGGAACTCGGCCTGCCCTTGGTGGATCTTCAGGAGGACTCCTACTCCTTGCGGCCCGACGGGAGAGGCGGACGCATCGCGATCTGCGACGCCGCCCTGGAGGCTGACTTCATCCTGAACCTGCCGGTGATAAAGGGGCATTGCCAGACTTTGGTGACCTGCGCCCTGAAGAACATGAAGGGCTGCATTCCCGACGATGAGAAATCAAGGTTCCACGAACTGGGGCTCCACGAGCCCATAGCGCGGCTCAACGCGGCGCTCAAGTCCGGGTTCACCCTGGCGGATGGAATCTGCGGCGACCTTGATTTCGAGGAAGGGGGCAATCCAGTTCCCATGGGCATCGTGGCGGGCAGCTGGGACCCGGTGCTCCTGGATTCCTATGTGTGCCGCCTCCTTGGGCATAGGATCGAGGATGTGCCATACATTGGGTTGGCGGAATCCTACGGCATCGGCTCCTCAAACCTGAGGGCGGCGGAGGTGGTGGAGCTTGGCGACAAGGAGGAAGCCGCGGCGGCGCCTCCGCCATCCGGGAAGGTGCGGGTCTTGGCGGCCAGGGTGGATGAGAAGGCGGCCTGCTCCGCGTGCTACGCCGCCCTGATCCATGGGCTCGCCAGGGTCCAAGAAGGCGGCGGCCTTGGGGCCCTGGACAGGAGATTGGCGGCCTTGGGGGGAAAGATCAGGATAGGGCGGGGGTTCAGGCGGGATCCCGGGAATGGGGCTACGCCAGGGATTGGCTTCGGCGCCTGCGCCAGGGGCGCCGGGCTCTGGGTCGAAGGCTGTCCTCCGGACGGCGGGGCTGCCGCCGATTTCCTGGAATCCCTGATCGAGGAATGAAAAGGAAGCGATTCGATGTATTTTTATCGCCGGACAAAAGCATTTTGTTGACAAGGGCTCGGAGTCGTGCTTTACTTTCTTTTGAAAAGTAAATATTTCGACGAGGCGGAAAGCCCCGATCGGGATCTTACTAAGGAGGAGAAAATGAAGAAAGCGTATATCGCGCTCGTCCTCGCCCTGGTCGTGGTCGCCGGCGCCGCGGCGCAGACGATCAACGTGCTTTTCTGGGACGATGCCTACCCCCGGACCCTCATGGAGAGGATCCCGGAGTTCGAGAAGGCCACGGGCATCAAGGTCAACTTTGAAATTCTCCAGCCGCCCCAGGTTTTCACCAAGACTTCGGTGAGCGTCACCAAGGACAGGACCGACTACGACCTGGTCTGCGTGGACGAAGGCAACATCCCCCTCTTCGCCTCCCTCATGCTTCCCTACGACCAGTGGGCGGCGGGAAAGGTGTTCAAGAAGGTCGATCCCAACACCGTCACCCCCGCCATGCTCGACGTGGCCCGCTGGGACGGAAAGCTCATCGGCCTGCCCATCAACGGCAACCTCTATGTGTGGATGACCCGCAAGGACATCGTCGAGAATCCCAAGCACAAGGCGGGATTCAAGGCCCAGTACGGCTACGAGCTCGGGGTTCCCCAGACCTTCCAGCAGATGATCGACATGGGCACCTACCTCCAGAAGAACGGCGTCGTGTCCGGCGGATTCGGCCCCTTCAACGGCGGCCCCGCGGGCGTCTTCGGCGAGGCTGTCTTCATGTACGAGTCCTACGGGACCAAGTTCATCGAGTGGAAGGGCGGCAAGCCCGTGGTAGTCCTGGACAAGGCCAAGGCCATCCAGGGCATGGAAACCTACAAGACCCTCATGGGCATCTCCCCCAAGGGCGCCGAGACCATGGCCCACGTGGAGCGCCAGGCGGCCTTCTGCGCCGATCCCAAGGGCGTCTTCACCCAGTTCATCTGGCCGGCCCAGATCGCCAGCTATGAGGATCCGAACAAGTCCCTGGTGGCGGGCAACATCATCTACTCCGCTCCCCCCGCCGGTCCGGCCGGCCGCTTCGCGGTCCGCGGAACCTGGGCTGTGAACATCCCCACCTCCTCCAAGAACAAGGACGCCGCCGCCGAATTCGTCTACTGGTGGGCTTCCAAGGAAATCGCCTCCTGGCTGGTGGAGAAGAACACCGTCCCCGCCCGGATCGACGCCCTGACCGATCCCAAGTTCGCCAAGTCCAAGCCCTGGCTGGCCGCCATCGCCGAGTCCATGAAGTACGCCGCCGAGCGCCCGCGCTTCAAGGAAGTCGCCCAGGTCCACGACATCGTGAAGAAGTACTGGATCATGGGAATCACCGGCCAGATGCCCACCGACCAGGCCACCCAGAAGATCATCGACGAGACCAACGATGTCCTCAAGAAAGCGGGATACTGAGATCTCCCGTTCCAAACGAAGCGAAGGAAAGGCGCGGCACCACGCGCCTTTCCTTTTTCTGTTGCCCGCCCTCCTCGTGGTGTTCGCGGTGCTGATCTTCCCGATCGTGTTCTCCTTCGTCGTGTCGGGATTCGACTGGCCGCTCTCCGAAGGCGCGGGGATCCGGAAGTTCGTGGGCCTCGGCAACTACTTCTCGCTTTCGGGGGACCCGGAGTTCTGGAACAGCCTGAAGCTCCAGCTTGGGTTCATCTTCGTCGCCATACCCATCGAGCTCCTCTTCGGCTTCGCCGCGGCGCTGCTCCTGAACCGCGAGTTCTTCGGCGCCAGGATCGTGCGGAGCCTCTTGCTCCTGCCCGTGTTCTTCCTGCCCATACTTTCGGGCATGACCTGGAGATTCATGCTCCAGCCCCGGTACGGGCCCTTGAATTCACTGCTCATCTCCCTGGGTGCGCCTGAGATAACCTGGCTCGGGCACCCCGTCATGGCCTACGTGGCCATCATCGTCCAGGACATTTGGCGCATGTGGCCCTTCATGTTCATGCTGCTCTACGCGGGGCTGACCGCCATCCCCCAGGAAATGATAGAGGCGGCGGATATAGACGGGGCCGGGTTCTGGCGTAGGCTCAGATCCATCATAGTCCCGATGCTTACGCCCACCATCCTCACCGCCGTTTTGCTCAGGATAATCGACGCCTTGCGCGTCTTCAGCGAGGTCTACGTGATGACCGAGGGGGGGCCGGGATCGGCGACCACCTTGTTCTCCCTGTACACCCATAGGCAGGCCTTCGGCTACCAGAAGGTGGGCATGGCCTCGGCCATGGCCATTTTCCTCCTGGTGATTTCCATCGTATTCGCACTCACCTTGGTGAGGAAAAACATGAGCCTCGACTCCCTCGAGGAAAAGGCGGGGGCGGGATGAAGCGGCGCACGAAAAAGACAATCACAAGCCTCGCGATCGCCCTGGTGGCCTTCGCGGTGCTGGCGATCGAGCTCTATCCCATAGCGATCACGGTGCTCAACGGCTTCAGGAGGGACATAATCATCCTCTCCGGCCAGCCCTTCAAGTTTTCCCAGCTGACCTTCAAGAGCTATGAGATGGTCCTGAAGAACCAGGGCTTCCAGCTGGGCATGAAGAACAGCGTCCTCGTCGGGCTTCTGTCAACGGGGATTTCCGTCCTCGTGGGGGCCATGGCTTCCTACGGGATCGCGAGGTTCCGGTTCTCCTGGCGCAACGGCCTGGCCTACAGCTTCCTGGTCTTCAGGATGCTGCCACAGATTTCCCTGGTCATAGCCCTGTACCTCATGTTCTCGTCCATAGGGATCAGGGACACGGTGGCGGGGATAACCCTGGCACACACGAGCTTCAACGTGCCCTATGTGATCTGGCTCCTCCTGCCCTTCTTCACCGCCGTGGACAAGGCCTACGAGGAGGCGGCGATGGTGGACGGCTGCAACAGGGGCGGAGTCTTCTTCAGGATATTCCTGCCCATCGTGGCGCCGGGGCTGGTGGTGGCGGCGGTGTTCGCCTTCCTCAACTCCTGGAACGAATTCCTCTACGCCCTGATACTCACGGGCGTGAAGGCCAAGACGGCGCCAATCGCCATAAACGGGCTCCTGGGGGGCGAGACCCTCACCTGGGGCCAGGCCTGCGCGGCGGGGACCTTGATGCTCGTGCCGGTGTTCTTCTTCACCCTGGGCATGCAGAAGTTCCTCATCCGCGGCATCACCGCGGGAGGCGTGAAAGGATGAGCGGAGTCCTTCCTTCGGCGAAGCGCCGGGGCGATGGTTTTGAGATTCTGCTGGGCGACCGGGTGGTGGCCCGCCACAGTCCCGAGGACCCGCTTGTCTACGCGGGTACGGGGGAGGCGGAGATTTCCATGCACCATGGGAATTTCGACATACGCGACGACATCCGCGAGCTCTGCGCGTTGCGCGATTTCAAAGAGGACACGAAGGGAGGCGGCGAGCTTTTCGGGGCTGTCGTTTCCGACTCGGGGCGTTATGCGATTAGGATTTCCGTGCGCGGGACCCAGGAGGGGCGGCTGGAAGTCGTCTTCGAGGCGGTGTCCGAGGCGGATTCGAAGGCGGCCTCCAAGGTGGCGGGAGCGCCGACCCGTTTCAGGATAAGCCTGCCCGCCGAGGCCGGGGAGCGGATCTACGGGGGAGGGGAGCAGTTCTCCTACCTGGACCTGCGGGGCAGGCGTTTTCCACTCTGGACCAGCGAGCAGGGCGTGGGGAGGAACAAGTCGACGAGGATCACCCTCGAGGCGGACTTGGCCGACAACGCGGGCGGGGATTATTGGTGGACTTTCTTTCCCCAGCCTTCCTTCGTGTCCAGCGCGGGGTACTGGTGCCATTTCGACAGTTCCGCCTACGCGGTCTTCGATTTCCGAAAGGCCGACAGGCACGAGATCTACGCCTGGGGGGCGCCGGCGCGCATTGTGTTCGGGGCCGGCGGGGTGGCGGAAGGAGCGGGCGCGCCGGCGCGGGCCAAGGCCGGCAGGGCCGAGGATGCCAGGGGACTCAAGGAGGTCCTGGAGGACCAGTCGGATTATTTCGGGCGCCAGCCTCCCATGCCGGACTGGTCCTACGACGGGGTCATCCTGGGCATCCAGGGCGGGACCGAGGTATGCCAGGCCAAGCTCGAGAAGGCCAGGGCCGCCGGGGTGCCGGTGGCGGGCATATGGGCCCAGGACTGGGAAGGGATCAACATGACCAGCTTCGGCCAACGCCTGCGCTGGGATTGGGTGTGGAACAAGGAACGGTATCCGGCCTTGGACGAGGCTGTCCTCAGGTGGAAGTCCCAGGGAGTGCGGTTCCTGGGCTACGCCAACTGCTATGTGGGGAAGGGCTGGAGCCTCTGCCAGGAGGCCGCGGCCAAGGGTTACCTGGTCAAGGATTCGGCCGGGGACGACTACTATGTGGACTTCGGCGAGTTCTACGCCGGGATTCCCGACCTTACCAATCCCGAGGCCTTCGACTGGTTCGCCGAGGCGCTCAAGAAGAACATGATCGACCTGGGCCTGGGCGGGTGGATGGCCGATTTCGGCGAGTATCTGCCCACCGACGCTGTGCTCTGGGACGGGACTTCCGCCCTGATGGCGCACAACCTGTGGCCGGCCCTCTGGGCGCGGTGCAACCATGAGGCGGTGCGGAAGGCGGGCGCCGGGTCCGAGGTGTTCTACTTCATGCGCGCGGGCTTCACGGGAAGCCAGAAGTGGTGCCCCATGATGTGGGCGGGAGACCAGAACGTGGACTGGTCGGCGGACGACGGCCTTCCTTCCGCGGTGCGCGCAGCCCTGACCGTGGGCATGAGCGGCCACGGCGTCCACCACAGCGACATAGGCGGCTACACCACTTTGTTCACCATGAAGCGCACGAAGGAGCTTTTCATGCGCTGGGCCGAGCAGGCCGCCTTCAGCCCCTTGATGCGCACCCATGAGGGCAACAGGCCCAAGGACAACTGGCAGTTCGATTCCGACGAAGAGACCTTGGCCCACCTGGCGGCCATGGGCAGGGTCCATGTGGGGCTGAAGCCGTACCTGAAGCGCCTTGCCCAGGAGAATAGGGAGCGCGGGATTCCCATGATGAGGCCCATGTTCCTGGAATTCCCCCTGGACGAGGGCTTTGGTGCGACGGACGACCAATACATGCTGGGTCCCGACCTCCTTGTGGCTCCGGTGATGGTGGAAGGGGCGAGGTCCAGGATTGTGCGCTTCCCCGCCGGGGAATGGCGGGACTTCTGGTCCGGCGATCTTGCGCGCCAGGGCGACGTGTCTTCTACGGTCGAGGTGGACGCCCCCTTGGGCAGGCCGCCTGTGTTCTACCGGGGCGAAAGGCCCTAGGGCCTTCCGCCTCGGCTTTCGGCCTAGGCTTCCAGGAAAATCTCGATATTCTCCCCCATTATCCCCGGATAGGCGCCTTTCTGGATGAGGGGGAGGCGCTCGAGGTGGGCGATGAGCCATTTGTTTTTCATGAAGAGGAATCTCGACTCGGGAACGGGGCCGGGGGATGCTTCGCCGGGGCTTTCCTCCGCGCCGGGAAGCCCGGCTTCGCCCGGGCCCAAGGCTTCGTTCGTTCCTCTCGGAAGCACGATGATGCTCTTGAATCCTTCGGGATGGACCTTGCAGGGCGAAAAATGCAGGACTTCGGGAAGTATTTCAAGGGCGCCGCCCTTCGCTATGTAAAAACATTCGAGCCGCGAAGAGTTGAGTCGGCCGTCCTGGCCGATATCGGAGCGCTTTCCCAAAAGGAGGACTAGGTCGGTGACGGCTATGTCGATTTCCGTGGATTTGTGCCATTCCACGGCGTTCATTTTGGAATTCGGCCCATTGCAGTACCCGACTTGGATATCCGCAAACCCAAAATACCCGCTGAGCAGCCGGTAGGACGGATCGGCCTCCAGCTCGGGGCAGGTCCCTACGTAACGGTTCTTTTCGGGATCTATCGCCGTGACGCTGTCCGCCAGGGCGGCGAGCCCGGCGAGGGGCTTGGGGTCGAGGCGCCTGGCGTATTCGCCCAGGAGCGGATCGTCCTCGTCGCGGATTCGCAACGTTGGATTGAGTTTCCTGATCCTATCGATGTTCATCGCATCCTTGCCCATCAGAAGGATCCCCTGAGCGATCCTACGATCATGAATACCGGGGTGATTATCACGGATGCCACAACGGTCAGGGCGAGGCCGGCCTTGGCCATGTCCTTGATGCTGAAATACCCTGTGTTGAAGGGGATGACGTTCGTGGGCGTGGTGGTCACCAGGATGAAGGCGAGGCTTGAGGTCAGGCCCGCGGCCAGGGTGATCGCCGTCACATCCATGTCGAGGGCCTTGCCCAGGCCGATGATGAGCGGGATGAGGATGGTGGCGGTGACGGTGTTGGACGAGAAAACCACCTTGAGAAGGCAGACGCTCAAGGTCACGAGGAATATCTGCATGTATAGCGGCGCCTCGCCGATTCTTCCCAGGAGGGAGACGGCGAGCCATTCCGCCGCGCCTGTCTTGTACAAGTATGTTCCAAGCGAGAGGCCCGAGACGATGAGTATGATCCCCGCCCAGTCGATATCCGATTCGATGTCCTTCCATTTCGTCCGGCTCATTCCGGGGAGGAAGAAGAGGGTGGCGGCGAGGAGGGCGGGAAGGGAAATTTCTATCTGCATCCCTATGAGGTCCTGGATCAGGGGAGTGAACACCCATACGAGGACGGTGAGGATGAAGATTGAGAGGGTGATTTTTTCTTCCCGGTTCATGGCGGGCATGGACTTGAGCTGGGTTTTCAGCTCCTCCTTGGAGACTTTGAGCCGTTTTATCTCGGGGGGAAAGAATAGAAGGAGGACGCCCCAGGCCGGTGCGATGAGGAGAATGGCTGAGGGCACGCCGTAGGCCATCCAATCCAGGAAGCTTAGGTTGATGCCCGCCATGGTGGAGAGGAACTGCAGGGCTATGGGGTTGGAGCCTGTGCCCGCCGGGGTGCCTATGCCCCCAATGAGTGCTCCCCAGGCGACGGAGATCATGAGTCCCTTGCCGAAATTGGATTTCATGGGCGCGACGCCCTCCTCCTGGAGGATGGCCCGGGCGAGGGGCATGAGCATCGCGGCGACGGCCATGTCCGTTATCCACATGGAAAGAACGACGCCGGTGATGAGGAAGCCGAGGATTATGAGCCGGGTGTCGTTGCCGGTGATCGACAGGATCACCGCCGAAATTCTTTTTCCGAGGCCTGATTTTGTGATGAAGGCGCCGAGGACGAGGACGCCGATGAAGAAGACGACGATATCGTTGCCGAATCCCGTGGAGATGATGTCCTTGTATTTTCCGATCTTGAAGAAGGTCAGGAGCGCCAGGGCGATCATGCCTGTGATGTGGAAGGGCAGGGCTTCGGTGACCCAGAGCACGAGGCAGAACGCCAACACTCCAAGGGCCGACATCGCGGCCTTGCCCGAGAGCATGGAAGGAAGGTAGCTCTGCTTCCCCGTGTTGGCGTCGACAGACTTCGCTATCGTATCAACCAGGGAAACCGGGGGGAGGGCGGTCGCGAGGAAGGCGCAGGCCGCGATCGCCAGGGCGATGAAGCCAAGGTTTCTGACGGTCAGGTTTGTCTTAGTTTTGATCATACATCCTCCCGAGAGCGTTTCGAAGGCAGGGGCCCACGAGGCTGGGCGTTTCGGCGGCCAGGGCGCCGGCCTCCCGGAGGGCGGCGATCTTGTCCAGGGCCGAGCCCCTGCCTCCGGAGACTATCGCGCCTGCGTGGCCCATCCGTTTTCCCGGCGGGGCGTGGCGGCCGCCTATGAAGGCCACCAGGGGCTTGGTGAAGCGCCGCGCGGCGATTTCCTGTGCCACTTCCTCTTCCATGGTTCCCCCGAGCTCGCCGATGAGGACCACCGCGTCGGTGTCCGGATCGGCTTGGAAGTCGGGCAATAGTTCGGCGAAGCGGGTTCCGGGAACCGAGTCGCCTCCCACGCCGATGAGGCTGGAGACGCCGAAGCCTCCGGCGACCACCATGGCGGTGACTTCGTTGGTGAGGCTTCCCGAGCGGGTCATGACGCCTATCCTTCCGGGCTTGTAGACCCGCTGGATCCAGTAGGGGAACATGCCCATCATGGCCTGGCCGGGGCTTATGGCCCCGGAGGTGTTGCCGCCCACGACGCGGGCTTTGCATGACAACGCGGCGGCGCGGATCTGCAGGGCTTCGTGCAGGGGTATGCCGTCGGCGACGGTAACGATTTTACCGATGCCTCCGTCCAGGCACTCGAAGACCGCGTCCTTGGCGAAGCGAGGGGGTACGAAGAGCATGGCCGCGTCGACGTCGACCTGGGCAAGGGCACGCCTCAGGCTGTGGAAGACCGGGATTCCCGGCTCGATGGTCTCGCCTTCCTTGCCGGGCGTCACCGCCGCGACCACCTGGGTGCCCATTTCCGCCATGTGCTTGGTCCAGAAGGATCCCTCGCTGCCCGTGGCGCCGAAGGCTATCACCCGCGTGGTCCTGTCGATGAAGATGCTCATGGGCGGCCTCCGGTTTTGGAGTATTCCACGGCCCGTCTTACGGCCACCTCGGTGTCTGCCAGGGGCTCGAGGCCCGCGGCCGCGAGGGTCTTGGCGGCCGCATCCTCGCCGGTGCCCCGGATGCAGGTCACGATGGGGCAGGAGGGCTTCAGGGCGGCCATGGCGGAGACGATGCCCTCGGCCATGACGTCGGCCCGGGCTATGGTGCCGAATGTGACGATGAGGATGACCTTGGGGTTGTTCCTCACGCAGAGTTCCATGGCCTTGAGGCCCTTGCGGTAGTTTGGGCCGCCGAACTCGAGGTAGTTGGCCACCGTGCCTCCGGCGTCGGCGATGAGGTCGTACACGGTGGTGGTGAGGCCCGCTCCGGCGCACATGAGGCTGATGTCCCCGTCGAACTGGAGATAGGGTATGCCTTCCTTGTAGGCCTCGTAGGCGGTTTCGGAATCGAAGTCGCCCTCACGGGGCTCCCATTCGGGATGGCGGTGGAGGGAGTTGTCGTCCACCGAGAGCTTTCCGTCCCCGGCCACGAATCCGCCGGATTTTACGGCGAAGAGGGGGTTTATCTCGGCAAGCTCCGCGTCCTGGGCGCGGAATACGGCGTAGAGGCTTTGGGCGATTGCGGCGAATTGCTTGGCCTTATCGCCCGAGAACCCCAGGGCATAGGCCAGGTCCCGGGCGCGGAAGGGCATGAGGCCCTCCGACAGGGGGACGGGAGCCTTGAGGATTTTCTCCGGCGCCGTGCGGGCCAGCTCCTCGATGTCGATCCCTCCCTCGGCGCAGGCCAGGAGCAAGGCTCCGCCTCCCGCGGGGTCGGCGGTCACGGCAAGGTAGATTTCCTTCTCGAAGTCCACCACCTCTTCGACCAGAAGGAGCCTGACTTTCTGCGGGGCGGCGAAGATGGCCCTGGCCGCTTCCTTGAGCTGAGCCTGGCTGCGCGCCAGGCGGATGAGGCCCGCCTTGCCCCGGCCCCCGGAAAGGACCTGGGCCTTTGCCACGCAGGGGTAGCCTATCGTTTCTCCGGCTGCTTCGGCCTGGGCTTCGTCCGCGGCGAGGATGCTCCGGGGTACGGGTATCCCTTCCTTGGCGAAGACGGCCTTCGCCTGGTGTTCGTACAGTTTCATCCGCCCTCCTTTGGGCTAGCGGCCGAACTTGGCCCAGGTCCCGGCGAACATTTCCTCGTCCGAGGGGCGGCGGGGCTCGAGGGGCATGGAGAGCCAGGTCACGTTGATGAAGTGCCGCCAATGGATGTTTTCCGTGGTGATGTTGCCGCCCCAGGTGCCGCAGCCGAGCGTCACGGTGGAAGGCATTCCGTTGAAGAAGGCTCCTCCGTTCCCCGCCACCATAGGCTGCCTTACCATGATGCGGCTGGATTTCATCGTCTCGCCCATGGCCCTGATATAGCCTTCGTCGAAGGTGAAGATGCCCGAGGAATGGCCGGTTCCGCAGGCGTCGGTGATGCGCCGCACGAAGTCCAGCCCTTCCCGGAAGCTTCCGCAGGGAAGGAGGGTGAGGACGGGCGAGAGCTTCTCGTGGAAGAACTTGTCCCCTTCGATGTCGGGCTCTCCCTGGACGATGAGGAAGCGGGTGCCTTCGGGAACCGAAAAGCCGGCGCCCTGTGCGATCTTCCCGGCGCCTTGGGCGATGACGGCGGGGTTGAGGCCTTCGACGCCGCTTTTGCCCTTGATCCAGACGAAGGAGCGCAGGAGGGCTTTTTCTTCGGGGCCGCAGAGGTGGCCGCCCTTGGCCTTGAGGGCGGCGGCGAAGGCCGGATAGACCGAGGAATGGACCACGGCTGAATTTTCGCTGGAGCAGGAGGTGGCGTTGTCGAAGCACTTGGACATGGAGATCTTGGCCGCCGCGTCCAGGGGGTCCGCGTCTTCGCAGAGGAGCTGGACGGCGTTGCCGGGGCCCACGCCGAAGGCGGGGGTGCCCGAGGAGTAGGCGGCCTTGACCATGGCGCCGCCGCCGGTGGCCACGACCAGGTCAACTTGGCGCATGAGTTCGCCGGTGAGCTCGACCGAAGGCTCCTCGATGCACTGGACGAGATCCTGAGGGCCTCCGGCGGCGGCGATGGCGGCGCGCATGAAGTCGCAGGCCATCTTGGTGGCCTTCTTGGCCTTCGGGTGGGGGGCGAAGATGACAGCGTTGGCCCCTTTCAGGATGGAAAGGCCGTTGGAAGCCGGGGTCGCCGTTGGGTTGGTGACAGGCGCCAGGGCGCCCACCACCCCAACGGGCTTGGCGAACTTCCTTATGCCCCGCGCCTCGTCAATTTCCATGAGGCCCACGGACTTGGCTCCCTTTATGTCCTTGAGGACTCCCATGACCTTGTTCTTGTGCTTGGTGAGCTTGTCCTCGTAGACGCCCATGCCTGTCTCGTCCACCGCGGCCCGGGCGAGCTTCTGGATGTTCTCGTCCTTGTAGACGGCCCAGCCTGCCGCGAATACCACCTCGTCCACCCGTTCCTGGCTCCAGCCGGCGGCCACGGCCTGGGCGGCCCGGGCCTTGGCGACCATGCCGGCCACCAGGGCGGCGTTGTCCTGGGAGTCCGCCTGGCTCATTTGAAGTTCTCCCCTTCGATCTCCACCACCTTGTTGAAGGCGTTGGTCAGGAAGTCCTTCTTGAACTCCATCTTCTGGGTGAAGGCCATGGCGAGCCAGGCGTCCACGATCTCCTTGCCCAGGAAGGGGGCGGTGATCCATCCGCCCATGGTGATGACGTTGGCGTTGTTCACTATCTTGGATCTTTCCGCGGAAAAGACATCGTCGACCACGCAGGCGTAGATGCCCTTGTGCTTGTTGGCCACGATGGCCATGCCCTGGCCGGTGCCGCAGATCAAAATTCCCTTGTCGGCCTCGCCGCGCTGGATGGCCTTGCAGACCAGGGGAGCCTGGGCGAAGTAGGGGCTGGGCTTGTCGGCGCTGGGAATGCCAAGGTCGAGGACTTCGATCCCTTCCTTGGTCTTGAGGTGGGCGACGATTTCCTCCTTGAGGGGAAATCCGGAGAGGTCAGACGCTATGGCTATCTTCATGGTTCCTTCCTTTGGCGCACGAGGCTCCGTACCGCCTGGGCTATATCCTTGGCCGAGAGGCCGAATCGTTCCTTGAGCCAATCCTGGGTGCCCACTTCGCCGAACTGGTCGGCCACGCCGATCCGGGCCAGGCGGGCGGGGCGGAGGCTTCCCGAGCCCGCCGCGGGGGCAACCCAGCCGCTTTCGGCCATGAGCTCAGCCACCACGGAGCCCAGGCCGCCGATCCTCTGGTGGTTCTCGGCTGTCACAACCGCCCCAGTCCTTCGGATCCACGCGCCTACGAGTTCGGCGTCCAGGGGTTTTACGCTGACGGCGTCTATCACCGCCGCTTCGAGGCCCTCGGCCTTGAGGAGGTCGGCCGCGGCCAGGGCCTCGGGGACCATGACGGCACCCAGGGCGATGATCACCGCGTCGCTTCCCTCGCGCAGGAGCTTTCCTTTTCCAAGCTCGAATGCCTCGCCGGCGGGGTAGATTTCCTCCACCGCCTTCCTGTGGAGCCTTAGGTAGGCCACCTTGCCGGAGGCTGCGATCTTGGGCACCAGGGCGGCAAGGGAAACCGGATCCGAGGGCTCGACGATGTCGATCCCCGGCACGGTGCGCAGGACCCCCAGGTCCTCGAAGGGCATGTGGGTGCCGCCGTTGAAGGTGGCGGTGATGCCCGGGTCCGTTCCCACGAGCTTAACAGGCAGCCTGGCGTAGGCGCCTGAGAGGAAGAATTGGTCGAAGGCCCGCCGGGAGGCGAAGCAGGCGAAGGTGGCGGCGAAGGGGGTCTTGCCCTCCGCGGCCAGGCCGGCGGCCACGCCGAGCATGTTGGCCTCCGCAACTCCCACGTCCACCGCCCTTTCGGGATAGGCGGCCTTGAAGGGCTGGGTTCCCGTGGCGCGCATGAGGTCGGCTTCCACGACTATGATGGAGGGGTCGTCCTTGGCTAGTTCTATCAGGGTCTG
>JBFLXC010000048.1:0-18241 GCA_040757435.1 Spirochaetota bacterium | reverse complement strand
CGGACTGGCCAACTGCAAGGCCTCCCTGGCCCGTTCAAGCAAGAGGGAACCGGGCGCGTTGGAAGGCCCCGCGATCCCGAATTTCAGGGAAGCGGGCATCTCATCTTGGATTGATTTCCGCGCGGCGTCGACATACGCGCCCAAGGCTTCGGCCTGGGAAGCCTCGATACCGTACACGAGACACCAGGCCGCATTCCCGGATGGGCTTGCCAGGACGGTGCGCCCTTCCTTTATTCCCAGTCCTTTGAATTTTTCCAATGCCGCGTCCATAGCCGCCCTGGCCACTGCGAGGCTCTCGGCGGAAGTACGGAACACGACCTGCATGCCGATATAGCTCCTGGTCTGCCCTGCCAATTCCGCCAATCCCTCATATTCCTCCAAGGATGGATCGTCCAGGGCGCCGCTTTCCATTTGCGCGAGGATTTTCCCCTCCAGCATGTCCAGGGTTTCGGAGATTATCGAAAGGGATTTGTCCTTTTTCTTCGCCAGGCTGTCGATCTCCTGGTCGTAGGCCAAGGATCTCCTTAGGGCTTCCAGCACCTCCCCAGCGCCGGCGGGCTTGAGGAGGTACTCGTAGACCCCTAGGCGAATGGCCTTTTGGGCGTACTCGAAGGCGTCGAAGGCTGAAAGTATCACTATGGGAGCCGTGCAGCCTTCCTTCCTGATGCGCTCGGCGGCGCCCAGGCCGTCCAGGCCGGGCATCTTGATGTCCAAGAAGATAGTATCGTAGGCCCCTTGGGCTGCAAGGCGGACGGCCTCCGCGCCATTGGCCGCCTCATCCACCTGCGCGGCCTCCCCGCCAAGATCGGCCCCTTCGATGATGTAGCGGAGGGCCTTCCTCTCCAAGGCCTCGTCGTCGGCGATGAGTATCCTGGGCATCAGAGTTTTCCGCCGTACGGGATGCGGAGCCGCACAATGGTGCCTTTGCCGAGCACGGATTGCAGGGCAAGGGAGGATGCGGGTCCGTATAACATGGCGAGCCGGGCCGCCACATTGCCGATCCCGATGCCCCGGGCTTCGACCAAGCTTCCCGCTTCAGGTCCCTTGGCCTTCCCCTCCCCAGGCTCAAGCCATGCCTCCCGGACCGATTCCCGCAAGGATCCAAGGACTGACTTGTCCATTCCCGCCCCGGTATCCACGACGTGGACGAAGACCTGGGCTCCCTTCCTCCGCACCGCCAGGAGGATGTCCGTAGCCCCTTCCTTGGGCTCGACACCGTGGCGGACCGCGTTCTCCACCAGGGGCTGGAGGAGAAACCTAGGAATTTCCATTCCTCCCAAACTCTGGTCGAACTCTATCCTCCACCGGAGCCTGGAGCCGAAGCGAGCCTTTTGGAAACCCAGGTATTCCTTGACGATGTCTATCTCCTCAGCGAAGGCGACGTAGGGGCCCTTTTCCTTCATGGTGGCCCTGAGGAGCTTCGCGAGGGAGATGGTGAGGCGCTCCGACTCCCTGGCCCCCTCAAGAAGCGCCGTCCGTGCGATGGAGTTGAGGGCGTTGAAGAGGAAGTGGGGACGCATCTGGTCCTGCAGGTTCATGAGTTGGGCTTCCCGCAGCGCCTTTCCCATGGCCAGGAGGCTCGTCTCCTCCTCCCGGAGCTTTCTCTCCAATTCCGCCTTGTCCTTCAGGCTTTCGATGTAAGCCTTGATATTCGCGCTCATGGCGTAGAAGCGTTCCGCCAGGACCGCCACTTCATCCCTGGACCTGAGAACCGCGGGAGGAGTGACATCCAGCTCCCCCTTGGCTAGCCGTTCCGAGGCCTTCGCCAGGATCCGTATGGGCTTGGTGATGGAGTTGGCCACAATATAGACGTAGGCGAGGAGGAGCAATCCCGCCGCGAGCATTCCGAAGAGGATGGCGTCGTTGATGCGCTTGGTCTGGACCGCCGATTCGGCGAACCGGGCTTCCCCGTTTTTCATAAGTATGCCGGAAAGCCTGGAGAAATAGCCGTCCATGTATCCGGCGATGCGTTCGGATTTCGCGAAGTCGGGATAAAAATCCGTCCGCCCCGTCAGCCGCATGGAAAGGGACCGGCTAACCAAGGGGAGATAGGCGTCGAATCCGTAGCCTATGGCCCTTACCTCGAATCCCGCCTCGACGGATATCTCCTCCAGGTCGGAAAGCGATTCGTCGAGGACCGCCAAGGCTGAGATGGATTCGTACAGAAGCTCGATGCGCACCGAACCGGGATCCCTGAGGAATCGGTCCGCGGCGAGGCGGAAATCCGCCAGCGCGGCCCGGAGCCTGTGGACCTGGTGGTACCTGTCCAGGTGGGTCTTGTATTCCTCGGCGATCCTGTAGGTGAGCCTTTGGGCTACGATCTCCAGGGCGAGGATGGAAATAATGGCCACCGAGAGGAAGGCCAGGAGCTTTCCGCGTATGCCTATCCTGGCCCTTCCCCGGTTATTCCTCACCCTGGTCTCCTAAGGCTCAGTCAAGGAAAAGCGGCTTCAGGTGGCGATCGAAGATGTTGGCGGTCACGTTCCTGGCTATGCTCTCCTCATAGGTCTTCAGGGCTGAGAGATAGTCCTCCCCCATTTCGGCGGCTACCTTGTAGCCTATGTGCAAAAGCTGGCGAAGGTCCTGGTTGAAAAGGGGGTTTTTCCTGTCGTGCCTCAATGCGGCGACGTAGCGTTCCGCCGTCCACGCGTTGACGTCCCTGGGGGATGGAAGCCTGGCCATGGAAACATCGATCACCGCGGCATAGGGTCCTGCGAGTTCATCGTAGCGGGCATAGGCCTTTTCGTACACTTCCTTGGCAAGGGCGAGACCCCCGCCCCCCGCCTCGGCGAGACCGATGAGCTCCTCCAGCCATGTGGTCCCCGCGGTCTTGAGATGGAAGCCGCAGCCCAAGGAGGAGCAGATCCTCTTTATCCCCGGATAGATCGAGAACTTGTCGCTGCCGGAGTGGACCGACAGCTTGAGGCTTTCCGGCAGGCCGAAGGCCTTTGCGGCCCAGATGGACACCCGGGCATCGGCCTCGAACTCCTTTTCGAAGCCCGCCACGTCGCCTACATAGTCCACGCCTTTGTTGAAGCGGCCCGTGAATTTTGGAGCGATCGTCTGGACAGGCACATTGGCGTTCGCAAGGCCGGCCAGGATGACCGCAAGCTCCGCTGGAGACTGGGGAAGGTCGGTTTCGTCCATGGAGACTTCGACATGGAAATCGCCGTCCGGCCTGCCTTGGAGGATTCTCTGGTAGACCTTGGCCGCCTCGTCGATGGCGAAGAGGTACTTCTTGGCCGAATTGCCAATGTCCTCCATGGAGATGGCCACCGGGGCGCTCTTGTCCTTGGCAAGGTAGGCGTAGGCCGAGACAAAGCCATCGATCCTATCCTGGGGTGCGGGCTTTCCTATGAAATCCGCCACGTCGATGGTGAAGAAATCGGCGTAGGGAATGAAGCCGTCCACGTTGTGCATCCCTATGTGGTCGGCGTCCACGCAGTACTGCCCCTTGTATCCGGCCGCCTTCACGGAGCGGTCCGCGGCTTCGCGCTGGTCCTTGGCCTTGGTTCCGATTATCACATGCTCGCGGTTGCTCTTGTTCCAGACGATTGTCGCCTCCACGCCGTGGCGGGCGAGGGTTTCAAAGGCATGGAGCTGGGCAAGGCCTTGGCGGCCGAAGCGATCCCCTGTGCCTACGGAATACTTGTGCAATATTTTCATGGGTCCTCCCTTGAATGCTCCCTCTGCTATACCTCGGGGATGGCTCTTGGTCAAGCACGGCGCGTTGGAGCATACGCTTCATGCCACGGCGGCCAGCCTTGATGCCGTGGATGAGCATCGCTACAATCCAAGGACAAGGAGTAGCCATGCTCATAGCCAAAGCTTCCCTCCACGGGGAAATCGACGATACGACACTTGCCGGGTTGGTGGACCAGGCGCTCTCCGCCCTCGGGCCGGCTAAAAAGATCATCGCACTTCCACCCGATATTACCCGCGCCCACTCCCAGGCGGGAAAAATAACTGACCTTGCCTATGCCAGCCTTGGTCCGAGGCTTTCCGCGGTTCTTCCCGCCATCGGCACCCACGCCCCCATGACGGATCAGGAGATCAGGACCATGTATCCCGGCACGCCGAGGGAACTGTTCCTCGTCCACGACTGGCGAAAGGATGTTGCCGAGCTGGGACGCATCTCCGCCGAAGAAATCCGCTCCTTCTGCGAAGGCGTCGTGGATTACGACTATCCCGTGCAGGCAAACCGCCGGCTTTCCGAGGGCGGCTACGACGCCATCGTCTCCATAGGCCAGGTGGTGCCCCATGAGGTTGTGGGCATGGCCAACCACGCGAAGAATATCTTCGTCGGCACAGGCGGGAAGGAAGCCATAGACAGGAGCCACTTCATGGGCGCCGCCTACGGCATGGAACGCATGATGGGCCGGGCTGATACGCCGGTCAGGAAAACCTTCAACCGCGCCCTTGAGATAGCCGCCCCCTCGCTGCCTCCCATCCTGTGGCTCCTCACGGTAGTCGGAAGGAATGAATCAGGCGCCCTGGTGATCCGGGGCTTCTTCGCCGGGGACGACAACCGTTGCTTCGAAGAGGCGGCGGCCTTGGCCAAGGAAGTGAACGTGGAAACCCTGGAGCAGGATATCGAGACCGCCATCGTGTACCTGGACCCCCATGAATACCGGAGCACCTGGCTGGGCAACAAGGCGGTGTACCGCACCAGGATGGCCATGGCGGACCGGGGCAGGCTCTTCATCCTCGCCCCCGGCTTGGCCCATTTTGGGGAAGACCCGGGGATAGACCTTCTCATACGAAAATACGGCTATAGGCCCTCTGCGGAGATCCGAAGGCTCGTAGCCGAAAAGGAAGACCTGGCGGCAAGCCTTTCCGCTGCCGCCCATCTGATCCATGGGTCCAGCGAAGGACGATTCTCCGTCCATTACGCCCCGGGCCCGGGCGTGGGCAGGAAAGAGATCGAAAGCGTGGGCTACGAATACGCCGACTTGAGCGCCCTCATGGGAAAATACGACGTGGACTCCCTAAAGCCGGGATGGAATGTGACTGTGGGAGGGGAAAAAGTCTTCTTCGTCCCCAATCCCGCAGTTGGTCTTTGGGCTAGGCGGGGAAGGATGTAGCGACATGCCTCGAAGGGCCTAGCAAGGGACGGAGAGCCGCGCTTCGGTACCGGGCTTTCCGTCCTTGCGCCCGCCTATCTCCACGCCCCAGCCGTGGAGCTCGGCCACCGCCTTCACCACCGTGAGCCCGAAGCCGTGGCCCGAATCCCCCCGGGAGGGGGAGGCGCGGTAGAAGGCGTCGAACACGAAGGGAAGGTCCTTCTCCTCGATTCCCTGCCCTTCGTCGCTGATCGAAAACGCCAAGCCCTTCTCCTCCCTCAGCAGGCGGAACTCAACGGCCGAATCGGGGGCGGAGTATTTCAGGGCGTTGGAGAAGAGGTTCTCCAAGGCCCGTTCCACCAAAAGCCTGTTGATGGCGAGGCGGGGCAGGGGAAAGTCGGGCCTGGATAGAAGCTGTTCCCCAAAACCCCATTGGAATCGCCGCTTTAAAAGCCCAGAGTCGCTTTCGAACCTGGACCCGAGGGCGAGGAACATCTCCTCCAGGTCCACATCCTGGACCGGAACGCTTCCGTCCCCCCCAATCTTGAGGAAGTCGATGAGCTCTCCTGTGAGATCCTCAAGCTGCCTCGCCTTGCATTGGATTATCTCCACGTAGCGTTCACGCGTTTCTGAATCAGAAGCCAAGTTGTCAGCCAAGGCGTCGGCGTAACCTTGGATCAAGGCGATAGGGGTCTTGAGGTCGTGGCTGATTCCCATGAGCATCTTGGATCGCCTTAAAAGGATATCCTTGAGATTGAGGCGCATGAGGTTGATGGATTTGGCGAGCTGGAGGATCTCGTGGTTCGCCGATCCGGTCACCTCGTGGTCCAGAGCGCCTGTGGCTACTATGGCTGTGTCCTCCTCCAATGTCCTTATGGCATGGGAGATGGATTTTAGGATGAGAAGGGAGATGATTCCCGCCACTACGAAGATGGCCAAGGCGAAAAAGGCTGCCAGGAGTATGGTTCTGTTCCTGAGGTCCTGTTTTGTCCAGAGGGGCTGAAGGTCGAAAAGCACGAAGGGGCTGGCAGGATTCTGATGGTCCAATGCCATGAGCTTGAGCTCGGGCCTTGGGATTTCCCGGCTCGCCTGCCTTTGTGGAATGACATCGGAAAACTTCATCTGGCTTCCCGGCTTGATGCCCGGGAAGGTGGAAAGGAGGACCTTGCCATCCGGGCTGATGAGCGCCGCCTCTTTCAGCGGGATTCCGGCATTCGACGCTTCCTCCTGGAGTATCCCTATGTCCAAGGCTTCCCCGGCGGACCAGCGCTCCAGCAAGGCATGGACGAATTCCCGGGTGGGTATCCTTGGATCCTTGGGCTCGCGCTGGAAACCGAAGAACAGAAGTGCGAATACCAGGGGCAAGGCCGTGACCGCGACGGTGAGCACCGCGAATTGGGCTCTCAGTTTCATTGGCCGGCGCCTCCAATTACCTTTTACAGGAGGGCTTCGGGGTTGAAGCGGTAGCCGAGACCGTACTGGGTCTGGATGAACTTCGGTACGGAAGGATCATCCTCAAGCTTGCGCCTCAGGCGCTGGATGTACACCCCCACGGCGCTCACGTCGCCGAAGCTCAAGCCCCAGACCTTGTCATAGATCTCCTCGGGGGTGAAGGACTTCCCCTTCCCCTCCACGAGGATCTGCAGGATACCGAACTCCCGGGGGGAGAGGCTCAAGGGCTTCCCCTCCTTGGTGAGATAGAGGGCATCGGCGTCGAACTCGTAGGCGCCGAACCTCCACGATCCCTGGGATCTCACGTTCCCTACGGCGCCGTCGCGCCGGATCCGAGCCCGGACTCTGGCGGCCAGGACCCGGGGAGGACAAGGCTTCGTGACGAAATCGTCGGCTCCAACGCCCAGGCCAAGGATCACATCCTCCTCCGCCTCCCGGGCGGTGAGTATCATGACAGGCAGGCTTGATTCCTTCCTGAGCATTTCCAGGAACTGGAACCCGTCCATGCCCGGCAGGTTAATGTCCAGGATAAGGAGGCTCCAGTCGCGGCCCTTTTCCAAGGCGAGGGGCAGACCCTCCTCGGCGGACTGGGCGATGGAGCAATCAAAGCCTTCCCGGCCAAGATAGAGGGCGTAGAGTTCCGCCAATTCCCTGGTGTCTTCTATGATCAGGATCTTACCGCGCATTGGCATATACTCTCTTCGCCGCGCCGCTTGGTCAAGGAGCGAGGGCCATGAAAGAAAATAACATGGTCCTGCCCGATACCGGGCGTCCGTGACAGAGGCTCTCCATTCCTATATAATCCCAGGCCATGGCATACGACAGTCTCAGAGAATTCATCGGGGAACTGGAATCCAGGGGAGAGCTTAGGCGCATCCTAGTGGAAGTGGACCCCATCCTGGAAATAACCGAGATTTCAGACCGGGTGATGAGGGCCAATGGCCCCGCCCTTCTCTTTGAAAAGGTCAAGGGCTCGAAGTGGCCCCTTCTCATCAACTACATGGGTTCGGAGTCGCGGATGGCCCTGGCCTTCGGCGCGGAATCCCTGGACGCCAAGGCGGCGGAGATCCAATCACTCCTGGAATGGGCCTGGAAGCAAGTCCGGGGCTTTTCGATCCTAAGCGCCCTTCCCGGTGCCCTGCCCAAGATACCCATCGCCAAATCCCTGCTGCCCAAGAAGACGTCCCGACCCGCCTGCCGCCAGGTGGTGGACGACGAGTCGGGCTTCGACAGCCTTCCGGTCCTCAAGTGCTGGCCTAAGGACGGGGGCAGGTTTTTCACCCTTCCCGTGGTCTGCACCAGGGATCCCGAGACGGGTGCCCAGAACTGGGGCATGTACCGCATGCAGGTCTACGACGACAGGACCGCCGGGATGCATTGGCACCTGCACAAGGACGGCGCCCATTTCTTCCAGAAATACAAGGCCCGAGGAGAGAGGATGCCTGTGGCGGTTTCCCTGGGCGCGGATCCCGCGGTCACCTACTCCTCCACGGCACCGCTCCCGGAAGGAGTGTGGGAAGCCATGTTCGCAGGCTTTCTCCGTGGAAAGAGCGTGCCGGTCGCGAAGGCGACCTTGTCGGACATCATGGTCCCCGCTGATTCGGACTTCGTCCTCGAGGGCTACGTGGATCCGGCGGAGTCGAGGATTGAAGGGCCCTTTGGCGACCACACGGGATTCTACTCGTTGCCCGACACATATCCCGTGTTCCATCTGGAACGCATAACGCATAGGACCGACCCTGTCTTTCCCGCCACCATCGTGGGTATTCCGCCCAAGGAAGACTGCTGGATGGCCAAGGCCACTGAACGTCTCTTCCTTCCCCTCCTCCGCCAGATCTGCCCGGAGATAACCGACTTGGCCATGCCACTGGAGGGGGTATTCCACAACTGCGTCGTCGTCTCGATACGGAAGAGGTTCCCGGGCCACGCCCGGAAGGTTATGGACTTCCTCTGGGGCATGGGCCAGATGATGTACACCAAGCTCATAGTGGTGGTGGACGATGACATAGACCCCAAGGATTTTTCAACAGTAGCCTGGAAGGTCTTCAACAACATAGACGCGGAACGGGACCTGGTCCTGTCCAAGGGTCCCTTGGACGCGCTGGACCACTCCTCTCCCCAGCCCAGGTATGGCACGCGCCTGGGCATCGACGCCACGAGGAAGTTCCCCGAGGAGGGGCATGCGAGGGAGTGGCCCGAGGCCCTCGCCATGGACGCCTCGGTTAAGGACCTGGTGGACTCGCGCTGGAAGGAATATGGCATTTGAGGCATTGTTCCGCCGTGCCGCGAAAGTAGGCCAGGCGGTCATGATCCGCCACACCCTTTTTTCCCTCCCTTTCGCGGTCTCGGCCGTCCTCCTTGAGACAGGAGGAAAGCCGCCGGCGGCCAAGCTGTTCTGGATACTCGTTGCGGCGGTGGGAGCCAGGAACGCGGCCAACGCCTTGAACAGACTCATCGACCTCAAGATCGACGCCAAGAATCCCAGGACGGCTTCGCGTCCTTCCGTGACAGGCGAGGCGAGCCTTAGATCCCTCTGGATCTTCACCATCGCCATGCTCGCCCTCCTTGTCATCGGGGCGGCCATGCTCAATCCCCTCTGCGTCGCCCTCCTTCCATTGGCGGGCATCCTGGTTTTCGGCTACTCCTACACCAAGCGTTTCACCTGGCTTTGCCACTATTGGTTGGGCGTCGCCTGTTCCGCCGCCACCATGGGCGCCTTCCTGGGAATCTCAGGAGCCTTCCACCTCCGCTATTTCCCCCTGACCGCCGGCGTAGCCCTCTGGGTTGCGGGATTCGACATCCTCTATGCGATCCAGGACATCGGCTTTGACAGAAGGGAGGGGCTTTTTTCCGTTCCCGCAGTCTTCGGAGAGAGGAAGGCCCGCCTCGCCGCCGCGGCGAGCCACCTGGGAGCGGCGGCGGCCATGGCCTTCCCGCTCTTCCTCTGGCCGGTGAACCGCCTTCCCGCCTTGGGTGCCTTCGCGTTATGCGCCTCCCTTTTGGCGGCGGAACATATTGTCGCCTTGGGAAATACGGAGCGCCACATCCGCATCGCAGCCTACGGAATCAACGAAATCATCCCCATCATCTACTTAGCCGGTGTTGCCTTGGGAATATATTTGGGTTAAAATCGTGGCAACAATGCCGCGTATATTGGTTTGCATCACGGGAGCCTCAGGAGCGCTTTACTCATTGCGCCTGATTTCCGCCTTGGCTTCCCGTGGCGCCACCCTCCATCTCGCCTGCTCGCCTTGGGGCGCCAGGGTGGTGCTGGAGGAAACGGGCAGGTCTTTGGGATACTGGCTTGGCAAGGTCCGCTCCTCAGGCGGTCCCTCAGGCGGCCCCGCAGTGGTAAACTACCATCCCTACGACGACTTCTCCTCTCCCCTGGCCTCCGGGTCCTTCAGGCTGGACGCCACGGTGGTGATCCCCTGTTCCATCGGCACCTTGGGCAGCCTCGCATCGGGAACGAGCGGCAACCTCGTCCACCGCGCCGGCGCCGTGGCCTTGAAGGAAGGCTGGCCCCTCATACTGGTGCCCCGGGAAACCCCCCTTTCCCTCGTGTCCATCCGCACCATGCAAACGCTCAAGGAATCCGGGGCTGTCATCCTTCCTGCGATACCGAGCTTCTACGCCAAGCCCCAGACCATAGAGCAGCTGGTGGACACCGTGGTCAACCGCATATTGGACCATCTCGGTCTGCCCGATTCAACCGCCTACCGATGGGGCGAAAGCCCCAGATAAGGAGTTTCCCATGTCTCGCCGCTCCCTCTCCCGTTCCGCCCTCCTGGGCGTCCTGGTCGTCGTCTCGATCCTCGCCGCCCCTGGCATGGCCTTCGCCCAAACTGAGCTCAAGATAGGCATTTTCGCCGACGCGGACTCCCTCCCCTTCCTCCTCTGCGAGGAGGAAAATCTATTCGCGGCCGAAGGAGCCAAAGTCCAGCTTGTGCGCTTCCAGAGCGCGGTGGAAAGGGATTCGGCCTTCCAGGCCGGAGCGGTTGACGGGGTCATCTCTGACATCCTCGCCGCCATACTCGCCCACCAGGCGGGCTTCCCTTTGGCGATTACGAGCCTCACGGACGGAAGGTACGGCATCGCCCTGAGTCCCGGTTCCTCCATCTCATCCCTGGCTGAGCTCAAAGGCAAGTCCATCGCAATTTCCAGCAACACTGTGATCCATTATATGACCGATCGATTCCTGAAGGACGCGGGGCTCAAGAGCCAGGACGCCCAGTTGGTGCCTGTGCCCAAGATGCCTGTGCGCCTCGAGATGCTCCTCGGCGGCCAGATCGCCGCCGCGGGCATGCCTGAGCCCTTCCTCACCACCGCCAGGACGCGGGGAGCCAAGGTATTGGCCGCCACTGACGATTACGGTCTGGGCCTGGGCGTGCTCCTTTTCTCCAGGAAGGCCCTGTCTTCGAAAGGCGGAGAAATCAAGGCTCTGTACAGGGCCTACTGGAAGGCGGCCTCGCGGATAAACGCCTCGCCGAAAAGCTTCGGAAGCCTTCTCACGCAAAAGCTGGGATTCTCAAAGGAAGCGGCGGAGGCCTTCGTCTTCGTGACCTATAGGAAGCCTAGGCTTCCCTCCCAGGCGGACTTGGGAAACGCCCAGGAATGGCTGCGTGAAAAAGGCCTTCTCAAGTCCGAAGTCCAGGTTTCGGATATCTTCGACGCAAGCCCGATCCAGGGCCTGTGAGACTCCTCCTTCCATGATCCGCCTTGAAAACCTGAGCTTTTCCTACTGGGTAAAAGGCAAGGAGCTGCCGGTATTCAAGTCCCTGGACGCCTGCTTCGAATCCGGCTCCATCACCGCCATAGTCGGGCGCTCGGGCTGCGGGAAAACAAGCCTCCTGAAGATCCTCGCCGGCCTCGCCGCGCCCACGGAGGGCGGGATCGCCTTCGAGGTCTCGGGAACTGGTGAGACCGAACCCAGGACTTCCATAATCTTCCAGGACTACGGCCTCCTTCCCTGGGCCACGGTTAGGCGGAACGCCGAACTGGGCTTGGAAATCCAAGGGATGCCGGCGGTGGAGCGGAGCAGCCGCGTGACGCCCATCCTTGAAGAGCTTGGCCTTGACCGCTTTTCGGCCTTCTTCCCCGCCCGCCTTTCCGGCGGCATGAGGCAGAGGGTTGCCATCGCCCGGGCCTTGGCATCGAAGAGCGATCTCCTCCTTCTGGACGAACCCTTCTCCAGCCTCGACGCCCTCTCCAGGGAAAACCTTCAGGACAGCCTATTGGAAGCCCAGGCCAGGCATGGAACGACCGTGGTCCTGGTCACCCATTCCATTGAGGAGGCGGCCTATCTCGCGGACCGGGTCTATATCATGGAGGGCAGGACTCCCTCGCGCCTGTCGGAGGCTTTCCCGACGGCCCGGAAGGGCCGCCGCGCTGGACCAATCCCGGAGGAAGATTCGCATGGGGACCGCTACAGGGACAGCGAAGCCTATCATTCGGACATTAGGACACTTCGCGAGCGTTTCTTCTCCTCTCCTGGCTCCGGCCCGCGGGAGAACGAGGCCGATGCCTCCTTTACGCCCGCGGGAGCGAGGATGGCATTGGGTTACGCCCGGCCCTTCCTCCTCAAACTCGGCAAGCTGGCCATGGCCATAGGCGCCGTTTTCGCCCTCTGGGAGCTTTTATCCCTCTTTCTGAACCTTCCCTTCCTACCCAGGCCGGGCATGGCGATGGAAAGTTTGTCCACAGGTATTAGGGAAGGGGTCCTGAGCCGCCATGCCGGAGCCTCCCTCAAAAGGATACTGCTTTCCCTAGCGGCCGCCGGTCCGCCCGCCTGGGCCTTGGGCCTCGCCGCGGGCCGGATCCCCTGGGCCGACACGGTGGCATCGCCCCTGGTGTATCTATTCCATCCTTTGCCCAAGGTGGCGTTCCTTCCCCTCCTCATGCTGCTTTTCGGCCTGGGAGACGGATCGAAGATTGCCCTCATGGGCTTGGTGATTTTCGGCCAACTCTTTGTCGGAGCCCGGGATTCGGCGAAGGCCATCCCCCCATCCCTCATGGACACGGTGAAGTCCTTGGGCGGCGGGATTGGCGCGGCCTTGCGCCACGCCGTACTGCCGGCGACCCTTCCCGCCCTCCTTTCCTCACTGCGCGTAAGCCTCGGAACCGCCATAGCGGTGCTTTTCCTCTCAGAAACCTTCGCTTCCGTCGAGGGCTTGGGATGGTACATCATGGATTCCTGGTCCAGGGTGGATTACCCTGACATGTACGCCGCCATCACAGCCCTCTCCGCCCTGGGGCTTGGGCTTTACGTGGCGCTGGACTTGGCTGAGGCGTATCTGCTGCGCTGGAGGGAAACCTGAGGCGGCAGCCTAAGGGCGCATTGGCCGCCTCGCCCAAATGCCTATAGGCGGGACGGCCTGAAAGGGTTCACTCCTGGGGAAGGACGCGGACCAAGACTTCGTTGAAGCCGACGCCCACCTTCTCCCCCTCCTCGGCGATGCGCTTTTCCGCCGGATCGTCCACCTGCACAAGGATCTCTCCGTAGGAGGTCTTCACGAAAACCTCGACGGAGGAACCGAGGTAGACCTTCGTGGAGACCACCCCCTCGGCGACCACCTTGGCTGGGTCCTCGCCGGGAGCGAGGAGGCGCAGGGATTCCGGCCTGGCCATGATCGTCGCCTTGGTCCCGGGCTTCGCGCCTTCGGCCTTGTGCCCTGCCCTCACCCTCTTGCCCGACAATGAACAGAGGCAGAAACCCTTGTCGTCCTGGCCTTCGAACTCGACGGGGAAGAATGCCACCTTTCCCACGAAACCGGCTACGAAAATCGAGTTGGGCCGTTCGTAGATCTCCGAAGGGGAGCCTATCTGCTTGATGAAACCGTCCTTCATCACGATGACCCGGTCGGAGAGGCTCATGGCTTCTATCCGGTCGTGGGTGACATAGATGGCGGTGATGCCCAGGGATTTCTGTATCCTTCGGATCTCCACCCGCATCTGCTCGCGCAGGAGGGCATCCAGATTGGAGAGCGGCTCGTCCAGGAGGAGGACCTGGGGCTCCACCACCAGGGACCTGGCCAAGGCCACCCGCTGCTGCTGGCCGCCGGACAAGCGCCCGGGGGCGCGCGAGGCCAGTTCGGTAAGTCCCACGAGGGCCAAGGCCCTCTTCACCCGCTCATCGATCTCCTGGGCGGGCAGCTTTCGGATCTTGAGGCCGTAAGCGACGTTGTCCCGTACGTTGAGATGGGGAAAGAGGCCGTAGGATTGGAACACCGTGGCGGTCTGCCTTCCATTGGGAGGAAGATAGGTCACGTCGTTCCCCCCGATCAAGATCTTCCCTTGAGTGGGCAGCTCGAAGCCGCCGATCATGCGCAAGGTCGTGGTCTTGCCGCAGCCCGAAGGCCCCAACAGCGTGACGAGCTCTCCTGGCTTTATCTCAAAGTCCGCATCCCGCACCGCGTGGACTTCCGCCTTTGTCTTGGGGTCCCGGAAGGTCTTGGAAACCATTTCCAACTGAACAGGTACCGATTGTGCTGCCATACGTAGCCTTTCCTTATCGCGTGGTGACGGTCTTCTCCAGGTGCTCGCTCTGGCGGACCAACAGCCGCATGAGCCCGAACACCAGGAGGACGATGATTATGAGCGTGGTTGAAAGCACGCTCGCCAGGCCGAACCTGATATTTTCCGAAAAATTGTAGATCTGGATCGTGATGTGGTACCAGCGGGCGCTTATGAGGAAGATGATGGCGCTTACCGCCGTCATGGACCGCACGAAAGTGTAGGACATGGAGGAGATGAAAGCCGGCCTTATGAGGGGCAGGATTACTGTCCTGAAGATGGTGGCCTGGTCTGCCCCAAGGTCGGAGGCCGCCTCCTCTATGGAGGGATCGATCTGCCGCAGGGTCGCCACGCCGCCTTCAAGGCCTACGGGTAGCTCGCGGATCACATAGTTGATCACCAGGATCGCCCCCGTGCCCACCAGAAGCAGAGGCGGCTTGTTGAAAGCCAGGATGTAGCTGATGCCCACCAGGGTTCCCGGAATCGCGAAGGGCGTCATGATGAGGCCCTCGAGGATCCTCTTTCCGGGGAACTTCTTGCGCACCACCAGCACCGCCGCCACCATGGCCAGGAGGCCTGCGATGGGCGTGGCTATCCCCGCCAGGGTGATGGTGGAGATCAGGGCGGCCTTGCCGCGTGTGAGTGCCTCGCCGATGTTGGAAAGGGTGAAGGTGTAGTCGAAACCCCAGTTCTTGACGAAGCAGCCAGCGACGATGGTGCCGTAGAGGGCCACGATGAAGGCGCTCACCAGGATGACAAAGCCCTGTATAGCGCCCCGGGTGGCGGGATTGGCCAGGTCCGAAAGCCTGGTGGACGGCTTGCCCGTGACCACCACGAAGGACTTCTTGCTCACCCAGGAACGCTGGACGAAAAAGGCGGTGAGGGTGGGCAAAAGAAGGAGGATCGAGAGAGCGGCTCCGTTGGAGAGACGGTTCATGCCCGTCACTTCGATGTAGGACTCCACGGAGAGGACCCGGTAGGAGCCGGAAAGGAGGAGGGGGTTGGCGAAGTCGGCCAGCGAATTGGTGAAGACCAGGAGCCAGGAGGAGAATATGCCCGGCAGGGCCAGGGGCAGGGTCACCTTGGCGAAGGTCTGCCACCTTGAAGCGTTGAGGTCCATGGAGGCGTCTTCCAAGGTCGAGTCTATGGCTTGGAGCACCCCCTGCAAGGTGAGGAAGGCGATGGGAAACATGGATATGGTCTGCACAGCCGTCAGACCGCCGAGGCCGTAAATGGTGAAATTCTGCAGGTTGAGGAGGCGCTTGGTGATAAGGCCGTTGTTTCCGAACAAGAGGATGATGGATAGGGTCAGGGAGAATGGAGGTGAGATCACGGGCATGGTGGCCAGGGCTGTGACCACCTTCTTGCCCTTCATGCTGGTCCTGGCCACGGCGAAGGCGAAGACGAAGCCTATCAGGGTTGAGAAGGTGGCGGTGTAGATGCCGAGTTGGATTGATCCCCAGAGCGCCTTGAGATACTGGGCGTTGCCCAGGATGGCCTTCCAGACCCCGATGCTGAACCGGCCTTCTTTCATGAAGGTGAGCCTTACGGCTTCGAAAAGGGGATAGGCTACGAAGGCCGCGACTATGGCGAAGAGGACGAGGATGGCATAGCCGGTTATGGGATCCCTGGAAAAGGTCGCCACCCCAAAACCTAGGGCGAATACAAGGAAGGCTATGGCCATGAGGGCGTTTATGAGATTTCCGAAAGAACCCGACCCGGAGGCGTCGGCGGCGATTATCACGAATCCAACCGCCGTGTCCCCCGCTTCGTTAGGGACCGGGGCAAGCACCACAGTCCTGGATGCCCCGCCGATCCTGGGATTGTCCTTGAGTATGTAGGACTCAAGGTAGGACACGGAATCCAGGGCCTCCACGAAGTCGGGATTCTCCCTGTTCTCCGTGTAGTATCCCAGAAGTTCCTGGTCTCCTCCCGCCTCGCGGTATCCATCCTCCCAGGGTAGGCCAGCCACATAGTAGAAGGCATAGCCTTTGTAGGTATCCGCGAGCCCCTCTATCCACGGCTCCACATGGTCCTGGCCCTCGGGAGCGGACCTGGCTATGGCCACGGCGAGGGTCTTTATGTTCTGGACCATGGACTTTTCATAGGAACTGCGGACTGTGGAGAACATCCAGATGTCGGCGGCCAGGAAGACTAGGCAGGCCGCGACGAAGATCGCAATTTTTCGCTTGGTAAACACGATGTGCCGCCCCTTATGAAAGAACCCGCGCCGGATGGCGCGGGTCTAGCACATTTTTCAGCGCGGGCTTTGGGCTAGCGCTTGGAACCGATTTCCTTGACCCAGCGCCCCAGGAGGCGTTCCTTGTTGGTGGCGTCCCAGACTATGTCCTGCTTGACAGTCTTGACCTCGTCCATGCCGAAGGCGACGGGGTTCTTGGTGGCCAGGCTGGAGAGGGGAACAACGTACCACTTGGCAATGATGTTCTGCGCCTTGGCCGAGAGGACCCAGTCGTAAAGCTTCTTGGCGTTGACAGGGTCCGGGCCGCCCTTGACCAGGGACATGGAGGCGATCTCGAATCCCGTGCCTTCCGAAGGAATGGTGATGGTCACGTCTGCGCCTTCGACCCTGAGCTTGACCTGGTCGTGGGCGTAGCCGATGGCAACGGGGATTTCACCGATGGCGACGCTCTTGCCAGGAGCGGAACCTGACTTGGTGTACTGGTCGATGTTCTTGTCCAGGGCATGGAGATAGGTGAAAACCTTTTCCTCGTCGTTGTTGAATACATACCTGAGGGTGGTGATCACGTTGTAGGCTGTCCCCGAAGTGGTGGGGTTGGCCATGCGGATCTTGCCCTTGTATTCCGGCTTCAACAGGTCAGCCCAGGAGGCGGGGGGCTTGAGGCCTTGTTCCTTGGCGACCTTGTTGTTGGTGATGAAGGCGAGAGGGCCAAGGTAGAGGCCCACCCAGTAGTTCTCCGTGTCCCGGTATTCAGCGGGGGTGTTTGCGAGCATCCTGGATTTGTAGGGAGTGGTGAGGCCCTTTATCTTGGCGCTCATGTGGTTGAGCCCTACGGCGCCTACCCAGATCGAAGCCTGGGGATTGGCCTTCTCCGCTTCAAGCCTACTCTCCACCTCGCCGCCGGAGAGGCGCTGCCAATTGACCTGGATCCCTGTTTCCTTCTGGAACAGGTCGAAGAGCTCCTTGGCCAAGGGCTCTTCCAGGGTGGTATAGACCCCGACCTTCTGCTGGGCTGTGGCCAGGCTGGCCGCCAGGGCCAGAATTACCAAAAGCGTCGCTATGCGCTTCATGACGTACCTCCAGATACAGTGTTGAAATCGAAACAGCTTTATAATAGGCGGTCCTCGCGGATTTCGCAATATCCAACCGCTCCACAAAGCCTATGGAGCAGAAAATTGAATTGTGTATTTTCAACACGCTATAATGGATATTTTCGATACGTGTGCTGGATTTCGATACGCCTTTCAAATCCACGGAACCGTGTCATTTGGACATTCCGCATGCAACGGATACTATATTGTTTTATTATAATAAATTAAAAATTTATATAAAAACATTTTGGTTGGCACGATGTTTGCTGATAGTTAGATGGATGCCGAAAAGGATCCCGTGAGAGCGGCTTGGATCCCTGCGATGCCCGCCGTTCCGCGAAACGCCGGAATACCGGTAGATCAATGGAGGTACACCATGAAAAACCTTACCGTTTACGAAGCCAATCCCTTCAGCCTCATCGACCAGTTCTTCACCCGCGATCTCTTCGACTACGAGCATTACCGCAGCCCCAGCATCGACGTTTTCGAAGAGAACGACCGCTATGTCCTGGAGGCCGAGCTTCCCGGCTTGAGCGAGAAGGATATCAAGCTTGAGATGAAGGACGATGTCCTTACCCTGGCCACCGCTTCCAAGGAGGAAAAGAAGGACACTTCTGACAGGGACGGCCGCTGGATCCGCAGGGAGAGGAGGGAATTCAAGTTCACCCGCTCCTTCACCATTCCCCAGGACGCTGACAGGGAGAGGATCGAAGCCCGGTTCAGGGACGGACTCCTGACGGTCGACATTCCCAAGAAACCCGAGACCGCCCCCAGGACCGTGCCCGTCAAGGTTGCCTGATCCAGGGATGATGCGCGGATAGAGCGTAATAGGACAGCACGAACCTATTCGGAAAGGCCGGCGGGCGGAAGCCCCCCGGCCGCACCGGTACGGGGCGCCCGTGCTGGGCGCCGGTCCGGGGGTC
>JBFLXC010000047.1:0-18585 GCA_040757435.1 Spirochaetota bacterium | reverse complement strand
AAAAAGACAAGGTGGTCCTAAGCGCCGAGGACCTGGAGACCCTCGGCCTCGCCCTATCTCCTCGATGCGCCTATGGGGTCTTGAACGGCGGATCGGCCACCAGTTATTCGGACCCGAAGAAAAACGCGGTCTTCGGAGAGACGGTTTTTGGACTTCTCAAGAAAGATTTCGAATCCCTAGCCCAGTCCTGCGGAGCCATGCCGAAGGGAGCGACCCCAGCATACATCAATCCCGACGGCTCACAGGGGGCGACTTTCCTGGAATTGAAGATGAGGGCGCGTCTTCTCCTGGTTGAGGAAGCGAAGCGTCGGGGATTCATGGCGGAGAAATCATTGAATCCCCTTCCCCTTTACCAGATGACCAGCGAGGCTACGGAAGGATCGCTCGCCCGATTTTACGCTGACGCAGGGCGTGGGCCATTTTTGAAAATCCTGCAGGAAAAGCTGGGAATATCTTCCGCTGCCTGGGCGGGAGCGGTTCAGCCCATGATCTGCGCCTTCACCCACTCCTCCGAGGGATTTCCCAAGCGTATTTTCGACGAGGCCTACGGCGAGAAGGATCGTTGCATTCCCCTCCCAGGCGGGCATGGACAATGCTTCCGTGTCCTTTCCCAGACCTTCCGGGACCTTCGCTCCCAAGGCGTCCGCTACGCCTACCTCGGCAATGTCGACAATATCGGGTATGTTCCGGATCCAAAGGAGCTTGCCCTCTTCGCCCTCTCCGGCGAACCCGCGGCATTTGAGTTCGCGCCCAGAAGTCCCATGGATGTTAAGGGCGGCATCCTTGCCCTATCCGCCCAAGGAAGGATGGCAGTGGTGGATATTGGGCCGGCGATTGGGATCGAAGATGTCAAGGAACTTGAACGGCAGGGGTCGACGATACTCTTCAACTGCGCGACAGGCATATTCGACTTGGAATACCTGGTCCCGAGGCTTGACTCGATTTCAAGGGAATTGCCCCTTAGGGTTTCGGACCAGGACAAGGCTCCTGGCTTGTATTCACAAGCCGAGCAGATAACCTGGGAGGTCACGGAAATCCTCCCCTCCTTCCTGGCCTTCGCCGTCGACAAGCGGAAACGGTTCCTTGCCGCGAAGCTCCTGGCCGACACCCTGCTTACCAGCGGCGTCGGCATTTCCAGCGATGCCATGCCCCAGGGGCTAAGGGAGACGGCCATGGCCATGCACGCAGGACTCAATGATCTTTTGTCGGGCACCTTCGCCTTGGAGAGATCAAATGGACGTTGGCAGGCAAGGGAAGCTTGATGTTAGGCCCTCTCAATCAATATTGGCACGCCGTGCATCACGCAGGAGGCGCTTTCCCTCGTTCCAAGGGATGAGGTGAGGATGTTGGGCGATATATTCTTTTCCTCTGGGTCTATCCAGGATCCTTCGTAGAGCGAGACGACCCCTGGCCGGATGGATTCCGTCAGAGCCAAGATCCCGCGGCCGGATCCGCACGCGGAAGTTATCCTCACCGAGGACCCGTCCTCGAAGCCGAGCCGCATGGCGGTATCGGGGTGGATTTGGATTTTGTTTTCCTTCGCCGCCTCGGGATCATTCCCCCCTTGGGAATGGACCCTTTCCTTTTTTTTCGGAGTAATCAGGAGCGCCGCGCAGCCAGAGACATGCTTGGCCCAATCCTCCTCCCTCCATCTCGTCGCCCCAGGATAGGCGAACTCCAATTTCCCGCTTGAAGTCCTCAACGGCATATATTCTGGATCCCGATCGAATGCGACATGGGGCCTCGCAGGAGGAGAATCCTTGATGTAGATGCCTTCGCGCTTGAACGCATCCTTATCCGGTATTTCCGAATTTTCAAGGAAATACTCTATCCATTGTGTTTCCGAGCGGCCCTGGGTATACGCTTCCCCAAAGCCAAGCCTATAGGACAGGGCGGAAAAAATCTCATAGTCCGATCGTTCCAACCCTTGGTATCCCAGGATTTTCGGCTTGTAGAGGAGATAGGAACCGTCCCAGGGGATGCCGATATCCTCCTTTTGGAGAGGCCCCGCGGCGGGAAGGACAACATCGCAATGACGCGCCGTGGGGGTAAGGTACAATTCGTTGCATACTGCGAAATCCAGCCTTCCGAAGGCTTCTATGTTTTTCTTGACATCCCCGCCTTGGTTGAGGAGGTTGCTTCCCGCCGCGTACGCCGCCTTGATTGGAGGATGACCCGTTTCATCCGCTCCCAAAATGGCGTCGGGCCAGCGGGAGATGGGAATCCGGCGGTTTCCGTCTTCGTCCCCGGAATCAATCGTCCCTACCCGCGGCTTAGGGCTGCGGTTGTTCAAGGAGCCGGAGGAACCTCCCTTGAGGGAAAAGTTGCCGCTGGCTAGTTGGAGAAGCACGGAAAGGCGCATCGCCTCCTCTCCCCATTCCGTCCTTTGGATCGAATACCCGGGTATGAGCATGACTGGCTTGACCGATGTCCACAACCGCGCCAGGGAAAGGATGTGATCTTCGGAGATTCCGCAGATCCTGGATGCCCACTCAGGCGTCTTGGGCACCCCGTCCCCTTCCCCGCTGCAATGCCGAAAAATCTCCTCCCATCCCAGCGCCCTCCTGCGGAGATACTCGCGGTCAACCGTTCCCTGTCCATCCAGGATGCGAAGAATGGCGTACATAAGCGCGCAATCTGTCGCAGGCCTGATGGGAATCCATTCGGCTCCCAATCCGCTTACCGTGGAGGTGGCACGGGGATCGATGCATATGATCCTCGCGCCCTTACGCGCGGCAGCGGTGACGAAATGGGAGAGCTGGGCTCCCAGCCGGGCTTCAAGGATGTTGGCCCCCCAAAGGACTATGGCTTTCGCCTCCAGGGCGTCTTGGGGGTCGAAGCCGGAGGAGGGAAAATCGGAACCGAAAACCTTGGACAGGGCGTATTTCGCCGCGTTGCTGGAGTAGCTACCTTCCAAGGAGACGCAGCCGCCGAATAGGTTCAAGAATCTCCTGCACAATAGACTTGTGTTGTGCAGGGCGCCGGTGGATCCAGCGCTGGAAAGGTCCATTATGGAGGTGGGGCCGTAGCGCCGCTTGACCTTGAGAAGTCCCTCGGCCGCCAGGTCGAGAGCCTCGTCGATTTCGGTTTCCCTGAAATCGCCGGATCCCCTGGGGCCATGTCTCACCAAAGGCTTCCTGAGAACATGGGGAGAGTAGTGGTGGGAAGCCAAGGCATACCCCTTGGCGCAAGGCAAGATGCCTTTCCTCGAGGCGGGATTGGCCCTGAGGCCCACGACCCGCCCCCCATCGATTTTCGCCACGAGGGGACAGGCGTCCCCTCCGCAGTCCTTGCCGCAGAAGACCGGGAGCTCCTTCATGATTGAAGGACTATATCATGGGCCAAAGACTATATCGACCACTTCCTCCATCCGGCGCACCGGATGGAATTGAATGCCTTTCCTGACGTGTTCCGGTATTTCATCCAAATCCTTTTCATTGGCCGCGGGTATGATGATGTCCTTGATCTTGTTTCTTCTCGCCGCCACGGTTTTTTCCTTGAGGCCTCCAATGGGAAGGACCTGGCCGGTCAATGAAAGCTCTCCGGTCATGGCGAGCCTGTCTTTTATCTTTTTCTTCAGCACCAGGGACAGGAGGGCCGTGGCCATGGTGATCCCCGCGGAGGGACCGTCCTTGGGCGTGGCTCCTTCCGGGATATGGAGGTGGATCTGTCTTCCTTCGAAATAATCGGCGCCGATGCCGAACTGCTGGGCTGCCAGGTTCCTCACGAAGGTATACGCGATTCCTGCCGATTCCTGCATGACCGACCCCATCTGGCCCGTGATCTTGAACCCTTCCTTGCCCGGATTGGCGACCGCTTCGATTATTAGGGTGTCCCCTCCCATGCTGGTCCATGCCAGGCCCACGGACATTCCGGGCCTGTTGGCCTTCTTTATGTCGTCGTCCCGGAAAATGGGCTTCCCCAGGTATTTTTGGATGGCCGCCTTGTCCAGCTTCTCCTTGCCCTTTTTCGAGCCTTCCTCATCCATGACCATGGCCAAGGCCAGTTTCCTATGGATCTTGTCCAACTGCTTCTCAAAATTCCGCACCCCTGCTTCGCGGGCGTAGGATTCGGCGATATAGGCCAGGGCGTCGCGGGTGTATCGGACAGAGTTCTTTTTCAGTCCGTGCTTCTCTAGGCTCTTTGGAATGAGATAGTTCCTCGCAATTTCCAGCTTCTCGCTGTCCACGTAGCCCGGGATCTGGATGATTTCCATCCTGTCCACCAGGGGGCGGGGGATGGAGTCCAGGGTGTTGGCGGTGGTGATGAAGAATATGTTCGAAATATCGAAGGGAAGATCCAGATAATGGTCCCTGAAGGAAAAATTCTGCTCCGGATCCAAGGCTTCCAGGAGGGCGCTGGAGGGATCGCCTTGGTAGGAGGCTCCCATCTTGTCGATCTCGTCTATCATGAACACGGGACTGCGGGATTTCGTGATCTTCAATCCCTGGATTATCTTGCCGGGCAAGGCGCCCACATAGGTCCGCCTATGGCCCTTTATCTCAGCTTCGTCCCTCATGCCTCCGACGCTGAAGCGGAAGAACTCTTTGTTCATGGCCTTTGCGATCGACCGGCCCACGCTCGTCTTTCCCACCCCGGGGGGGCCCACGAGGCAAAGTATCGAACCCTTGGAATCTTTCTTCAGCTTCTTGACGGCCAGGTATTCGATTATCCTGTCCTTTACGTCGTTGAGGCCGTAATGGTCCGCTTCCAAGCCATCCTTCGCCTTCCGCATATCGAAGTCCATGGATATTTCCGACTTCCATGGAAGGGACGAGACGAGGTCGAGCCAATTGCGGGTGACGATGTACTCGCTAGAAGAGGGGTCCATGAGGTTGAACTTCTCAAGCTCCTGGTCGACTTGATCCTTGATCTCGCCCTGGAAATCGAAATCCTCAATCCTTGCCTTGAATTTTTGGTACTCCGAGCTCTTCGCGTCGGCGGGCAGGCCCAGCTCCTGCTTGATGGCCTTGAGTTCCTCCTTGAGGAAGTATTCCCGTTGGCTCTTCTCGATCTTTTCGTTTATCTCCGCCTGAACTTTCTTCTGGATCCTGAGAAGCTCCTGCTCCTTTTTTATGTAGATGAGGACCTTCTCCATCCTATCGTGGACATCCATGGTCTCCAGGACCTTCTGCTGCTCCTTCTTGTCCACGTTGAGGATTGAAGCTATGAAGTCGGCTATCTTCCCGGGATGATCGATGTTGATCATATTGAGGCGCATTTCCTCCGAGAAGAGGGGATTGTTCTCCGAAATCTGCTTCATCTCGCCCAACAGGGCCCTGGTGAGGGCCTTGATCTCGTCCGTGTCGTCGTTGATGTCGTCCAAATACGCGGCGGCCACGATTATCGGACTCTCCTTCGATAGGAACTTCTTGATCTTGAACCGCTTCAGGGTGGAGATGAAAATGTTGATTCCGCCGTCCGGCAGGTTTATCCGCTTCACAATCTTCGCTACTGTTCCCACGGAGTAAAGGTTGTCCGAATTCAAAGGAAGGTTTTCATCCATGGCCAGGACCAGTCCCACCATCCCATCGGCAGCCATCGCCTGGTCGACAATTTGGATATCCGGCTGGTTGGCGATCATGATGGGCGTGAAAATTCCCGGGAATATCGGCCTTCCTATCAGGGTGATTACAGGCAACTTTGTGGGGAGAATTTGGTCTATGGGGATGATTTCATTCTCAGGCATATATTCTCCTGGTTTCTCTTTGAGTGTGTTTGAATGTAAATGTACGGCTTTTGGACCTGGTCGACAACCTAGAGGGGGGTACCGAAGGCGGGAAAGTTGAGCGCTTTGAGCCGCGCCCCCGCAGAAACATTTCCCATGGCAAGCATCTCCTTGGGGCTCCTATCTTCCATCGATGCCTTGAGGAACCCCGCGGCGAAGGCGTCTCCCGCCCCCACCTCGAAGGGAACATCCATCGGCTCGGTTTCGGACAGGAAGGTTTCGCCGTCCTTCGTCAGCATTGCTCCCCGCGGCCCTAGTTTTCTAACCAAGGAGCAGGATCCCAGCCCTTCCCCGGCGGACAATACCTTGACCAGGGAATCGTACTCCCTTTCATTTACGAAAAAATAATCGCAGAATTCGGCGGCGAAGCGCACGAGTTCCCTGCCACGGCTCCTTGCGGCGTGGACCGTCGAGGCGTCCAGGGATACTCCCATGCCCTTGGCTTTTGCCTCGCGCGCCAGGCTGGAGAGCCAGTCCGCCCTATCCATAAGAAGTCCGTCCACGTGGAAATACCAACCCGGCCGGAACATGGTCTCTTGTGCGTCATATCCATGGATTTCCCTGGCCGCCGAGGGGGAGACTACGACCATTGGCTCAGTCTTGCTTCCGCATTCAGGCGGAGGCGATATGGAAATGAAAAGGCCTGTAGCCTTTTTGCTGGAGGGGCCTACAAGGAAGACCCCCAGGGCTTCGAGTCTCGCGCGTATTTCCGCGCCGAGCGAATCCGTTCCCAGGCACGCCGCAGCAACAGCCTGCATGCCGAGGGTCCTTGCGGCGACGGCAATGTTCAGGGCTCCGCCGCCGGGATTGAAGACCAGTCCCGGACCTGCCAGAGCGCCCTCGATCCTAAGCTCATCCAGGAGGGCCGACGCCTCGTCCGAGGATACGTGGGAGGGACCGGACCCGGGTTTCAGCCTTTCCCAATAGTCGATCGAGGCTACGCCCGTGGCGTCCATAAGTCCGTGGCCGATGGCCGATATTCCAAAACTCGCTTTGCTCACCTGTATTGACCCTCGGAAGCTTGATATGGTAGTTTCTGCATCGCGTCAAGATGGGGAGCCTGTCCCCGTCTACCTTCTTCCCGGGGCGCTTGGCTCAGTTGGTCAGAGCGGCTGGTTTACACCCAGTAGGTCGGGGGTTCGAGCCCCTCAGCGCCCATTTTTTCTTTTCCGCCCTTGACGGGCGGTGCCAAATCCGATAAATATTTATCATTCTTCCTTACGGATAAATAATTTGAGAAAGTTGTTCATTCTGATGGCCTGCGCCGCTTTGCTGTTCCTGTCCTGCGAGTTCCCCTTCGGCCCCGACCCTTCGGATCCCGATGACCCGAACGATCCAGATTATCCCGACTATGCTGTGACGGAGAGTGAGATCGCCTATGTCAAAGGCAAGCTCGCCCTTGCCTCCACAAACGGCGATTCAGTGAGTTTCTATGCTGCCTTCGGGGAATTTAGACCGATTCCAAGTTCCGTCAAAGCCCATGTCCTGGTGCTCATGTACCATCAAATCACGGATGGCTCCAAAAGAGCGGCCGGCAGAGCCGTCGACTACTCCGAGGATTCGACTGCTTACCAGAGGACGAAGTCTCAGTTTGAAGCGGACATGGCCTACCTTAGGGACAATGGGTATATCGTCATAGGCTTCGACGACTTCCTAAAGATCCGCAGAGGCATGATGACGGCGCCTGGTGAGAAGATGGTTATCATCAGCTTCGACGACGGTTGGAAGAGCCAATACGACCATGCATTTCCTGTCTTGAAGCAATTCGGCTACAAGGCCTCCTTCGCACTGATCACTTCCCTAGTGGGCAATCCTTCATACACACGCTACATGGATTGGAACCACGTCAGGGAGATGGCCAGGTACAGGAACTCCAAAGGAGAGATACTGTTTTCATTCGCTTCACATTCCACGACCCATCCGGATTCCGGCTTGGTCGCCGGCCACTCAGACATTTGGGCTTTGAAAGGGAATGTACCCCAACAGGATGAGTCTGCCTTCCAAGCCTATTTGAAATTCTTGAAATATGAGCTCTTGAAATCCGCCTCGGACTTGTACCTAAGGGTCCCCGAAAACAGGAACGCGGAGATGCCCCTGGTGCTGACCCTGCCCAAGGGCATGGGCTCGGGCCATATCGAATTGGCGGCCATGGCTGTCCAGCAAGGCTATGACATCATCCGTACTAGCGATTCGAGGGACTCAAACGACCCTGACGATGGATTAGGCTACTACGGGGCCATCAATGTCTTCAGCCAAACCATGTACAACCAATACAAACTCCCTTCTGTCGCCATACACAACGATACGGCAATCGAGGACTGCGTGCCCAAGTATTTCGCGTATTTCAAATAGGGTCGGGAGTCGAAGCGCTAGAGGACCCCCAGCAGCTGCGAATAGGGTCTTGGCTCCAGGTCTTGGCCGGAAAGGCCGCATCTGGATATTACTTCGAGAAGGGCGGATTTCAACTCCCGCAAGTCGATGTCCTCTCCCTCCCCGCATATGGTCTCCACTTCGAGGAAGTCTCCCAATCCTTCAACGGCGACCAATTCGGCGGTGATGCGCCCCTCAAGCTTCCAAAGAGTTCCCGTCTTTCTCTTCCTGTAATGGAGCTTGGCGGACATTTTCTCAAGAAGTTGTCTGAAGGAATCTCCGTCGGACACGCCGAACTCCACTTCCTTGTTCACCTCAAGGCCTTCTTGGTAGCTTTTTTCCTTGAAAGTCACCAGGACCTGGCTCGGTTCCCTCCGGATGCGAACCCTGAAGCTGCCTCCGAATAAGCTTGGGTCCTTCACCGCCAAAGGCACGATCCAGTACTCATCATCCTTTTCAATGGTCCCTTGGTAAGCCATGAATCCTTCCAGCTTCCCGCGGATCGCGGCGGGATCGGCGATCTTCGCCTTCAGCTCTATTTCAATCATAAGGATGCCGGCTCAGCCCTGGCCTGCGAAATCCAGGACCGATGCGTCGTAATCCTCGGGCGCCTTGTAGCCCAGCAGCTCGGCGCATGTAGCCGCGAGGCTGGATATACCGAGGCCTTCCTTCAATTCCTTTCGGTATTCGCCCTTGTAATCAGGGTCGAAGACCACACAGGGAACGGGGTTGAGGGAATGGCTGGTCTTGGCCTTGGGCTGGCCGTGGGTATCCAAGAGTACCCCTCCTGTCTTCTTGTCATGCTCATACATGTCATCGGAGTTCCCATGGTCGGCGCTTACAAGCATCACGCCCCTCGCTTTTTCCACCGCTTCCCTCAGGCGGCCGAGTTGGATGTCCATGGCTTCCATGGAACACACGACGGACTGGAAGACACCGGTGTGGCCCACCATGTCCCCGTTGGGGAAGTTCAGTCTTATAAAGGAATACTTGCCCGAGCCTATGGCTTCGATGACTTTGTCAGAGATTTCGGCGCATTTCATCCAGGGGCGCTGTTCGAAGGGCACCCTGTCGCTTGGGACTTCTATGTAGTCTTCAAGCGCTTCCGAGAATTTGCCCGTTCGGTTGCCATTGAAGAAATAGGTGACATGGCCGAACTTTTGGGTTTCCGAAATGGCCATGGAATGGACGCCTGTGGCGGCAAGGTATTCTCCAAGAGTCCTGTCGATCGCCGGCGGGGTAACAAGAAAGCGCTGCGGCACCTTCAAGTCGCCGTCGTATTGCATCATCCCTGCATACAAGACTTTGGGACGTCGTCCTCGGTCGAAATGGCTGAAATCCTCGTTTTCAAAAGCGGCGGTAATCTCCAAGGCCCTATCGCCGCGGAAATTGAAAAACACCACCGAATCCCCATCCTCAATCCTTCCCACAGGGCCGGTTTCGTCGGAAACAACGAATTCTCCCAGGTCCTGGTCGATGATCGAGGGATTTTCCGAACGGTAATGGCGTATCGCCTCCTCCGCGCTTTTAAAAGATCGTCCCAGCCCGTGCACATGGCAGGCCCATCCACGGCGCACCATATCCCAGTTTGCCCCGTAACGATCCATGGTGATGAATTGCCGCCCTCCCCCAGACGCGATCCTGTAGTCCATTCCCTGGTCCAGGAATTGTTTGAGAAATCCTTCGAAGGGAAGCACATACTCAAGGGCGCTCTGGGAGCCAACGTCTCTTCCGTCCAGGAGAAGGTGGAACCTGGCCTTCCTCACCCCTTCCTTCGCCGCCTGCGCAACCATGGCCCTGAGGTGGTCTAGATGGGAGTGGACATTTCCGTCGGAAAATAGGCCTATGAAATGAAGGCTTCCCCTACCATCCTTGATATTCCCCACCAAATCCTTCCATACGCTCCCGCGAAAGACTTCCCCGGAATCGATGGAAGCGCTGACCAGCTTGGCTCCTTGGGAGAATACCCTGCCGCAACCTATGGCGTTGTGGCCTACTTCAGAATTTCCCATGTCTTCATCCGAGGGCAGGCCAACGGCTGTACCGTGGGCCTTGAGGCGGGAATGGGGATTGTTTTCCTCCAGCCAGCGAAAATTCCTCATGTCCGCGGCCTTGACCGCATCCCCTTCCTCGTATTTCCCATACCCGACACCGTCCATTACAACCAGGACGACCGGGCCCTTCCTTCCCTTCCACAGGGGATTCTTCTCCAGCGCGCGCACCATGGTGCCTCCTCCCTTATTCACCGAAGTATTCGACCAATGTATCTACGGGGAGATCCGAAAGCAGCTCTCCGTAGTTGAGGAAAGGAAGGCCAATGACGGAGAAGGCTCTGACAGCCTGGGCATCGCAGGACCTGATCATGTCCCGGGTAGCCTGGATGGTGCCGCCCGTGGCGATGAGGTCGTCGACGACGAGAAACCGCGACCTGGGCTTGATGTCTTCAACGTGCATTTCCAAGGTTGCGGTTCCGTACTCTAAGTTGTATGATTTTTCTATAGTTTTCCCGGGGAGCTTGCCCTTTTTCCTTACCAAGAGGAGAGGCAACCCCATTCTCTGGCAGAATGGCGCGGCGAAGACGAAACCCCTCGACTCGATTGCGGCGACTGCGTCGATAGCTTCGTCCTTGTACAGTTTGATCATCGAGTCGACACAGTACGAAAAGGCCGATGGGTTCGCCAAGACAGAGGTTATATCGTAAAAGAGAATGCCCGGCTTTGGAAAATCGGGTATCTTGCGGATAGCGTCGTCGAGGTTGAAGCCCTCGCCATCTTCGATAAATCTGGCCATACAACCGCCTTGCAAAAGGAGATGGGAGCATTATTGGATGCGGGGCAAGACTGTGTCAATGATAGGGGATTGTCACGCTTAGCAGTCCGACCGCCACGGATAGACCCAAGGCGGCCCCGAACCTTAGAAATCGTTCGCCGGCGGAGACTGCGGCTGAATACTGGTTCTTGAATGGCCAAGGGGCATACTGTATGTCGAAGCCCATGTCCACGAATCGATAGGCGTCGAAGGCAAAGTCAGTGTAGAAAACGGCAAACGGGAAGGCTCCCGCTGCGATTATCAAGGCCGATCCGGCTTTCTGCGCCGCGACGGATGCTTTATTCCGCTCCTGGGGGCTCGATAGGATTCCAGGCGCCGGGACCTGGGCGGACAGGGTTACCAAGGAAATACAGCATGACAGGACAATCGCTATGAAGCATCCGCGGGGGTCCTTCATGTCAGCCAGCCCTGGAGCCGAATAAGGCGGTGCCTATACGGAGGATCGTAGCGCCCTCTTCAACGGCAGCCTCGAAATCCATGCTCATGCCCATGGAAAGATCTTTCAATTCAACAAGGCCATAACGGCTCCTAAGGGCTTCCATGGCCTGGCGCAGGGTGCGGAAGGATTTCCTCTGCATCGAGATGTCATTGGTGAAAGGCGCCATGGTCATCAATCCTCTCAACGGATAATCGGCGGATAAGTTTGGATTTGCGCCGCTTTTCTCAAGATAGAGGTCCACCGCCCGATACATTTCATCCAGGGAAGAAAAGCCAGTCTTGGTTTCCTCTCCTGTATGGAGCTCCAAGAACAGCTCCAATGGCCTTGCCCTCTTTCCAGCCCTGTTGATGATGGCGGCGAGGAGTTGAACAGAGTCGATGGATTGGATCGCATCGAAGAATGGTATTGCCTTGTTGATTTTATTTTTCTGCAGAACTCCGATCATATCCAATTTGAGACCTGGCAAACTCTCGCGCAGGGAATCCTGATACTTGAGGACGGCCTCCTGAACCCGGTTTTCCCCGAATCGCCGTAGTCCCGCCCGATATGCGCGCTCCACGGCATGGGCATCGTGGAATTTCGTAACCCCCAGAATAGTAATCTCTTCCTCAGCCCTCCCCGCTCTTTGGGCGGAACGGGAAATCCTTTCCCTGATTCTTTCTAAATTCACTGCGATACAATCGTCCATACCAGGTTCCCGTATCCTTTATTCCACAGTCAGAGGCCAGGGCAATGAGCTCGAATTTCCAGCGTAATCGAGAATTATCATCTCCAAGCTGTGCTGGCCTCGGACAAGTTCTATTTCACCAATGTTGATCATTCCCCCTTCCGCCACCGCCGAAGAGGAAGGAGGATCGAAGCCTAGGAATGCCAAGCCTCGCTCGTAGACCTTGGCGGAATCGAGCCTTTTATCCATCGCCACCTGCCCATCCAATATGACCCTGAACTGGTAGAGGCCGGAAACGGAATTCGTTCGCACCATATCGGCAACGTCCGTCAGGATCGCGTATCGGCCTTGGGGCAACCTCGTCCGCATCCTTGAATTCTTCTGGAACGAGGCGGAAGCATGCTTGCCTCGGATGAGTAGACGCGAAATGACAGGCGAACCTCCGTCCCCAAGGTCGGGGAAAAAAAGAATCGGGTTTACCCATGCCCTTTTATCCAAGTCGAAAACTCGCATCTGAAGGGAAGCCGGCGAATCCGAATTGGTTTTCCTCAAGGTTCCCAGGGTTGTCGAACCTTGACTCCCACCTCCAGGCAGGGCGGGCGCGAACCCTTCGCCGGAAAAGACAGATCTGATGGCATCTTCGCCGGATAGGACGATCATGGGCGGCATCGAAGCCGAAATTCCCGATCCATGTTTTTCAGGGCGTTGTATAAATACCACTCTCCCTTCCCCTGGGACTGAAACCTGCCCTTCGCTCGACTCCAACATCACCCCGGTGCCCAAGTACCTTGCTTCGTCATTTGCCCCAATGCCCGAAGGTGCGCCAAACAAACCCACAACCTTTGAAAAACCTGGTATTCCCACCTGTGAAGGCAAGGCGGCTGCGCAGATGACCATTGCCATTGTGAGGGAGATACGCCTCCTAGGAGTCATTCATCGCCTCCGTGGATGTAAAAACGACGTATAGCCGAATCGTCCGCGATATCTACCTGTTCTCCCCGGGACTTTATCCACCCTGGGGCTCCTTTCATGGGGAAAAAGGCCCGCAGCACACCTTTTTTCACCAATCCGAATTTTGACGTTCCGGAGAAGTCCCCCAAGAGGCCGAAACCTTCGAGTCCCACTGGGACGATAGCCAAGGGAGCGAATGCCGGCTGTCCGCCAAGAGCAATCCGTATGAACTGGTTTTCTCTAGCGTCATAATGCAGAAGGCCGTCGCCTGAATCAAACAATCCGTACAGTCCGTTGCCGGAGAAAACAGCTGCTCTTGGATACGGACTTTCGTTTTCTATTTCCGTCGTGCTGGCCATGGCCCACCCTGAGCCTCGTTCCTGGAATATGGTGAGCCTCTGCGGCTCCAAGCCATGAAGAAGCGCCAAGGTCGAGCCGTCTGGGGAGAGGGCGATGCCGTACACGCAAGGATACTTGGCATACAATCCGAATGCCGAAGGATTGATTACATATCGAGGCAAGCCTTTCCCATCCAGGAGTATGGCTTCGCCCGAGAGGGTCCCCCAGGCCGAGAGGGAGGATGCCACGCTCGCTCCCGTGACAATCCTGCCGAACTCGTATCTCCAGGTGACACCGCCCTCCCCCCCAAGCTTTGCCACAGCCATCTGGTCGTCTCGGATTACGAAGGGAACTCCTCCCAATGACAAAGGAACCCCACCCTCTCCCAAAGGGATTGAAACTTGGTCCCCAAATCCGAGGTATCTATACCCCTTGCCTTCCCTGGCGATGGCGAATCCATCTTCGATCACCGGGTATTCTTCCCGCCTTCCAAAGGCCACTATCTTTTCCTGGGAGGAGGAATAATAGCCTACAAACCGATCGCCGGCGAAGGCTAGGCTCCCTTTGCCAAGCGATCGCCAAGACTGTGCCGGTTCGGCCTCGGCGTTTATCTGAATCTCCGGGAGCAATTCGATCAGGGTATCCTTGCCTATGGGATCGGGAACTATCAGGGCGTAGGCCGCGGATATCGCCGCGGCGATCAGCGCCAGCACATGCCAATTGTTCCTTCTTGTACCCACACGCTCTCCCGGGAAGTCCTCTGTACTGTCGATTTGGAATCGTATATAGTTAAACCAATATCTGTCAACCTAAGAAGGAGCCCATGCCAACCGATAAGGAACTTTTCAAGGCTGCCCTCGACGCTGCCGTCCATTCCTATTCTCCCTATTCGCGATTCAGGGTTGGCGCGGCCCTATTGTGCGAGGACGGTAGGATTGTAATCGGGGCCAACGTGGAAAACCGATCCTTCGGCTTGACGATATGCGCGGAGAGGAGCGCCCTGGTGTCGGCGGTGAGCGCAGGTTCGACGAAATTCAAGGCCATTGCAATAGCGACCCCGGACTCCTCCTACCCGGTGGGTCCCTGCGGGGCGTGCCGCCAGGTACTTTCCGAATTCCTGGAACCAGGGGCGAGAGTCATCTTCGGACCCGTTGAGGATTCCTTGGTATTCACCAACATTGGAGAGCTCTTGCCCTATGACTCGCTCCACGACCTAGCGCGGGGGGATCAGGAAACCTGAGGCGCGTTGGCATCCAAAAGTTGGGCTGCATGGGCAAGGGACAGCTCTCCCCGCTTGTCGCCTGAAAGCATCCTCGCTATCTCTTCTTCCCTAGGCCGCCCGGATATCTGTTCGAAGATAGTTGCGGTCCTTCCTCCATGGGTCACTTTCTCCACCTTGAAATGGGTTCCCGCCTTCGCAGCAATCGAAGCAAGATGGGTTACGCAGAAAACCTGCTTGTGGCGGGCTAGGCCTCGAAGATAATCACCCACAGCGACCGCCACCTCTCCCCCGATTCCAACATCGATTTCATCAAAAATAAGCGAATCGACGCTGTCTTTTGCGGACAAAACCGATTTTATCGCAAGGGCGACACGCGAAAGTTCCCCCCCGGAGGCGATTTTCGACAAGGGTCGCGGAGATTCTCCTGGATTGGGGGCGAAAAGGATGCGAACCTCGTCCAAGCCAGCCGGTCCTAACAAGAGCTTTCCCTGTTCGGTAGTCTTCCTCTCAACCGTAAGCGGCAACCTCGCCTGGGCCATTCCAAGCCGGGAGAGGATGGCTTCCGTATGGTGCTGGAAAAGATCCGCCGCGGCCTTCCGTTTCGAGGATAGCGTTTCCGCCTTTTGCAGGGCGAGACTTTTATAATGCCCGATATCCCGTTCCAGGATCGCTTTCTCGTCGTCCCAGGACTCGAAGGAATCAAGGATCGCCTTGTCCCTGCGTTCCCTTTCAATAACATCATCCAGCGACGGACCGTATTTTTTCTTAAGTCTTCGCAATTCCGCCAAGCGGGATTCGATTTCCTGCAGCCGGGCGGGATCAAATCTCAATTTTTCCACGTATAGGCCGAGGCTTTGGGCGATATCGTCCAGTTCCAGGAACCCGCTCTCCAGCCTTGCCTGGAGTTCCGAAAGGCTAGGATCGATATCCTGGGCGGATTTAAGATCCGCCACCGATCTTTTCAATAGACCCAAGGCACCGATTCCATCCTGGCCGGCATGCGCTGAGGTAAGGAATTGAAGCGCTCCATGCACCGATTCAAAAAGCTTCTCGTGTTGGGATAATATTTTCTCTTCCCTGGACAAGGCTTCGTCTTCCCCTTGAACAGGTTTGGAAGCCTGGATTTCCTTTATGGTGAATTCGAGGTAATCCCTTTGCTTTTGCCTTTCTTCCGCCTCGCTTGATCTCTTCCTGTATTCCCTGACCAGTTCTATCCAACGCGCGTAGACTTCCTGATATACCTTCCTCTCCTCTTCCAAGTCGGCGAAAATGTCAATGAGGCCAAGATGGCTTGCCTCATCCATGAGGCCTTGGTGCTCATGTTGTCCATGGATGTCTATGACGGAGGAAGTAAAGGCGGCTAGATCGGTCCTGCTTACCGATTGGTTTTGCAGGTATGCATAGGATCTGCCATTGCTTCGCATGCCCCGGCGGATGGAAACTCTGCCATCCTCGAAAGGAAGGTCATGCTCCCTGAGCCAGCGGAGAGCCTGAATGTTTCCTTCCACACGGAGGATGCCGGAAACAATGCATTCTTCGGCTCCGTCCCGTATTGAACTGATGTCCGCTTTGGCACCGAGGAGGAAGCCTATCGCCCCAACGGCAAGAGACTTGCCCGCGCCCGTCTCTCCGGTGAACAGAATGAAGCCAGAGGGGAATTCCAGTTCCGCCGATTCGATCAGGGCGAAATCCCTCACCTCCAGCCTTTCAAGCATGGCCGTCTCCGGACCACCCTAGCTTGGTCCTCAGGGCTTGGAAAAACATGTTCTCCGGGGGTACAACGAGCAGCGCATCTCTCTCCGCCCGCCGGAACATCGCCACATCCCCTTGCTGGAGGGTCAGGATTTCTTGTCCATCCACGGTCAACATGGCTCCCGACCTCCTGGTTTCATCGATCACCACATCCACCTTCACGGAAGCGGGAAGCACGAGGGGCCTGGAGGCCAAGGTAAAGGGACAAATGGGATTGATCACCACAGCCGGCATCTCCGGATACAGGGCAGGCCCTCCAGCTGCAAGATTATAGGCCGTGGAGCCGGTGGGAGTGGATACGATGAGGCCGTCCGCCCTATAGAATCCAAAGCAGTCGCCATTGACGTTGAGGCAGAGCCGGATCATCTTCGCGATTCCTTGGGAGGATACGACACCGTCGTTCAACGCAACATACCGGCCGAGACTCTCGCCTTCCCTTTCAACCTGGATGTCCAGCATGATTCTCGCGGATGGCTCAAGCCGGCCCTCCTCCCAGTCCTGGAAGGCCTCGGTCCAGGAATCTGTCTTGTTGGCGGCTATGAAGCCCAAGGTTCCCAGATTGATGGGAAGGACGGGAATGCCCAAGGCGGCTGCCTTCCTCGCCACATATAGCAATGTTCCGTCGCCTCCAAGGCTTACGATCAGGTCGTATCCCTCGTATTCCACTCCGGATTGCGGATTGCCTTCAAATGAGAAAACAGTAGGTTTCCATCCTCTAAGGGTAAAATATCGTTCCACTTCCCGGGCCGTTGAGCCGGCGTTGCTTTTGTGGAGGTTGGCTATGACCAGGACACGGTTTGCCGCGTCCCCAGGGCGTTTCATATTCGAACTCCTCAAGGAAGGGTGGCTATCACTTTCTTTATAAGGTTTGCGTCCTTGGCTGAAATCTTTTCATGAAGGGGGAACTGCAGGCATCGCAAGGCCAAGGATTTCGCTCCTTTGCATTGGTTTTCAGGAAAACCATCCTGGGATACGATGGAGGATTCAAAGGCTGGAGCGGTTTCCACTCCGTTCCTCTTGGCGTGGATTACCGTATCCTTCATGCTTGATTCCAGAAGTATCGGGAATCCGGTGAGCCCTCGCGCAAGCTCTTCCATTCCGCCAAGCACCTTGTGCCGCGTCCTTGCGGTTTCCCCGCGGAACATCTCCGCCAAAGCGCGTCGACGCTCGAGTATGTCGGGAAAATCCCGGATCTTGGCCAACCCAAGGGCGGCATTGTAATCCGTCATCGCAGTTTCGGGGCTTATCCTTTCCGCCAAATTCCTCACGATGGGGGAGGTCTTCCTTGAGGGGGCGAATAAAAGGGCTCCACCCCCTGCGGTCACCAAGGCTCCTTGTTCCATCGCGTAGATCCCAAGGCTTCCAATGCAGCCGTTCTCCGCTTCTTGGCCGAGAGATCCCAAAGAATGGGTGATGTCTTCGATGGTTGGAATACCCAGAGCTTGAGCGAAAGCAACATTGACAGGAATTCCGAAGGGCGAAAAAAGCACAGCCGCGTCGCAAGCCTTTAGATTTGGATCGTCGCTGATGTTTCCGTACTCAGGGTCGTGGTCGTAGAAAACCGCTTCATGCCCAAGGGCTTCGATTGCCATGGAGTGGTACATGGGAGCTAAGGCGCTTATCCCAATCCGAGCATGGGTGGACAGCCCCAATTGCGCTATCGCAAGTTGAAGCGCAGTGTACGGGCTCCGTAGCGCTACAGCGGCGTCGTACTTAAAAACGTCTTTGCCGTTTTTTATAAGTTTTTCTGTATATTCGCCGGGGCCTATAGAATCCGTCACAAGGCACCCAAGCACTGTGTCCATGTCTTTTCTTGTAATAAAGGAAGCATGCAGAGCTATCATCCCGGAGATTCTACCATTTCGCATCCATTATGTACACGGATCGGGAGGCTGGATTTGCTTCTGCCGGAGGGATAAAAAAAAGCCTGGCGACGACCTACTCTCCCACCGTGAAGGCAGTACCATCGGCGTTGAAGAGCTTAACTTCCGTGTGCGGAATGGGAACGGGTGTGGCCTCTTCACAATAGTCACCAGGCAAAATTACCTAATCGAGGGCGGCTCACGCAATCGGAGCCTAAAGGAAGCAGTTTGTATCCAGAGAGCACTAAGGAGTGCCATGCCAGCGATCGATCTATTTCAAGGTCGCGGCGCTTTTTGGGGCGCCCTTTTAAAAAAGTGAAGGATAATATGGTCAAGCCTCACGGCATATTAGTACTGGTCGACTGAACGCATTACTGCGCTTGTATCTCCAGCCTATCAACCAGGTAGTCTCCCTGGTGCCTTCAG
>JBFLXC010000046.1:0-18758 GCA_040757435.1 Spirochaetota bacterium | reverse complement strand
AGGGCTCCACCCGGTACTTCGAGGGCAGGCTCATGTTCGTGGAGATCGATCCGGATTTCCGGAACGATTACTTCGACATCGACCAGGCCTACGCGGAGCTGATCCCCCACGAGGACGGCAGGCCCAAGGCCACCAAATTCATCAAGAGCTACCGGGCCCTGGAGCATATCGATTTTTCCGCCCTGGGCAAGCTCTACCTCTGCAACTCCGTGGGCGACTACGTGGCCCTGGAGAGCGCCCCCTACGACGGTTCCAAGGATCCCGAGGAGTTCCGCATCGTCCTTGAGGTAAATCCCGTGAAATTCATCGTGCTCACAAAATACAACCTCCAGGAATTCGGCCGCTTCATCACCGATCCCCACAACACCAAGGGAGCCCCGAAGATGTTCTTCTCGGAGCTGGAATTCTCCACCGAGGAGTTCCTGAGGGAGTTCGAGGAAAATCCCCTCATCCGCTGCTATGTCCCTGGAATCCATCCCGCCCGCCTCAGCAAGGCGATAAGCGAAATCCGGAGCACTCCGGGCAAGTTCGTGAAAGGCCTCTCCCTGGACTGCCCGATCGACAAGATCTCCTACAAGCTCCTGCGGGATGGCTTCATGTTCGCCGAGCAAGGGAACTACAAGTATTACCCCCTGCTGGGCCTGGACGACGTGGAGAGGAAGTACTACAAGTACTGGAAATCCATGTGAGGCCGCGCCGGCCCGTCCGGGTCGGCGCGCTCCGCCGCCTTCTTCCCCAACCGCTTGATGCGCCGGTTTGAACTCGGTATCGTCAAGCTCTGCATATGTCGCGAAGTTACCTGGACACAAAGTCTCCCATCGCCGCCCTGGCGACCCGCCCGGGGAGGGCGGCCGTCGCCGTGATCCGCTGCTCCGGCGCAGGGGCGGCGGAGCTCTGCGCAGCCTGCTTCTCCCGTCCCAAGGCCCTTCTTGAAGCGCCGGGGCACAGCCTCGTCCTCGGCCATTTGGTAGATCCCGAAACGGGGAAGACGATAGACCAGGTCCTCGCCGCGGTCTTCCGCGCCCCCCGTTCCTACACCGGAGAGGATTCGGTGGAAATCCATTGCCACGGCTCAGGGGCCGTCGTCGACTCAATCCTTTCCCTCCTTGGGCGCAGGGGATTCTCTCCCGCCCTCCCGGGGGAGTTCACCTTCCGCGCCTTCGCCAACGGCAAGACAGGTCTTGTGGAAGCCGAGGCGGTGAATGAATTGTCCGGGGCCCTCTGCGAGGCCGCCAGGAAGGACGCCCTGGAGCGGTTGTCGGGAGTCCTTTCCCGTCGGCTTGGTCGCATACGGGAATCCTTGGTGGACATCGCCGCGGAGATCGAAGCCCGATTGGACTATCCCGAGGAGGAAGGGCCGGATTCGGAGTCGCCCGCCTTCGGCTCCTGCCTGGAAAAGCTGGATTCCGCCGCCGCGGAGCTCAAAGCCCTCTCCTCCAGCTACGCCGCAGGCCGCCTTCGCCAGGAAGGAATCCTGGTGGTCTTGGCCGGAAGGCCGAACGCTGGGAAATCCAGCCTCTTCAACCTCATAGTACGGGAGGAGAGGGCGATCGTGAGCCCGGAGCCGGGCACCACCAGGGACTGGCTTGAAGCCTGGGTCGAGATGGGAGGCTTCGCGATCCGCCTGGTTGACACCGCGGGGCTCCGTGAAGCCGAAGGGGAGATCGAGGCCCAGGGTGTGAAAAAGAGCCTGGACCTCGCACAATCCGCCGAACTCCTCCTTTATCTCGCGGATGGCCGGCGGGGCCTTTCCCGGGAGGACCTTGTGTTCCTCGACGCCCACCCTCGGGCTGTCAGGATATGGAACAAGACAGACGCCCCGGACTGCGCCCCGGCGCCGGAGGGCTGGATCCCCTTGAGCGCCAAGAGGACCGAAAGCCTCGGCGCCTTGGAGTCCCTGGTCGCCTCGGCCCTCGGCGGATCCGCCGGCCTGGGAATCGCCAAGGAAGAGGAGATACGGATCGCCTCGGCCCGGCAGAAGGCCTTGGTGGACCGGGCCTTGGCGTCTTCCGGCGCCGCCCGGCGGGGATTGGAAGCCGGCGGGAGCCTTGATGTCGTCGCCTTGGATGTGAGGGACGCCATGGACGCCATAGGCGAAATCACGGGTGAAATTGTGGCCGACGAGGTCTTCGAACGGATCTTCGGCAGCTTCTGCCTGGGAAAGTGAGGACAGGTTGAGCGATTTCGATGCCATCGTCGTAGGAGGAGGCCATGCGGGCATAGAAGCCGCCCTGGCCTTGGCGCGCCTAGGATCCCGCACCCTCCTGGCTACCCAGAATCCCGACACCATCGGAAGACTCTCCTGCAATCCTTCCATCGGCGGCCTGGCCAAGGGAAACTTGGCAAGGGAAGTCGACGCCCTGGGCGGGCAGATGGGCATTCTGGCCGACGCCTCGGCCATCCAGGTGAGGATGCTCAACCAGTCCCGCGGAGGGGCGGTCCAGGCTCCCCGCTGCCAGTCCGACAAGGCCCTCTACGCCCAGCTGGCGCGGAAAACCCTTGAGTCCCAAGCCAATCTTTCCATCTACATGGATACGGTGGTGGACCTTCTGGTGGACCGCCAGGGCAAGAAAGTCCAAGGCGTGGTCACGGAGCGGGGCGGGAAGATCGGCGCCTCCGTCGTAGTCCTCACCACCGGCACGTTCATGGAAGGCCGCCTTTTCATCGGGACCTGGCAGGGTTCCGGAGGACGGCTTGGAGAGCCGGCGGCCGTCGGGCTGGGGACTGCGCTCCGGGGTCGGGGATTTCCCGTTGGGAGGATGAAAACCGGCACGCCCGCCCGCATCAAGGCGTCGAGCGTCGATTTTTCCCGCCTTGAGGAGCAGCGGGGCGATCCTGGGCCGATTTATTTTTCCTTCCTTGAAAAAGACTACGCCCGGCCCGACATCCCTTGCCACGTCCTGTGGACGAACGAGGGCACCCATGGGGAAATTCGAAAGGGCCTGGACCGGTCTCCCCTGTACTCCGGAGCCATCGTTGGCAAGGGTCCCCGGTATTGCCCCTCAATCGAGGACAAGGTCGTTCGCTTTCCCGACCGGATCCGCCACCAGGTCTTTGTGGAGCCCGAAGGGGAATATACCGACGAGGTCTATCTCAACGGCCTATCCAGCTCCCTTCCCGAGGACGTGCAGGCCGCCTTCTACAGAACCCTTCCAGGATTCGAAAATGCCCAGATAGTCCGGCCCGCCTACGCCGTGGAATACGACTACCTCGCTCCCGACGCCCTCCTGGCCTCCCTGGAATCCAAGATCCTCCAGGGCCTCTTCGTGGCGGGCCAGACCAACGGCACTTCGGGTTACGAGGAAGCCGCCGCCCAGGGTCTTGTGGCGGGAATCAACGCCCGAAGGAAACTTGAGGGGAATCCTCCCCTCATCCTGGGAAGGCACGAAGCCTACATAGGGGTCCTGATCGACGACCTAGTCACCCTTTCGCCCAAGGAACCATACCGGATGTTCACCTCCCGGGCGGAGCGCCGCCTTGCCTTGCGCCAGGATTCCGCGGATCTGCGCCTCACTCCCTGCGGCATCGAAATGGGACTGGCGTCTCCGGAACGCAAGGAGTCCTTTGAAGCCCGAAAACGGGGGGTGGAGGAGATAAAGGAGCTTCTGGAAAAGCGCCGCATCGGCCAAGGGGACCTGGAGGCGCAGGAACTCGCCTCCCATCTGGGGGACAGCCTGGCCGCGGCCTTGAGGGATCCGGCGGTTGGCTCCCGCTTGGATGGGCATGCCAAGCCCTGGGACTACCTTGCTCGGTTTTTCCCGGGCCGGGAGGAATATCCTCCCTCCTGGATCGCCACGGCGGTGCTGGACGCCCGCTACAAGGGTTATCTCGAAAAGGAAGAAAGGCTCGCCGCCCGGGTGGACAAATCGGAGAGGCTCCGCATACCCGAGGATTTCGACTTTCGGAATGTTCCGGGATTGTCAAAGGAAGCGGTGGAAAAACTCGACGGCGCCAGGCCCCTCACCCTGGGCCAAGCTTCCCGGGTGCCGGGGGTGAGGAAATCCGACGCCGCCCTTCTCTACGTGGTCTTGGCCCGCCGCTAGGCGCCGAACTCCCCTATGCCGCAGAGGGCGGCGAGGTCCGATTTGGCCCCTTCCAGGGCCTGGCTGTAGTTGGACCTCAGGGCTTCGAAATTCTGCTTGTAATATGCCGAGAACTCGGGATCGGACATGGGATCGAGGCGCACCTCCTGGCCCATGCGAGCCGCAAGCTGCCTTTCCTTTTCCTTCAGCTTGGGAGCCCACTGGGTCCTGATGGCCTGTTCGACCCTTTTCACCTCTTCCACATACTTGGCCGCGAAGGCTGCGATGTTCTGCACCAAGGCGGACGCCTTCTTCGCATTGCCTGCCGAGGCCGCCGGATCCGGCGCCATCGAGGCGAGGGTCCCGAAGCCCTTGGCCAGAACGTGGAATTTCCCTTCGTCGTAAGGTCCCGAGGGCAGCTGTATCTGGGCGGAAAGCACCTCGAAGACCGCCTTCCTGAATACTTCCCTGAATTCCGGCTTCGCTGCCTTGATGGCCGCTTGCAGGTCCGTCTCCTCCGGCGAGGCGAGGTATGCGCCGCCGGCCTTCCGGCCTTCCGTCTTTATCCTGTTCGCCTCTAGGGCGGCGTCGTCGAGCTTTACGTCCTTGGTCTTTTCCAAGGCCAATTCGAGGGCGCTTTTGATGAGTGCCATGGAATATCCTCCGTCAGAGCCCCTTGCCCCGGTCGCCCAGGCAGGAGGCGAAGCTTGCAACCTTGTCCCCTATGCTCGCCAGGATTACGCCTGCGACGATCCATTCCACGGCGGATTTCAATCCTCCGGGCAGTCCGCCCGCGATGAGTCCCAGGACTTCCACGCTGTAGACCACCATGATGGAGGCTACCGCCGCCTTTCCCAGGAATGTTGTGCGGGGCTCAATCCTCTTCTTGATCGCAATGAGTATCGCCATGAAGGCAACTTGGATGCCCAGGCGAGCCAGGACGAGCAACAGGAACCACGTAGGTATGAGTGTATAATAACGGAAAACCAGGGTGAGGACAATCAAGAGGCTGTAGTCCGAGGCGGAATCCATCATGCGGCCCACCTTGGTAACCTGGTTGGCCTTCCTGGATACATAGCCGTCCAGGAAGTCCGTGATGAAGATGAACACCACCAGGACCAGGAGGGGATAGCGGATCCGGTAGGAGCGGGCGGCCACCACGAGGAAGAAGAGGGTTGGCAGAGTGCTGATCCTCATGAGGGTGATCCGGTTCGCCATGTTCATGGAAGTAAAGAGCAAGCCCGTGGCTTCGTTCCTGAAATCGTCGATGAAAAATCTGAGCAGGGAATAAAGAAGGGCGTGGAAGGCCAGGCTTGTGATCGCGAAGGCGGGGTAGAATTGGTTGAAAAAGCCCCCGGGAAGGGCGAAGGAGCAGAACAGGCCATGCTGGATGACGATGTAGGCGAGCACAGTCCTGTCTATGCTCGCGCGGAGAAGCTGTTTGCTGTGGGCGTTCTGGGATTCGCTCATGTCCCCTCTCTCCGCATAGGCGCCTAGGGCGCGAAAGAACCTCCGGACCCAGGCATACTACATTCTTGACATGTTCCATGTCAAATCCGTATCCTGAGCCAATGACCAAAGCCGACAAGGTGACCATGAGCAGGATTTTCCTCGCTCCAGTCTTTTTTCTTCTATATACATACCCTATCCTCCCCACCTTGGCGACCGTGGTCTTGCTCTGGGTCCTTTTCGCGGTGATCGAGATCAGCGACCTGGTGGACGGAAGGATCGCCCGGTCCTCCAACGAGGTCAGCAGCTTCGGAAAGCTTTTCGACCCTTTCGCCGACGTCCTCGCCAGGGTCACGTATTTCATCTGCTTCGCCGCAGGGGGCATCATGCCCCTGTGGATCCTCCTTGTCATCCTCTACCGGGAGTTCGGCATCCTCTTCCTTAGGAACCTCCTGAGCCTGAAGAACATCGCCATGGGAGCCAGGCCGGGCGGGAAGCTCAAGGCGGGGCTCTATATGGTGGCGGGCTTCATTTCCCTGGCCTATGTCTCCATCCTCCGCCTCCAGATGGGCCTGGTCCTCGTCCCCGTCCTCAAGGCGCTGGTCGCCGTCTCCTATGGCCTCGCGGTCCTCATGTCCGTCCTTTCCTTCGCCGACTACCTGGTCCAATATAAAAAGCTCAGCGCCTCATAAGTTTTCCTCCAAAGCTATTGACCAAGTTTTCCCATATCTGCTAATGTCACGCCCGCGCCGTGTAGCGATGGATGAAGCGAAATAGCAAGGATTGCTAAAAAATAGCAAAATTTGCAAAATAGCGGAAATCTTCGAAATGCGCTTGACACGGGGGTATGAAGTTTGATAGCTTCATCGAGCGCTCTGAGGGCTGGGCTGGGAAGGCTTGGCGGGAGGGGCGAGGGATCTTCAACAGTAAATAGGGAAGGGATAGAAAGAGGTAAGGATCGACGGTGCCGGAAACGGTGCTGTTTGGAAGTCGAATGCCGGTCGGCTGTGGTCACAATGGCTGTGGTCGACGAAGCAAAAATTCTTTATGGATATCCTGCGGGAGCAATCCCGTTGGAATATATCATGGAGAGTTTGATCCTGGCTCAGAACAAACGCTGGCGGCGTGTCTTAAGCATGCAAGTCGAGCGGCAAGGGCAGCAATGCCCCTAGAGCGGCGGACTGGTGAGTAACGCGTGGGTGATCTACCTAGGGCATGGGGATAGCCACTAGAAATAGTGGGTAATACCGAATACGTTCGTTACCGTGAGGGTAACGAGGAAAGGTGCTACGGCACCGGCCTTACGATGAGCTCGCGTCCCATTAGCTAGTTGGTGAGGTAAAGGCCCACCAAGGCGATGATGGGTAGCCGGCCTGAGAGGGTGTACGGCCACACTGGGACTGAGATACGGCCCAGACTCCTACGGGAGGCAGCAGCTAAGAATATTCCGCAATGGACGAAAGTCTGACGGAGCGACGCCGCGTGGATGATGAAGGCCGAAAGGTTGTAAAGTCCTTTTGCTGGGGAAGAATAACCATGGGAGGGAATGCCCGTGGGATGACATGAACCGGCGAATAAGCCCCGGCCAACTACGTGCCAGCAGCCGCGGTAACACGTAGGGGGCGAGCGTTGTTCGGAATTACTGGGCGTAAAGGGCATGTAGGCGGTCTTGTAAGCTTGGCGTGAAATACCACGGCTCAACCGTGGGAATGCGTTGAGAACTGCGAGGCTTGAGTGACGGAGAGGGAGCTAGAATTCCTGGTGTAGGGGTGGAATCTGTAGAGATCAGGAAGAATACCAATGGCGAAGGCAAGCTCCTGGCCGATGACTGACGCTGAGGTGCGAAAGTGTGGGGATCAAACAGGATTAGATACCCTGGTAGTCCACACGGTAAACGATGTACACTAGGTGCTGGTGCGGATGCATCAGTGCCGTAGCTAACGTGATAAGTGTACCGCCTGGGGAGTATGCTCGCAAGGGTGAAACTCAAAGGAATTGACGGGGGCCCGCACAAGCGGTGGAGCATGTGGTTTAATTCGATGGTACGCGAGGAACCTTACCTGGGTTTGACATACAGTGTGATGCGTCAGAGATGGCGCAGCGTAGCAATACGACGCTGTACAGGTGCTGCATGGCTGTCGTCAGCTCGTGCCGTGAGGTGTTGGGTTAAGTCCCGCAACGAGCGCAACCCCTACTGCCAGTTACTACCAGGTAAAGCTGAGGACTCTGGCGGAACTGCCGGTGACAAACCGGAGGAAGGTGGGGATGACGTCAAGTCATCATGGCCCTTATGTCCAGGGCTACACACGTGCTACAATGGGTGATACAGAGTGACGCGAAGCCGCGAGGTGGAGCAAATCGCAGAAAATCATCCGTAGTTCGGATTGGAGTCTGAAACCCGACTCCATGAAGGTGGAATCGCTAGTAATCGCGCATCAGCATGGCGCGGTGAATACGTTCCCGGGCCTTGTACACACCGCCCGTCACACCATCCGAGTGGGGGGTACCCGAAGCCGCTAGTCCAACCGCAAGGGGGACGGTGTCGAAGGTACGTCTCGTGAGGAGGGTGAAGTCGTAACAAGGTAGTCGTACCGGAAGGTGCGGCTGGATCACCTCCTTTCTGTGAGAAGGACGCCGGAGACGGCGAACTGATCGCGAAAACAAAGGCAGGAACTTCCATGATGTCCTGTGTCGGACATCTGCCTACTTCTTTCTATCCCATTCCTTTTTTTTAGATCTATCAAGACTACCAAACTGGGGATATAGCTCAGTTGGCTAGAGCGGCGGCTTTGCAAGCCGTAGGTCGAGGGTTCGAGTCCCTTTATCTCCACAATGCGGCGCACGAGTCCGCGTGGTCCGCTCAAGTGATCTTTTACATACCGAGGGAAGGGAAGCAGGCGTTCTTTGTCGGCGAGAGCCGATGGAGGACGTAGAAAGAAAGCGAGAGAGTGAAAGAAACAGCGAAAGAGTGAAGCATAATATGGTCAAGCGAAGACGGGCGTACGGTGGATGCCTATGGAGTCGCACGGCGAAGAAGGCCGTGACAAGCTGCGAAAAGCCACGGGGAGGAGCACATATCCTGAGATCCGTGGATGGCCGAATGGGGTAACCCGGCTGACGAGAGTCAGTCAGCGCTATCTGAATACAATAGGGTAGCGCGGCAATACCCAGGGAACTGAACCATCTAAGTACCTGGAGGAACAGACATCAAAAGAGATTTCCTGAGTAGCGGCGAGCGAAAGGGAAGAAGCCTAAACTCAAGCCAGTGTCAAGGCGCATGCCGTTGCTGGCTGGGGGTTGCAGGCGCACATTAGAGCGACATGCGAGAGCTCGCGAAGTTAGAGAAAAGGGTATTATAGGGGAACGGCATGGGAAGGCCGTCCAGAGAGGGTGAGAGGCCCGTACCTGAAATGATACCTACTTCGTGGATGTGCGTCCTAAGTACGGCGAGGCTCGAGAAACCTTGTCGGAATCTGGGTCGACCACGATCCAAGGCTAAATACGATGCGACTACCGATAGTGAAGAAGTACCGTGAGGGAAAGGTGAAAAGAACCCCGGTGAGGGGAGTGAAAGAGAACCTGAAACCATACGCCCACAACAGGTCGGAGGAAGGGCAACCTTCTGACGGCGTGCCTTTTGTAGAATGAGCCTGCGAGTTACGGTATGCAGCGAGGTTAAAGTGTAGAAGCACTGGAGCCGGAGGGAAACCGAGTCTTAAATGGGCGAATAGTTGCATGTCGTAGACCCGAAGCCAGGTGATCTTACCATGGTCAGGTTGAAGCTCAGGTAACACTGAGTGGAGGACCGAACTCTAGTGTGATGAAAAACGCAGGGATGAACTGTGGTAAGGGGTGAAAGGCTAATCAAACCTGGAAATAGCTGGCACTCCCCGAAATGCCTTGAGGGACAGCCTCATACAAATGTTTAGGAGGTAGAGCACTGTTTGGACTAGGGCTCTTCACCGGGTACCAAACCCAGGCAAACTCCGAATGCCTAAACACAACGTATGGGAGTGAGACTGTGTGCGACAAAGTTCATAGTCGAGAGGGGAACAGCCCAGACCGACAGCTAAGGTCCCAAAATACCGCTAAGTGTGAAATGAGGTGTTATTGCAAAGACAGCCAGGATGTTGGCTTAGAAGCAGCAATTCATTAAAAGAGTGCGTAATAGCTCACTGGTCGAGCAATGATGCGCAGACAATGTAACGGGGCTAAGCGGTATACCGAAGCTTCGGAATCGTGCCTTAAGTGGCACGGTTGGTAGGGGAGCATTCCATGGACCGGAGAAGGTCACCCGGGAGGGTGGCTGGAGGGGATGGAAGAGAGAATGCAGGTATAAGTACACGAAAAGACGGGTGAGATTCCCGTCCGCCGAAAACCTAAGGTTTCCTGGGTAAAGGTCATCTGCCCAGGGTTAGTCGGCCCCTAAGATGAGGCGGAAACGCGTAGTCGATGGGAAGCTGGTTCATATTCCAGCACCGTGTGACGATTCGACGGGATGACGCATGAGGTGAAACCCGGCCGGAGAACGGTTGTTCCGGTCGAAGCGGCGAGCTTATGAGAGGTCCAGGCAAATCCGGATCTTGAGGTAAGCCGTGACAGCGAGCGATGCTACGGCAAAGCGAAGCGGGCGTAATCAAGGTGCCAAGAAAGAGTCTCTAAGGATAGTCGTTGCACGACCGTACCGTAAACCGACACAGGTAGGTGGGATGAGAAATCTAAGGCGCTCGAGATAACTCGCGTTAAGGAACTCGGCAAAATGCACACGTAACTTCGGGAGAAGTGTGGCCTTCGCAAGAAGGTTGCAGAGAGCAGGCCCAGGCGACTGTTTACCAAAAACACAGGTCTCTGCAAACGCGCAAGCGGATGTATAGGGACTGACGCCTGCCCGGTGCTGGAAGGTTAAGAGGAGGAGTTAGCCGCAAGGCGAAGCCCTGAATTGAAGCCCCAGTAAACGGCGGCCGTAACTATAACGGTCCTAAGGTAGCGAAATTCCTTGTCGGGTAAGTTCCGACCCGCACGAATGGTGGAACGATCTGGGCACTGTCTCAACGCGAGACTCGGTGAAATTTAAGTACCGGTAAAGATGCCGGTTACCCGTGGTTAGACGGAAAGACCCCGTGAACCTTTACTGTAACTTATCATTGGGACTTGGCTTTGCATGTGTAGGATAGGTGGGAGGCTATGAAGCGTGGGCGTTAGCTTGCGTGGAGCCGACGGTGAAATACCACCCTTGCAAGGCTAGGTTTCTAACCCGTTCCGTGAAGCCGGGACGGGGACAGTGGTAGGCGGGCAGTTTGACTGGGGCGGTCGCCTCCCAAACAGTAACGGAGGTGCGCGAAGGTCGCCTTGCGCTGGTTGGAAATCAGCGTACAAGTGTAAAGGCATAAGGCGGCTTGACTGCGAGTCCGACAGGACGAGCAGGTACGAAAGTAGGTCTTAGTGATCTGGCGGTCGCGAGTGGAAGCGCCGTCACTTAACGGATAAAAGGTACTCTGGGGATAACAGGCTGATCTTGCCCAAGAGTTCATATCGACGGCAAGGTTTGGCACCTCGATGTCGGCTCATCGCATCCTGGGGCTGGAGCAGGTCCCAAGGGTTTGGCTGTTCGCCAATTAAAGCGGTACGTGAGCTGGGTTCAGAACGTCGTGAGACAGTTCGGTCCCTATCTGCCACGGGCGTTGGATGGTTGAGAGGAGCTGCTTTTAGTACGAGAGGACCGAAGTGGACGAACCTCTGGTGTACCAGTTGTCCTGCCAAGGGCACGTGCTGGGTAGCCACGTTCGGAAGGGATAACCGCTGAAAGCATCTAAGTGGGAAGCCCACCTCAAGATGAACCATCCCTGGGGGTATAACCCCCCTGAAGGCACCAGGGAGACTACCTGGTTGATAGGCTGGAGATACAAGCGCAGTAATGCGTTCAGTCGACCAGTACTAATATGCCGTGAGGCTTGACCATATTATCCTTCACTTTTTTAAAAGGGCGCTCCAAAAAGCGCCGCGACCTTGAAATAGATCGATCGCTGGCATGGCACTCCTTAGTGCTCTCTGGATACAAACTGCTTCCTTGTGGCTCCGATTGCGTGAGCCGCCCTCGATTAGGTAATTTTGCCTGGTGACTATTGTGAAGAGGCCACACCCGTTCCCATTCCGCACACGGAAGTTAAGCTCTTCAACGCCGATGGTACTGCCTTTACGGTGGGAGAGTAGGTCGTCGCCAGGCTTTTTTTTATCCTCATCCCTTCTTTGAGCGACGCCGGGACGCCAGGTCCGGAAAAATCCATTTTGTCGAAAAATAATTGTTGACCGCCGGGAAATTGGGCCTTACAATACTTAAACGTTTAAGTAGCGGAGAGGCGCCGGCGGATGAACGTGACCATAAAGACCATAGCCGAGAAGGCGGGAGTCTCGGCGGCGGCGGTATCCAAGGCGTTGAACGGCAGCCCGGATATCGGAGCGGCGACAAAAGAGAAGATTCTCTCCCTTTGCGCCGAATTGGGCTACACCAGGAACCAGGCCGCCCGGAGCCTGGTGACGAACCGGAGCTCCACCCTCGGCCTCTTAATCCCCGACATTTCAACCCCCATCTATCCTGAAATATTCAAGGGCCTCGACGCGGAGGCGAAGAAGCGCGGATTGAGGATTTTCCTCTGCGACACGAACCGCAACGTATCCTTGGAGGCGGACTTCGCCAGGATCCTGCTTGAGCAGCGGGTCCAGGGGATGATCGTGGCTCCGGTATCCAACGATGTTAGGCACATCCATGGGATTGTGCGAGGCAGGGTTCCCATTATGTTCATAGGCGGTAAGGTGAACGACGAGATGGGCGATTATGTGGCCACGGACAACCGCCTGGGTTCGAGGCTCGCGGTGGCCCACTTGGCCGATCTTGGGCATCGGCGCATCGCAATGATATGCGACAACTACGGGACGAAGACGAAAAAGGACCGTATAGCGGGCTACTGCGCGGAAATGGAGGCGAGGAAGCTCGAGCCATGGGTCGTGGCGGGAGGGAGCGACCACCCCGAGGGAATGGAATACGGCTACAGGATGATGCGGTCCTTGTTCGACCCCGACGGCGCTTCCCTCGGTAGCCGCGCAAGCCCGGAATCCCCTTCCGCCGTATACACCTCCAGCGACATGGTCGCCCTGGGCGTCATGAAAGCCGCGGCGGAATTGGGCATCAGGATTCCCCAGGACATTTCCCTGGTGGGATACGACGACATCATGTTCGCATCCCTCCCCACCGTGATGCTCACCACCGTGGCCCAGCCGCGATATGAGCTTGGGAAACTTGCCGTGGACCTTCTCTGCAAGGCCATGGCTCAGGAAAAAAGAACCGAGGCCTTCAAGGCCACTCTCGAGCCGAGGCTCGTAATACGAGGAACGACAAGGAAATTCGAATGGAAATAAAAACCGTGGTCTTCGACATGGGCGGAACCTTGGAGGATGTCCACTACAATCGGGACATAAGGAAAAAGGCCTTTCCGAAAATGTTGGAGGAAATGAACCGCCGCGGCATCGTCATCCCCGGGGACATCGACATCGTCCTCGACTCAATCCTGGCAGGAAACGCGGCATACAAAACCTGGAGCGAAAAAAGGCAGATAGAGCTGCCTCCCCCGGACATTTGGGCGGATTGGAACCTGAGGGATTTCAAGGTTGAACGATCCTTGATCGAACCTGCGGCGGAGGAATTGTCCTACCTATGGGAGACAACGTTTTTCGCCCGTCGGCTCAGACCCGACGCCAAGGACACCTTGCAAGCCCTCAAAAACAGAGGGTACCAGCTGGGCGTCATAAGCAACACCTCCAGCGGCACCCAGGTGTTCCGGACTCTGGATGAATACGGCATCCGTTCATATTTCGAATGCGTCGTGCTTTCGAGCCTGGAGGGAGTGAGAAAGCCGGCAAAGGCGATATTCGACGCGGCCTTGTCGGCCCTCGGCGCCAAGGCAGAGACAAGCGCCTACGTAGGCGACACCTTGTCCAGGGATGTGATCGGATCGAAGAACGCAGGCTACGCCCTGGCGATCCAGATCCGGTCATTCCTCACCGCCGCCAGCGACGCCAACGTGGCGGAGGGCTCGGCACAGCCCGATCGCCTTGTCAGCGCGTTGGGCGAAATCATAGGAATCCTGGATGCAGAGGCAGGGAGGGCAGAGCGGTGACGCTTGAGAAGAGGAAAGTCCCTTTTTCGGTCAAGGCGAAAAATGTCGCGGTGGCGCTTTTTTCCAATCCGTACAATGTGATCAGCCTTGTATCCCTGGTCATGCTGGCTTATCTCATCCTTGTTCCGCTCTGGGAAATCGCTTCCACAACCCTGCAGTGGCAGGCCAGGGACCTCCGTCTTTCCCCCGACGCGGTGCCGGGAAAGTTCACCTTCTTCCATTGGAAGAACATGTTCGCGGGTATCGCCGCCAACGCCATGCTGTGGACACCCCTTTTCAATTCCCTTCTGGTGGCGCTCTGCGTCTCGGCGATAAGTCTCCTCGTAGGGGGGCTTCTGGCCTGGCTTGTGACCAGGACCGACGTGCCGGCCAGGAAGTTCCTTTCCTTCCTCATCCTGGTGCCTTACATGCTTCCCTCGTGGTACAAGGCCTTGGCCTGGATAACGGTTTTCAAGAACGACAGGATAGGAGGCTACCCGGGTTTCCTCCAGGCCATGTTCGGCGTCAATCCGCCGGACTGGCTCTCCTACGGCTTCCTGCCCATAGTCCTCACCCTTTCGGTGCACTACTACGCCTTCGCCTACCTCCTCATTTCCTCGGCGCTCGCCTCCGTGGGGGGAGACCTTGAGGAAATGGGAGAGATCGCCGGGGCGAGCAGGTTCCAGATATTAAAGCGCATAACCTTTCCGCTTGTCCTTCCCGCTGTCCTCTCCTCCTTCATACTCACATTCTCCCGCGCGATAGGAACCTTCGGCGTGCCCGCGTTCCTTGGCTTGAAGACCAACTACTACACCATCTCCACCATGCTGTATTCCAGCGTACGTTCCCGCAGGACCGTGCAGGCCTACATCCTCTCCATCGTCCTCATAGCCATAGCCGTCCTCACCGTCTGGCTCAACCAGCGGATGATCGGCAAGCGCAAGAGCTACACCACGATTGGGGGAAAGGGCACGAGGAGGAACCTGTCTCCCTTGGGCAAGGCCCGGAAGCCGATCTTCATCCTCGTCCTGGTCTTCATGGCCGTGGCGGTCCTCTTCCCCGTGGGAATCCTTGTCTTCCAAACCTTCATGCTGAAGGATGGAATATACAGCCTGTCGAACCTGACCTTGCATTATTGGATCGGCGAATCCAATCCCAGGATATTCGAAGGCGAGGCGGGCATCTTCAGGAATCCAGCCATCTGGACCTCCCTGGCCAATACGATGAAGCTGGTGCTCATGGCTTCCCTCATAGCAACCTTCCTCGGCCTGATCCTGGGCTACGTCATCTCCCGGGGGAGGAAGAAAACCTCGGGCAGGATCATCGAGCAGCTGTCATTCCTGCCGTACCTGATTCCCTCCATCGCCTTCGGCGCCATCTACCTCTCGATGTTCTCAAAGCCCAGGCTGTTCATTCCCGCCCTCTATGGGAGCCTGGCCCTCCTCGTGGTTATCAGCGTGGTCAAGTATCTGCCCTTCTCCACACGCGCCGGCACCAGCAACATGATGCAGATAGGGTCGGAACTCGAGGAGGCGGCGGTGGTCGAGGGCGCATCGTTCTTCACCCGCTTCGCCAGGATAATCATGCCCCTGGCGGGGAAGGGCTTCATGAGCGGATTCATCCTCATCTTCATCAGCGCCATGAAGGAGCTCGATTTGATAGTGCTTCTCATGACTCCCGCCACGAGCACCCTGACCGCGATGACCTATTCCTACGCGGAGTCGGGATTCCACCAATTCTCCGACGCCCTTATAACCCTGATCGTCGCGATCATCATGGTGGTGTACGTCCTGGCGGCGAAGCTGGGCAAGGTGGACATGTCCAAGGGATTGGGAGGTTGAAGGTGAGCAAGATAGAGTTGCGCGGAATAAATAAGTTCTACGGCGACGTCCATGTCCTCAAGGATCTCGACCTCACGGTCGAGGACGGCGACTTCATGACCCTCCTGGGACCTTCGGGCTGCGGAAAGACCACGACCTTGCGGGTGATCGCGGGCTTGGAGGCGCCAAGGACAGGAGTCCTGGAAATCGACGGCGCCGTGGCCGCGGATGGCGAGGCGCTTTTCAACATGCCGCCGGCTAAGCGAGGCGTCAACCTGGTGTTCCAAAGTTATGCGCTCTGGCCCCACATGACCGTGGCGGAGAACGTGGCCTTCGGATTGGCGATACGCAAGACACCCAAGGCGGAGACAGCCGCCCTGGTGAAATCAGCCCTTGATCGGATGAGGATAGGTGAGTTCGCCCAACGCTATCCCTCGGAGCTTTCGGGAGGCCAGCAGCAGCGCGTGGCCATAGCAAGGTCAATCGTATCCAAGCCCAGGATCCTCCTGCTGGACGAACCGCTCTCAAACCTGGACGCAAAGCTCCGCATAGAAATGCGTTCGGAGCTCAAGAGGCTCCACCGCGACCTGGGCACGACGGTGGTGTACGTCACCCACGACCAGGTGGAGGCACTCACCATGTCCACCAAGATCGCCGTGTTTTTCGAAGGACGGCTTGTCCAGGTCGACACGCCCAGGATGGTGTACGGGAACCCGGCGGACAAGAGGGTGGCGGACTTCATCGGAAATCCGTCGATCAACTTCATAGACTGCGAGGTGGAGCTCGACGGCTCGGAAGCCAGGGTCGGCTCCTGCCTGGGCACCCTGGGGCTGGGAAACATCGAGGCGAGGAACAAAGCCACGGCCGCGGATGGGCTCGGGCGATCAAGGCTTTCGGGAAAGGCCCTGATGGCATTGCGTCCCGAGCATGTCGCGGTGCTGCGACAGCCGGCTGAGGGAGCGGTTCCTGCGCGGGTGTATTCGGCCATGCCCGCCGGGTCGGAGACCCTCATCCATTGTTCCGTGGGAGAGACGACCATACTCGCCAAGGCCATAGGCCAGGAGGAGTTCTCTGCGGACCAAAAAGTGTGGCTGCAGGTCCAGAAGGAGAAGACCAATCTCTACTCCCCCTCCGACGGGGCCTTGATTCTAGGAGCTATTGCCTGAAAAAGGCATGGGACATAAGCCGGCGCGACAACCGGCAAACAGGAGGCAAAGGATGAAAGGATCGTATCGATTCGCAATGTTCGCACTCGTCCTCGCGTTGGCATCGTTCGCCGCGACAACCGGCGCGTTCGCCGCGGACAAGCCGAAGACTCAGGCCGCATGGATAGCAGCGGCGGCCTTGGAGGCCCCGGATACGGTGGACCAACTCTACGAGGCCGCCAAGAAGGAAGGCAAGGTGGTGGTCTACTCGATGTCGAGCCGGATAAAGAACATCAAGGCGGATTTCGAGAAGAAATATCCCGGAGTCGTGGTGGAAGCCTACGATATGCGAAACACCGAGATATTCGAAAAGGTCGAGCGCGAGCATTCAGCGGGTATCTTCAACGCCGACGTGATTTTCGCCAAGGATTCGGACGGAACGATGGCGAACAACTTCTTCAAGACCGGGGTTGTGTTCAGCTACGTCCCGGCGGACATAGGCGCCAAGCTCGATTCCGAGTTCAAGAAACCGGGTTTCGCCACCTATATCGAGATGAAGCTCGTGTTCTACAACACCGAAGTCTGGCAGAAGGCTCCCGTCGACTCCTGGTGGGATCTCACCAGGCCCGAGTGGAAGGGCAAGATCATCCTCACCAACCCGATGGCGGCCATCGAGACCCTGGGCCTCTTCTGCAGCTTCGTCCTCCACGCGGACGAGATGGCCGCGGCGTACAAGCAGGAGTTCGGCGAGGCGATCAAGCTTTCCCCGGGCGTGAAGAACGCGGGCTACGAATTCATCAAGAGGCTTGCGGCCAACGATCTGGTGCTCACCAACTCGGACCAGGAGGCCGTGGAAGCCATAGGAGCCGCGGGGCAGAAGAATCCGCCCATAGGCATAGCCACCTCCAGCAAGATCAGGGAGACTTCCAAGGGCCTCAAGCTCGGCCTGGTTACCAAGCTCAGCCCCAAGACAAGCACCAAGAATCCCGCCTACCTCAACATAGTGGGCGGAGCTCCCCATGTGAACGCCGCTAAGCTTCTCATCCGCTTCATGGCGGGAGATTCGGACGGCAAGGGCGTTGGATTCAATCCCTTCAACGTGGAAGGCGCCTGGCCCACCAGGCCGGACCAGAAGACGGCGAGCAAGATAGCCCTTTCTGACATGGCGCTGTGGAGCGAAGACCCGGAGTTCAACTATTACAATTCCGAGGAAGTCGTTTCCTTCTGGCTATCGCTTAAGAAATAACGCCTTCCTTGCGGGGCATGCCGGGCGCTCCGCCCGGGCATGCCCCGCCGTCCTACGGGCGGCCGAAGGACAGGGCGGAAATCAGGATTTCCAGAACCGCTTCGTGAAAAGGACGAGGACCGTGTAGACCTCGAGCCGTCCCACCAGCATGGCGAAGGATAGCCAAAGCTTGATCCACCAGGGGAAGAAGGAGTAGTTGGCCGCTGGTCCCACAAGGGCGAAGCCCGGTCCTATGTTTCCCAGGTTGGCCAGGGTGGCGGTGACGCTGGTGGTTATGTCGTAGCCCCCCAGCCCCACCACGACGAAGGAAAGGATCATGAAGGCGAAGTACAGGAACACCAGGGCGGCGGTGTCGTACACGATGTTCTTCCTCAGGGCCTTTCCGTTGACGAAAATCGCGTAGACCCCCTTGGGATTCATGAGGTAGCGCATCTCCGTGAAGGCCATCTTGAAGAGGGTCACGATGCGTATGACCTTGATCCCACCTCCGGTAGAGCCGGCGCAGCCTCCGATGAACATGAGGAAGAAGAGGGCTATCTGGGAGGCGGGGGGCCAAAGGTTGAAGTCCGCTGTCGCGAAGCCCGTGGTGGTGAGGATCGACGCGCTCTGGAATCCCGCGTACCTCAGGGCGTTGGGCAGGGTGCCGTAGAGCCCATGGCCCCGGAGATCCAGGGCGATCACAATGGATGCGATGCCGAAGATGAGCAGGTAGGTCCTGAGCTCCGGATCCTTGAGGGCTATCCTGCCCTTTCCCATGATGACGCGGTAATGGAGGGTGAAGTTCATGCCCGCCAGGATCATGAACACCATGACCACCGCGTCGATATACGGGGAAGCGTAATTGGCCACGCTGGCGTTCTTGGTGCTGAAGCCGCCGGTGGCCACGGTGGCGAAGGTGTGGCTCAGGGCGTCGAACCAATCCATGC
>JBFLXC010000045.1:0-19034 GCA_040757435.1 Spirochaetota bacterium | reverse complement strand
ACACCGCCACGCATCTGCCGCAGAGGATGCACTTGGAATCATCCCTGGTCAGGCCTTCCGTGGAGGTGTCGGGGGGGGCGAATTTCTTCAGCTTGGGATAATGGGAGGCCCTCACCCCCAACCGCTCCGCCATGACCTTCAGTTCGCAGTTCCCCGCCCGGAGGCAGGAAAGGCAGTCCGTGGGATGGTTCGCCAGCAGGAGCTCCACCGCTGTCCTGCGGGCGTTGACCACCCGGAGGCTGGAAGTCCGTATCTTCATCCCCGCCGTCGGCTTCTGGACGCAGGCCCTCACCAGTGACTTGGCTCCTTCGACTTCCACCACGCATACCCCGCATGAAGCGTTGGAGGACACCTTGTCCAGGTGGCAGAGGGTGGGAATCGAGGCACCAGCCTTTTCGCAGGCTCTCACAAGATTGAGGGCCGGATCCACTTCCACGCCGCGGCCGTCCACGTAAATGGTTATGTTTGTGTTTTCCATCCTGTCCCCCTTACTCTTCCAGCGGCGCGCTGTAGGTCCTGCGCTTCGTCTCGCGGACATCGCACCTCAGGCAGCGGTCCGCTTCGATCCTGGCCTGTTCCCCCGTGTATCCGAGGGATATCTCCATGAAATTGCTCTTTCTCGCGTCGACGGGGATGAAAATCGCCTTGGTCATCTTGGCCTTGGTGAGTTTCGTGGGAACTTCCATCTTGTAATCGAAGGATCTGAAGAGCTTCTGGAACCTCTTTTCGCCTGTTATGTATTCATCCAGGTACTCAGCGACGCTTCTGGCCTGGCCCATGGCCTCCGCGGCCGTCGCGGGCCCCATCACCGCGTCCCCGCAGGCGAACACCTTGGGATGCGAAGTGAGGAAGGAGAATTGGTCGGCCTTGATCCTGCCATCCTTCTCCTTGGAAACACCCAGTTCCTCGAGGCCCGGCACCCGCACCTTTTCCCCGATGGCGACGATCACGGAATCGCAGGGAATCTCGTAGATGTCCTGGGTGGGCACGGGAGTGGGACGCCCCGAGGAATCCACGGGACCTGCCTTCATGCGCTGCACCTTCAGTCCCGCCACAGTTTTCTTCCCGCCTTTTTCCTTGGCCACCACTTCCACGGGCTGGGTCATGCACAGCACCGAAATGCCTTCCTCGAGCGCCCCCGAGAGCTCTTCGGCGTTCGCCGGCATGTCGGTCCTGGCTCGGCGGTAGACTATCTGCACATTGGCTCCAAGCCGAAGCGCCGACCTGGCCGCGTCTATGGCGGAATTGCCGCCTCCCACCACGACCACTTCGCTTCCCACCTTAGGCTTTTGGTTCTGGCTCACGGCCTTGAGGAACTCACCCGCGGGAAGCACTCCCGAAACCTCTTCTCCGGGGATGCCCAAGCCGGTCTCGTGCCAAGCCCCGACGGCGACAATCACCGCGTCGTTGGCATCGACAAGCCTTTGCCACTGCTCCTTGCTCTCCATCGCGGTGTTGAAGACAAAGCGGACTCCCAGCTTGGAGATGAGGGCGATCTCTTTCTTGAGCACATCCTTGGGGAGCCGGTAGGCGGGTATGCCCCAACGCAGGATGCCGCCCGCCTCCGAGGAGGCGTCGTATACCGTCACCTCGTGGCCGAGGCGGCTCAGCCAGAAGGCCGCGGCCAAGCCCGCCGGTCCGGCGCCCACTATGGCCAATTTCTTTCCAGTGGCTGGGAGCTTTTCCTTGATGAGCTTGTTGTAGATCGACTTTTCCCTGCCCATCTTGTACATGGAGTCGGCGAGGTAGCGGTGGATTTCTCCCTGGGAAACCGATTCGTCCAACATGTCCCTGCGGCAGCGCATCCTGCAGTGGAAGTGGCAGATGCGGCCAAGGGATCCGGGAAGGGGATTCTCCCGCAAGGTCAGCTCGAAGGCGTCCTCGATGCGGTTTTCCTTCAGGAGTTGGAGGTAGCCCGGAATGTTCATGTGCAAGGGGCAGGAGGATTCGCACAGGGCCACATAGAGGTTTTCGCAGACTCCGGCTGGGCAGCGCTTGGCCTTTATATGCTGGATGTACTCGTCCTTGAAGTACTTGAGGGTTGTGAGCACCGGGTTGGCCGTGGTCTGGCCCAAGCCGCAGAGGGCGGAATCCTTTATGGAGTTCGCCAGGGTCTCCAAGGTCCTGAGATCCTGCTCGCTCGCCTCTCCGTCGGCCACGCCGTGGAGGATGTTCAGCATCTGGGAGGTCCCCTCCCGGCAAGGCGTGCATTTCCCGCAGGATTCGTTGGCGGTGAAGCCGATGAAATACCGCGCAACATCCACCATGCAGTTGTCCTGGTCCATCACCACCATGCCGCCGGAGCCCATTATGGCCCCGAGTTCGGCCAGATGTTCATAGTCTATGGGAGTCTTGAAGAGAGTCGAAGGGATGCATCCCCCCGAGGGGCCGCCGGACTGGAGGCCCTTGATTTTCTTCTTGGGGCCCATGCCCTCGCACATGCCGTAGACGGCGCTCTCCAGGGTCGAGCCCATGGGCAACTCCACGAGGCCGGTGTTCCTCACCTTGCCCACGAAGGAGAACACCTTGGTCCCGGGGCTGGTGGGCGTGCCGAAGGATGCGAAGTATTCCCCCCCCCTGGCTACGATGAGGGGTACGTTGCACCATGTCTCCACGTTGTTGATCGATGTCGGCCTGCCGTAAAGACCCCTCTGGGCGGGGAAGGGAGGGCGGGGGGAGGGACGGCCGGCCTTGCCTTCTATGGAAGCGATGAGGGCGGTTTCCTCGCCGCAGACGAAGGCGCCAGCGCCCGTCACGATGTCGATGTCGAAGCTGAACTTTGTCTCCAGGATCTGCTTGCCCAAAAGGCCTGCCTTCCTCGCCTGGGCCAAGGCCTTCTCCAGCCTCTCCACCGCCAGGGGATACTCGGCGCGCACATAGACGATGCCCCGGCTGGCTCCCATGGCGTAGGCTCCGATGATCATGCCCTCGATGAGCATGTGGGGATCAGATTCTATTTCGTTCCTGTTCATGTACGCCCCGGGGTCTCCCTCGTCGGCGTTGCAGATGATGTAGCTGTCGCCCGGGGAAGCCAGGGCGTTGTCCCTCATGATCCTCCACTTTCTCCAGGTGGGGAATCCCGCTCCGCCCCTGCCCCGGAGTCCGGACTTTTTCACTTCCTCGATGAGGAAGTCGGGGGTCATGGTGGTGATTGCCTTGATAAGACCCGAATAGCCTCCCACCGCCAGGTATTCCTCGATGCTCTCAGGGTCGATCATTCCCGCGTCCCTAAGTACAAGCTTCTCCTGGCCCTTGAAGAAGGCAAGTTCCTTCCAGGTGGGGAGGAAGGCGAAATCCTCGCCATAGCCCAACTTGTGGGTGCGGAAATCCCAGGACTCGATCTTGGCCTCCGCCAGCTTGGCGATCCTGGCGAAAGCCTCGTCGTCAGCAAGGCCTTTCACGATGCCTGCGGCCTTCGCGGCCTTGACGTCCGTGAAAAGGAGAAGCGGCTTTCCCGGCCGATACGCCATGACCAGAGGCTCGGCGGCGCAGAATCCGAAGCAGCCCACTCTGCGGGCCAGGACCTTTCCCTGCCCCGTCTTCGCGGCCTCGGACAGGGCGGCGAACACTTCGTCCGCGCCATTCCCTATGCCGCAGGTGCCCATTCCCACAGAGACCCAGGGCTTGTCCCCGGACAAGTTCAAAAGTCCCGATTTCCTCAGGGAGCCTAGATCAGCCGCCATAATCAACCTCCCTTCTTCATTTTCTGCAGCAGGGCGACCAGCTTCCCTATGGTCATCCTGGACTTGACCTCCCCGTCGATCATGACCACCGGGGCCAGGGCGCATTGGCCGAAGCAGGCCACGGTCCTCACGGAGGCGAAACCGTCTATGGAAGTGACGGAATTCTCCTCTTCCTCCTTGAAACTGTGGATACCCAGCATGGAGAGGGCTTCGTTCAACAAAGCCTGGGATCCCCGGGTGTGGCAGGCCGTCCCGCGGCACACCACGATGGAGTGCAGGCCTTGGGGCTTCAGATTGAAAAAGGAGTAGAAGGTGGCCACGGAGTAGACCTGGGTGAGGGGGAGGCCCAGGCGATCAGCCACCTCCCTCATGGTTTCTTCGGAGAGGTAGTGCTTCGGGCATGTTTCTTGGGCTTTCTCCAGGATCCTAAGCAGGTATCCCTGTTTGTCGCGGTTCTCCTGAACGATGGATCGGATGTCATCGTTCTTCTGCGTCACGGTAGTCGATGGCATAGAGCCTCCTTGCCAATCGAACCGAAGTGGTGCGCGGGTGCCGAGCGGCGGTTCTGAATACAATAACGAAAGCACAGCCTTCAAGCGATGTCAAGAAAAAAATATCGATAAAAACGAAAATATAAAAAAATATTTAAATTTTCACAAGAGCGACATTTATTTATATAAAAAATTATTTAATCTCCCGTCCATCAATATTCGTTGCATTAATCTAAAAATTATTGAATACTACTGCAATGGAGAAAAAGGAGCCCGGCTCCATCCCCTGGCCGATGAAATGCTCCCACCCCAAGGTGGAGGCGCTTTCCAGAAGGCTGAAAAAGATATTCGATTCACTGCCCCACCTCGGCTATCTCGGCCCGGGGGAGCTCGCCGACTACGCGTATTACGAAAGAATCATCGGGCAGGCCCTCCAGGACCTGGATGCCAAGGCCCAGGAGAACTTGCTGCGGCCCTTGGACACCAAGGACTACCCCCGGGTGCTCCGCTATCCCGAGGGAGTGGCGAGAGTGGCCTTGTACATCGGAAGCTTCGACCCCTTCCAGCTCACCCACCTCGCCATCGCCTTGAGGCTCCTTGCCTCGAGGAAAAGCAACTGCGACATCCTTGTGGTCGTCCCGGAGGGATCGCCCAACCAGGAGAAGCCGCGCAAGACAGACTACCAGTTCCGCTACCAGATAGCGAAGGGCCAGATAGCGGGCATATTCGAGCCCTTCATCGTTCCGCTGGACATAGGCGCCGGGGCGGATACGATCGAGATCGTCCGAAGGTTCATCGCCATGCATTCGGGCATGAGGCTCGAGCTCACCCACCTGATAGGCTCCGACGTCCTGCCCATCGCCGCCAGGTTCATAAGGGAGGACCTGGCGGTCTGGCGCAGGCAAGCCGCGGCTTCGGGAGTGGAATTCTTCCATTCCGTCCACGTTTCCCGCCGCCAAACCTCGGGCATACTCGCCCCCCACATAGAAGCGATACGCTCCGAGGGAGTCCCCTTGCGCCTGGAACGCAGGATAGTCGGCACCCCCTCCAGCACGGACTTCCGCCAGAACAGGGCGATAACCCTCGTCTTGCCCACCGAGAGCATCAGGGACAAGCTTGAGATTCTTTTCCGCTACAACATGAACCGGCCCTGGTCGAACCCTTGACCGGCGCGCGGAGCTTTACTAAAGGACCAGGGATGTATATCCTGTCGCCCAATGGAGTCTTGAGATGAAGATGGTATTTCTAGGCCCCCCCGGAGCGGGGAAGGGCACGCTCTCAGCAATGGCCTCCGCCCGCCTCGGCCTGCCCCACATTTCCACGGGGGACCTCTTCCGCGCGGCGATCAAGAACGGGACCGAGTTGGGGAAAAAGGTCAAGGATATCATCGCCCTGGGGAACCTCGTCCCCGACGATCTCACCATCGCCCTGGTGGCCGAAAGGCTCGGCCGCCCGGACGCGGCCAAGGGCTGGATACTGGATGGATTTCCCAGGACCACCGCCCAGGCCGAAGCCCTCCAGGAAGCGGACCCTGTGGACCTCGTGGTTGACTTCGACGTAAAGGACGACCTCATCCTCTTCCGCCTCACAGGCCGCCGGATCTGCCCCCAATGCGGAAAGATCTACCACATCGTGACAATGCCCCCGGCCAAGGATTCCCTCTGCGACCATTGCGGAACGCCGCTCCACACCCGGCCCGACGACAGGGAGGAAGCCATCAGGGTAAGGCTTTCGGCCTACCGGGAGCAGACCGAACCCCTCATATCCTGGTACGGGACGCGGAAGCTCCTGGTGTCCATAGACGGTTCCGGAGCCCCCGAGCTCGTATATTCCCGTTTTGAGGCGGCCATCGCCTCCTTCCCCGGGAGAACATGAACCGGGGCCTGGCGAAGCTTGCCCTGGCGGCCTTCCTCGCCGCCCTTTCCCTCGCCTGCCTCAGCGCCCAATCCCCCGCGGCGCCAAGCCAGCCGGCGGGCATAGGCCCGGGTGATTGGGTTGGAACCTTGCTGCTCAAGGGCAAGGACGGCGCAAGCCTTTCAGGTCCCATCAGGCTCAGGCTCCTTGCGCCCGGACGGGGCGCCCTCCTCGACATCCCCGAACAATCGATGTTCGGCTATCCCCTGGACGAGGTCGGCTACTCCAAGACAAGGCTGTCCTTTCAGTTCGGAGCCCTGGGCGAGGAAGAAACGCTGAGATTCGAAGGCCTCTACCTCGCAAGCCTTGGCAAGGCCCCGGGCGCCGATCCTTCCGTCCCCGGAGGCATAGTCGGAACCGCCGTCTCGACGACCTGGAAAGGGAACTTCACCCTGAGGAAGGCGATGGCCGAGCCTGTGGAAGGAGAGCGGCCGCTGGACCTGCCGGGAGCGAAGACCAAGGAAGGGGAGGGCGTCGGCCCCCTCCTTCCCGGCACCCTTAGGCTTCCCAGGCGCGCAGGAGGCTCCACGGCCTTGGCGGTGCTCGTGGCGGGAGCGGGACCCAGCGACAGGAACGGCAACAACTTCAACGTTCCGGGAAAGACGGACAGCCTCAAGCTCCTTGCCGAAGCCCTCGCCCGCCGCGGCGTCGCCACCTACCGCTTCGACAAGCGGGGCTCGGGCGAGGCCTACACCTTGGAACGATCCAGCAATTCGATGAGCTACGCCATCCAGGCCGAGGACCTGGCCTCGATCCTCGGGCATTTCATCCAAGGCAAGGAGTTCGGCAGGGTTCTTGTCATGGGCATGAACGAGGGGGCCTGGGTGGCCGCCCTGGCCTTGGAGATACTGGCCGAGTCCGGCATGGCGGTGGACGGATTCGCCGTCCTCGGGGCTTCCGGAAAGGCTCCCAGGACCAGCCTTCTGGAATCCCTGGAGGGGCTGGACGAAGCCACGAGGCGCGAAGCCATGGCCATCCTCGAGGCCATAGACTCGGGGAATGACTATCCCCAGCCATCCCCGTCATTGGCGGATTTCTTCGCCCGGGAGCGGAAGGACTGGCTCAAGGAATGGATATCCCTCAAGCCGGACCGGGACATAGGCGCCGCCGACACCCCTGTGCTCCTGGTGCGCGGCGAGGCGGACCTGCAGGTCGAGGAAGAAAGCTTCAATGCCTTGGCCGCCGCGCGGCCGGGGGCGGCCTCGCGCCGGATACCCTCCATGAACTACCTTCTAAAGCTTGTGAGGTCCGAGGAGGAAAACTACGCTTCCTTCTCGGATCCGCGCTTTCCCATCCCCGATGCCTTGGCGGACCTTCTGGCAGCCTTCGCCAAGGCCCAGCCCGCCCCCTAGGCCAAAAGCCTTCGTTTTTACGCGTATCTTTACAAATGGAGCGGAATTGCACTAGTATGGCTCGGATTCGGGGAAACCCCTCCAATCCCAAACTTTCGCAAAGGAACGTGCTATGGTTCGTGGCGGTGATATCAATCTAGGAACCTGTCTTCTGATCAACGGCAATCCCCATATCGTCGTGGACAGGGAATTCGTCAGCCCGGGAAAGGGCTCGGCCTTCGCCAGGGTAAAGGCCAAGAGCCTCAAGTCCGGCAACGTCATTACCCAGACCATCAAGACCGCCGATTTCGTCGAAGACGCCCAGGTCGACCTTGTGGATTGCCAGTACCAGTATTCGGATGGCGAAAACTATATGTTCATGAACAACGAGAGCTTCGAGCAATTCGGCGTTCCCATCTCGGCCCATGAGGACAAGAAGAACTACCTCAAGGATGGGGAGACCTACACCTTGGTCATGTGGGAAGGGGAGCCCATCGATATCAAGATTCCCTACAAGATGGTCTTCACGGTGGTGGAGAGCGAGAACTACATCAAGGGAGACACGGTGTCCGGAGCCACCAAGCCTATAGTCACCGAAACCGGCCTCGTCGTCCGGGTCCCCCTCTTCATCAAGCAAGGGGAGAAGATCCTCGTGAACACCGAATCCAACGACTACGTGGAGCGGGTCAACGACTGACGGCATGAAAGATCTTTCCCCCCTGGTCAATAAAACCGTCGAGTTCGCCTACCGGGGGGAAAAGCTTTCCTTCGATCTTTCCCACGCCTTATTCTCATCCTTTTCTATCGACCAAGGAACCAGGCTTCTCCTCAAGGAAATCGCCCACGATGAAGGAATCCTCAAGGCCAGGTCCATCCTGGACGCAGGCTGCGGAACCGGAGTGATCGGCATAAGCCTCGCCGCCTGCAGCTCCGAGGCCGAGGTGGTGCTGAAGGACAGGGATCTCCTGGCGTGCGAGTTCTCCCAGAGGAATTGCTGGAGGAACGGCATCGCCGCGAAGAGGTTCGACCACCTGGGGGCGGAGGCTCCGAGGATTGAAAAGAGAGCTCCGAAGCACAAAGCCTCCGGCCAAAGGGCCAGTCCTGTGCTGATCGCCCCGGGGCTCCTGGGCCTGCCCGATCCTTTCGGACCTTACGAAGCGGTGGTATCGAACCTTCCCGCTAAGGCCGGGCCTGCGGTGTTGGAGCGCTTCGTCCACGCCTGCGCCTCGGATCTCTTGGTTCCGGGGGGAACCCTTGCCTTTGTCATCGTGAACAGCCTAGCTGAACTCGCGGACGCCTGGACCGGGAAATCCGGCTTGCTCCTGGAAAAAAGAACCCAGGCCAAGAGCCATACGGTATTCGTCCTCCGAAGACCTGCGCCGGAGGCGGCCGAAGGACATTCCGCCGCCGGGCCTTCCGTGGAAAGCATCCAGCGAAGCATGGAAAATGCCCAAGGCTTGGCCAAGCCCGACCTCCTTCCTTACAGAAGGACCCAAGGGACGAGGACATGCGGAAGGTACAGGCTTCCAATTTCCGGCTTCTGGGGCCTCCCTGAGTTCGACACCAATTCCTTCGCCACGGACTTGGCTATCCAAAGCCTGGAAAAGGCCTTGGCCGGATCCTTGGTGCGGGACTTCCTCTGCCTTGAGCCCGGGCTGGGCATATCAACCGCGTGGATGACGAAGATCTCATCGCCCCTGCGCATCCGCCTGCGATCCAGGGACTTCCTCGCCCTCGCGGCGTCTGAATCCAACGCCCAAGGAAGGGGAGTGGAGTTTTTTGCGGAATCCGCCTTCGACGAGCCTGGCTCGATAGAAACCCCCGCCGGAAAGGTGGACTGCATCCTCGCCTTTCCCGACGATATCCCCGGCTTCGACGGGGCGGAGGCCCTGTGGGACCTCGCCCAGGAGAGGCTGAAGAGGGGCGGCTGCCTTGTGGTGGTGGACAGCCCCACGTTCATAGCCCGATTCCTGAAACGCAAACCATCAGGCTTCCAGCGCCTTTCGGAAAAGCGCTCCAAGGGGTATTGCGCCCTGGCCCTGAGGCTTGCCTGATCCGAACTTCATATAGTTGAACGATTTTTCATTGAAATCGTGTCACCTCTCCATTATATTTATCCTATGAAGAAATGGGAAAAGACAATCCTCGAGTCGGCGACTCCCGAGGACTATGTGGCGAACTCGCTTAAGTCGAATCTCGCTCCTTCGGAAAAGGCGAAGCTCGCGAGGATCTGGATGGAACGCTCGGGCTATACGAAGGAGGATATTCTCTACGCCCGCAACCGCAACGAATTCTGGAAGAAGAAAAAAATGGAGGGTTCCGCCGAGAGAACCAAGCGGAGGCTGGGGGAGCACGACTATTCCAGCGGCGCGATGGTGGAATGGACGGCGGAAAAGCTCAAGGATTTCGTCGAGCTGAACCGCAAGGACTCCTCAGGCCGCTACCTGCACAAGGATTGGGAGTTGGCCCAGCACTTCGGCACCAGCATACCTTCGATCCAATATCTGAGGAGAAAGTACCTTCGCGTGAGGGAGCTGCTCGGCCCCAGGGCCAGGAAGGAAAAAATCCTGGATTACATGGCCAGCTCGGAGATAATCCTCCAGCAGGGCGGACCCAAGAAAAGAAAATAGGTTTTGCCGAATCCCTCAGGTCTCCATGCTCTCCCTCCACCGCGCGTATATCCTGTGGGTGGGTTCCAGGAAGCCGGGATCCTTCTCGACGATTGAAAACGCATCGCTCCTCGCCATCTGGAGAAGCTCGTAGTCCCGGGCCGGATCGGCGATGGATAGGCGCATGGCGCCGGATTGCGCGGTGCCGCTCAACTCCCCGGGACCTCGTATCTTCAGATCCTCCTCGGCCAGGGCGAATCCGTCCTGGGTGGTGTACAAGGCCTTGAGCCTTTGGACCGCGTCTGGGGTCAATCCCCGGGAATACACAAGGAAACAGTAGGATTGCTCCCGCCCCCGGCCAATCCGTCCCCGCAGCTGATGGAGGGCCGAAAGCCCGAAACGCTCGGCGTGCTCAACCACCATCGCCGCGGCGTTCGGAACGTCCACCCCCACTTCCACCACCGTGGTGGAGACCAGGACCGCCGTCTCGCCTTTGACGAAGGACTCCATGACAAGCCGCTTGCGATCCTCGGGCAGGCGCGAATGGAGCAGGCCAACCTTGTGCCGGGGATAGCGGGTCCCGGCCAGGAAGGAGGCCATGTCCTGGGCGCTCTTCAAGTCGGCCTTCTCCGACTCCCCTATGAGGGGATAGACGAAGTACGCCTGCCTGCCCCGCTCCAGGAGCTTCCCGACGAAGTCGTAGACCTTCTCCTCCTTGCCCTCCTGGGCGAGGTGGGTGATGACAGGGACCCTTCCCGGCGGCAGCTCCCGGATGGTGGACACGGCCAGATCCCCGAAGAGGGTGAGGGCGAGGCTGCGGGGGATGGGAGTGGCGGTCATCATGAGCAGGTCGGGGATGTCTCCCTTACGATAGAGGGCGATGCGCTGGAGCACGCCGAAGCGGTGCTGCTCGTCGATGACCACGAGGCTCAAGGAGCGGTACTCCACATCCTGGGAGAAGAGGGCATGGGTACCGATGGCTATGTCGATTTCTCCCTTTTTCAGCGCCGAGAGGAGGGGAGGGCGGGATTTGTCGTCCACGTTTCCCGTGAGGAAGGCAAGCCGGACCCCCAAGGGTTCCACAAGCCGCGCGGCGACCTGGGCATGTTGCCGCGCCAAGAGCTCCGTGGGAGCCATGATCGCCGCCTGCCCGCCCCGCTCCACCACATGCAAGGCCGCCAGGATCGCCACGATGGTCTTGCCTGAGCCGACGTCTCCCTGGAGGAGGCGGGCCATGGGGTGGGGAGCCCTGAGATCCTGGACTATCTCTCCCAAGGCCCTCTCCTGGTCCTTGGTGAGGGAATAGGGCAGCCGCTCCAGGAGCCTGCGCGCCAGGGTTCCCTGGATTGGCTGTCGCGGGATTTCCTTGGATTTCCGATTCTTGATGCGCAGGGCTATGCCCAGCTGGAGCTTGAAAAGCTCTTCGTAGGCCAAGGTCCTGCGGGCCCTTTCCATCGCTTCCTGGGATTCCGGAAAGTGGATGGCTTCCAGGGCCTGTGCCTTGTCCATGAGGGAGCGGTTCTCCGACACTTCCGGATCGACTTCGTTCTCCGCCCTTCGCCCGAAGAGGTCCAGGGCCTGGCGCATGAGATGCCGCAAGGTCCCCTGCTGCAATCCTTCCGTCAGGGGATAGAGGGGAAAGAGGCCGCGGGGGGGATCCTTGCCCTCCGGCAGCTTCTCCACGTCGAAGGCGCCGGACTGGATGTCCCCGTAGCGGAACTGGAACTTCCCGTGCACCAGGACCCGGGAGCCGGGCGGGAGGGATTTTTCCAGGAAGGGCCTGTTGAAGCACACGAGGACCGCTTCGCTGGATTCGTCGGCCACTCGGATCTTAAGGGTCTTCATCCTGCCGAAGCCGAACCACTCGTGGGAAACCACATGGGCGATGGTGAGCACTTCGGGAACCTCGGCGAACTTGGAGAAGGGGGTGTAGCGGGACCTGTCCTCGTAGGCTCGGGGGAAATGGGAGAGCAGGTCTCCCACGGTGCTTACGCCCAGCCTGGAAAGTCTTGATGTGATCTGGGGGCCGGCACCCCTGAGGTCCGATACGGATTGCCGCAGCTCGTGGACGAACACGCCCGGATTATACCAGCAAGCCCCTCGCGTTGTACACGCCGGCTCCCCGTGCTAGGATGGCAGGCGGAAGCGAGAAAGGAGATACCCATGCTTGAAGCAATGCAACGCCTTGCGGCCCTTGATAGGGAGCGGGCCCTTTTGGTACATATCGGAGCCATCCTTGGATGGGACCAAGAGACCTATATGCCCGAGAACGCCATCGAGGAAAGGGCGGAACAGCTCGCCCTGGTGGAAGGGCTGGCCCATGACAAGGCCGTATCCCCGGAGATAGGCGAGCTCCTCACGGCCCTGGAGGGAAGGACCGACCTGGGGGAAACCGAGAAAGCCTACCTCACGGTGGCCCGCAGGGAGTACGACCGCGAGGTCAAGCTCCCCTCGAGGCTCGTCACGGAGATGGCCAGGCAGACAAGCCTTTCCCAGGCCGCTTGGGTCCAAGCCAGGAAGAACGACGATTTTTCCGCCTTCGCCCCCCACCTCTCCACCATGATTGACCTCAACCTCGAGATGGCTTCGGCCTTGGATCACGATTCGCCGGCCTACGATGTGCTCCTGGACCTCTATGAGATCGGGAGCGACGAGAGGAGCATAGGGGAGGTCTTCTCGGTGATGAAGGCGGACCTGGTGCGCATCCTGGGGAAGATCACTTCCTCCCCCCAGGTCGACGATTCCTTCCTGGCCCGGAAGGTGGATGTGCCCGCCCAGCAGAGGATGAACGAGTACATCCTCGACGCCCTGGGATTCGACAGGAAGAAGGGAAGGCTCGACGTGACAGCCCACCCTTTCACCACCACCTTGGGAAGGCAGGACATACGGATAACCACCCGCTACCTTGAGGAATTCTTTCCTTCCAGCCTTTTTTCCACCATCCACGAGGCGGGCCACGCCTTCTATGAGATGGGCATAGATCCCCATCCGGATTTCCGGGGCACGAGGCTCGCCGAGGCGGCCTCGATGGGGATCCACGAATCCCAGTCCCGGCTTTTGGAAAACATCGTGGGACGGTCCTTCCCCTTCTGGACCCGCCACTATCCGAAAATCAAGGAGATGGCCGGGAACGGATTGGACGGCGTGGGCCTTGAGGCCTTCGTCAAGGCGATTAACCGCGTAGAGCCAAGCCTGATACGAGTCGAAGCCGACGAAGTCACCTACGGCCTCCATATAATCGCCCGCTTCGAGATCGAGTCCGCGCTGATTTCCCGGCGCCTCTCGGTGGAGGATCTCCCCGAGGCGTGGAACGCGAAGATGAAGGAGCTCATGGGGCTGGATGTTCCGGACAACGCCCGGGGATGCCTCCAGGATATCCACTGGTCCATGGGCGCCTTCGGCTATTTCCCCAGCTACGCCCTGGGCAACCTCTACGCCGCCCAGTTCTGGGATTGTCTCAAGGAAGCCCTGCCCGATGTGGAGGCGCGTATGGAGGAAGGGGATACCGCCCCGCTGCTCGGATGGCTCAAGAGCAATGTCCACGAGCCCGGCGCCTCCCACCTTCCCGGCGACCTTGTCTTCAGGGTTACGGGAAAGCCCTTGGACCCAAGCCATTTCGCCGGGTATTTGGAAGAGAAATACCGCAGGATCTACGGCTGGTGAAGCCGCACGGGAACCGAAGCTCCTCCCCCAACCGCCTTATTTCAAGGCGGAGAGGTTGGAGAGGAGCAGGTCCTTGAGTTCCCGGCCCGAAAGCTCGATGCCCCTGACCACATACTCGTCCCCTTCCAGGACGGGGACGAGGGTGGCGGCGGGGTTGCCCTCGCCCAAAAGACGGGTCGCCGCGCCTACCCAGAGGAACCGCACCACGGGCCGGTAGAGGCGGGCGGAAGCCTCGTCGCGCATCAGGATCCGGAACTCGAGCCTATACCTGGATTGTCCTTCCATCGCGGAGCCGGAGACCACCATGGCGATGACGGGGATCGAAGAGGCTTCCATGGGCATGGGAACGGAGAACAACTCACCCAAGGCCGTCGTGGAGATGAAAATGTCGGACCGGGCCAGGGCGGAGTAGCGGGAAGGGAATATGTTCACTTCCCCTATGCTCAGGCGCTTGCCTTTTTCCTCCGTGGAAATGTGGACAATCCCCGGGCTGGGCGCCCTGATGTAAAGCGGGTAGCGGGTGGAGGCGTAGCCGCCGTCCCCGGTCTTCCGCCAGCGGCCGTCCACCGCCAAGGCGATGCGGAGGGGCAGGGGCTTGAAGTCTCCCACAAGGACCATCTCAGTGCCGGCCTTCGAGGAACCAAGGCCGGATAGGCCGAAGCCCAGGGTGCGCGTCCTAGACAGGACGCTTTCCAAGAAAGTCAGGTCCTGTGAGCCCGGTTCTCCCTCTATTTCCGCATCCCCGTAGGAAGTCATGAGGACGGCGAGGCTGCGGTCGTCTAATTGGTTCCTGATGTCCCTGAGCGCTTCGCCTGAGAGGCGCAGGTAGAGCTGGGGAGCCGATTCAAGCATGCCCGCGGGCTCCATCACCATGGCCTCCCTGGGTATGGTGGCGCAGCCCGAAAATAGCATCAAACCGAGAAATATCATCATGGCGAGGGCAGTCCCGAGCCTGCCCCGCCTTGCGGCTGGTCTCATCGAATACCTCGCTGGGAAAATATTTGGGTGCAGAACCGGCGGTGCTCCGCTGCTGCTTCATTCCACGATGCGAATTCGCTTCCCGCGTAGTCCTCGGGAGCGATGGTGCCCTTCCTCGCCCCTATGGCGGAGCCTGCCTTTCCAGCCAGGCTCGCCATCCAGGTGAGCCTGTTGTAGCCCGCGGCGAAGGGATCCGCCGCCTGGGGAAGGGCCGGATTGGGCCTGCCTCCAGCCTGCCTAGCCCATAAGCCCGATTCGTAGGGCGGGACGTCGAACTGGATTATGTAGTCCGCGGCACGCGCCGAACCGGGAGGGCTTGAGCTGGAGGACCACAGCTCAGCCAAGGGTTCCAGGACGAACTCCTCATCCTGGAACCCTTCCCTCCTGTAGGTCCTGAGGAAGCGGTAGATCATCTTGGCCGCCCCGAGGAAGCGGCGGGCGTTGTCCACCCTCTCGAAGGGTTTGGAAAGGCGGGGATCCACCCAGCTAAGCCGTGGATCGTCGGGATTCTTGAAGGCTTGGAGATGGCCCGCCGCGGGGAGGGAGGCGGCGCGCGCGAAACCCTTCGTTCCTACGTCCCCGTCCATGGCGTTCTGGGCCTCGTCGTCGGCGGAAAAATTCTGATGCGCCCAGGTGTCGGCGTAGGAATGGAGAGCCACGCCGATCCTGTAGAGGTTCCTGGTGCGCAATGCGGCGACGAGGATCTCCCGCGCCAAGGGCGAGTCCTCGGTCACCACCCAGGCTCCGGCCCGCCCATCCTTTCTTCGGGTTCCCGCTGCCGCGGCGTCGCCGGGGATGAAGTGGAAGGGCCTGTAGATCCGCGCCGCTACGTCCTTGTCCCAAAAAACATAGTTTTGGGTGATCTCGCTCAAGGAGGAGCCGATTTCCCAGGCCTGGATGGATTCGTCCACCAATTGGCTTGCCACGGCTATCGTCGTGGCCTCTGGGGTGGGGAAGCCGGCTTTTTGGGCGAGATAATGAAGGCTGTAGTAATGGAATTCAATGTTCATCCGAGGAGGAAGTATGCCTCGTTCCGCCCTCTTCATCAACCTGGGAGCCAAGAATGCGGGCAAGCTCGAAGATTCGGCTGGCCAACCTGCCCCCTCGGATGCTAGGATCAGGGAGAGGTGGTTATGGCTATCGAAAGAACCTTCAGCATGCTCAAGCCCGGCGTCCTCTCCAGGAGGATAGCGGGGGAGATCCTCCAAAGGATAGAAAGAAAGGGCTTCGACATAATCGCCCTGAAGCTGATGCGCGTATCCCGGGAGATGGCGGAGATAAACTACGAGGAACATAGGTCCAAGGCTTTTTTCGGCGAGCTGGTGGACTACATCGTCTCCGGTCCCGTGATGGCCATTGTCCTGCAGGGGGACAACGCGGTCCGCAGGCTCAGGGCGCTTTGCGGCCCCACCCGCATCGACGAGGCTCCCCCAGGCACGATACGGGGGGACTACGCCATGCATACCAACCTGAACATAATCCACGCCTCGGATTCCCCGGAGTCCGCGGCGCGGGAGATAGCCCTGTTTTTCAAACCCGATGAATTGGTCGGGTGGAAGGATGGAAACGATGACTGGATCTGAAGGATTGCCGACCTGGGACTTGGACCCCGTGTTCCCCGGCTTCGATTCCGAAGCCTACGCCCAGGCGAAGAGGAAGGCGAAAGCCTTGGCGGAGGAAGCCCTCGCCTTCTACGGGGATAGCCAAAAGCCTGCGGAACTGGAAGACACACCCGCCTGGCTTAAGAAGGCCTTGGCCCTCAACGACGCCCTGGGCGAGCACTTCGAGACCTTGGGAGCCTACGCCTATGCGAGATTCAGCACCGCCACCCGCGACCAGGCGGCCATGGCGGAGCTGAACGCCGTGGAGGAGCTTTCCCTCCCGGCGAAGAAAGCGGAAGTCCTGTACCGGAACGCCTTGGCGGCGAGGAAGGGCAGGCTCGAGAAGGCCCTGTCCGGTGATCCCGGCCTCGCTCCTTATGTCCATCACATCGAGGAGGAGCTTCTCTTCCAGGATAAGCAGATGGCGCCGGAACTCGAGGACTTGGCGGAGGACTTGGCCCGGAGCGGCGCCGACGCCTGGTCCCGGCTTCAGGAGACGGTGAGCTCGAACTCCTGGGCTATATGGGACGAGGCATCGGGGGAGAAGAAGACGGTAGTGGAGCTTCGCAACCTAGCCTTCGATCCCGACAGGTCGGTGAGGCAGAAGGCCTTCGGCCTGGAAATCGGGGTTTGGAAGGCTGTGGAGATCCCCATGGCCGCGGCCCTCAACGGCGTCAAGGGAACGGTGAACTCCTTGAACGCCCGCAGGGGATGGAAGACTGCCCTGGACAAATCCCTGGTCCAGGCGCGGATAAGCCAGGCCACCCTGGATGCCTTGATCGGAGCCATGGAAGCCTCCTTGCCGATGTGGAGAAGATACCTGAAGGCCAAGGCCAAGGCCTTGGGCTTGGAATCCCTGGCATTCTTCGACCTGTTCGCCCCGGTGGAAAAGAAAGGAACGCCCCTGCCCACATTTTCCTGGGACGACACGCGGGATTTCATAGGCGAGAAGTTCTCATCCTTCGATCCCGCCATGGGCGCCTTCGCCCAGGATGCCTTCGAAAAGAATTGGATAGACGCAAGGCCCCGGGAGGGCAAGGTGGGAGGCGCGTACTGCACCGATTTCCCCTTGGCGAAGACGGCCCGGGTCCTCTGCAACTTCGATGGCAGCTTCTCCTCCGTGAGCACCGTAGCCCATGAGCTCGGGCACGCCTGGCACCACGCCTGCATCGTGGGCAAGCCCCATGTCCTGACCCAGTATCCCATGACCTTGGCGGAAACCGCCTCCATCTTCGCCGAGACCATCGTGTCCGAGGCCGCACTGGGGGCAGCCACCCCGGCGGAGCGCCTGCCCCTCATCGAAATGCATCTGCAGGACGGATGCCAGGTCATCGTGGACATCCTCTCCCGGTTCTACTTTGAGAAAGCGGTCTTCGAGGCGCGGAAGTCAGGGGAGCTGTCGGCGGAGCAGTTCTGTAAGGCGATGCTGGAAGCCCAGGAAAGGACCTACGGCGAAGGCTTGGATCCGGATAAACGCCATCCCTACATGTGGGCTGTGAAAGGCCATTACTACATACCCTCCCTTTCCTACTACAACTTCCCCTATGCATTCGGCCAGCTTTTCGGACTTGGCCTGTACGAACGGTACAGAAGCGAAGGCCCAGGCTTTGCAGCCGCCTATTCCGCCCTCCTCGCGGACACGGGTTCCGCGAGCGCGGTGGAGGTGACCCGCAAGGCCGGCTTCGACATAGAAAGCCAGGACTTCTGGGCTTCATCCCTTGGAGTGTTCCAGAGGCAGACCGAGGAATTCGAAGGCCTTGTAAAGGAGCTTCTCTGATGGCGGGGGAAAGCCGGGTCCTCGGCCCGGAGGCATTCTCAAGATTGTTTTTGGAGCGCAGGTCGGTCCGGGCCTACGACGGCCGTCGTATACCACCGGAGACGAGGGAAGCCCTGTTCGCCGCCATAATGCGCGCTCCCACGGCGGGCAACATGATGCTCTACTCGGTCCTGGAGATCGAAGATCCGGCGTTGAAGGCCAGGCTGGCCGAAACCTGCGACCACCAGCCCTTCATAGCCCAGGCCCCCCTCGTCCTCATGTTCCTGGCGGATTACGCCCGGATGATGGAATTCTTCAAGATCTCAGGGGTCAGGGAATTAGGCGGCACGGCTTGGCCGAGGGAGTCGGACCTCCTCCTCGCCGCCAGCGACGCCACCATCGCCGCCCAGACCGCAGCGGTGGCGGCTGAAGCCCTGGGCTTGGGTTCCTGCTACATCGGCGACATCATGGAGCACTGGGAAGTCCACCGCGACCTCCTCGGCCTTCCGCGCTACGCCTTTCCGGTGGCCATGCTCTGCCTGGGATACCCCACGGAACAGCAGAAAAGCAGACCCCAGCCGCCCCGGCTTCCCCGCCGGGCGGTTGTCCACAAGGACCGCTACCGGCTCCCTTCCGCCGAAACCTTGGCTTCCCTGTACACCGGCCCCGGCTACGCCTCCGCAGGACCATCCTCGGATGGGAAGGGGCCAGGCAACGCAGGCCAGGCATTGTATGCGAGGAAGTTCGACACCGATTATTCCCGGGAGATGCGCCGGAGCGTGAAGGCTATGCTGGATGCCTGGTGGAGGAGCGACCCTCCCCGTTGATCCTCTTGGTCCCGGGATCCAGCCAATCGATTCGGACAGGATCCCGGGACGTCGGCAGAAGGTATTCGATCAGTAATTCGAGAGGATGGACAAAACTTTGTCCTTCCCCAAGGTGCCCAGGAAGCCTGCGAGCCTGGGTCCCTGGTCCTTTCCGATCAGGGCCTGGTAGGCGGCGCGGAAA
>JBFLXC010000044.1:0-19065 GCA_040757435.1 Spirochaetota bacterium | reverse complement strand
ATTTCGCCCCGGCGGTTCATGCCCATCTCGAATACCGCGGCCTTGTGGGTCGGCTCAAGGGAGAAGAGGGCCAGGGGAAGGCCTGAGTCGGAATTGAGGTTCCCCTTCCCCACCGCGACGGTTCCTTCCGGATAGGCGGCTCGAAGGATCGCTCCCAGGCATTCCTTGGTGGTGGTCTTTCCCGATGACCCGGTGACGCCGATCCTGAGCAAGCCCCTGATCCTGCGCACATGCTCCCGGGCGAGGCGCTGGAAACCGTGCAAGGTATTGTCCAGGAAAATGAGGCAGGACTTCTCAAGGAGCCCTGGGGGGACGGAGGCGAGGACGCTGTGGGCTTTTTCCTTTTCCGCCAAGGCGCAGGAAGCCCCGCGCTCCAGGGCCTGGACTATGTAGTCGTGGCCGTCCGCCCGCTCTCCCTTCAAGGCCACGAAAAGACTGCCCGGACCGCAGTCCCGGGAATCCAAGGATACGGACGTCACCTTGGCCCTAAGGTTTCCCTTGCAGGCAGCGCCGATCATGCCCCCGATCTCCCCTGCTTCGAAGATCATTCAGACCTCCCCTTCGGGGCGATCTGCACCTTGGTCACATCCTCGGGCTTGGCGGCCGCAAGGCCCAGGCGCCGCGCCATGGCCATTGTCCTCTCCCGGGAGGCGAGCTGCGCTATCTCCGCGTCCACCTTCCGGTTTTCGACGATCCATGCCTCCTGGATCCTTTCAAGGTTCCTGGCTTTGGCGGAAAGGTCGGCGAAGCGCGAAGCCTGCCACGCAAGGCCTAAAAGGAAGATCCCGGCTACGGCCAGGAGGGTCCAGAAACGCGTCTTTCTCATGCTTTTTCCCCCGCCGAGGGCCTTTGCACCGCCCTCAGCTTGGCGCTCCGGGAGGCGGGATTGGCTTCGCACTCCGCCTCATCCGGGACCAGAGGTTTCTTGTACAGCTCCGCAAGGCCCTTGGACTTCGCCAGGTCCTTGCAAAAACGCTTGGCTATCCTGTCTTCCAGGGAATGGAAGGAGATCACGGCCAGGATGCCTCCCGGGGCCAGAAGGTCGGCGGCGAGGGCCAATCCCCTCTCCTCCCTGCCAAGCTCGTCGTTCACCGAGATGCGGATGGCTTGGAAGGTCCGGGTGGCGGGATGGATCCGCCCGTGGCGGTAGGAGGGAGGCACGGCGTCGGCGATGATCTGTGCGAGGGCCGCCGAAGTCCTCACCTGGCCCCTCGCCCTCGCCTTGCAGATCGCCTTGGCGATGTGCCGCGAGTAGCGCTCTTCGCCGTAGGCGTAGATGAGGTTGGCCAAATCCTCTTCCCGCGTCGAATTCACGATGTCGAAGGCCGAGGTTTCCTGCTCCGGGGACATCCTCATGTCCAGGGCTTCCTCCCGGAGGAAGGAAAAACCGCGGGCCGAGTCCTCGAACTGATGCATGGAAAGGCCAAGATCGAAGAGGATGAAGTCGAAGGAGCCCCCAAGCCCCTGCAGGACTTCGTCGAAGAATCCGGGACGCAGTTCCAGGACCTGGGAATAGGCGGCGAGCCTGGCTTCCGCCCTTCGCCTGGCTTCGGGGTCCGCGTCGATCCCGATGTATTTCTCCACTCCGCCGGACTTGAGCATTTCAAGGGCGTGCCCGCCGGCTCCCAGGGTGCAATCCAACACCTTCCTGGGATTCGCGGACACCCGGGCGTACAGTTCCATGACCTGGGGAACCATTACGGGCACATGGTATTCCCCGGTCACAGGTTCACTCCCTGGAGTTCCTCGGCGGCCTTGGCGAACTCTTCCTTGTTGGCTTCGAGGTAGGCGCGGTAATCCTCGGCGTTCCAGATTTCAATGTATTTCGAGATCCCCAGGATCACGCATTCCCTGGAAAGGTGGGCGAACTCCCTCAAGGCCTGGGGGATGGATATCCTTCCGAGCCTATCGATCTCCACTTCCTGGGCGGGGGCGAGGATGCGCCGCTGGATGAGCCTCGAGCGCGCCTGGAAGGGGCTTGTGTGCTCCATGAGCTTGCCGGAGAGCTCCTCCCACTGCTGGGGGGGAAAGAGCCAAAGGCAATCGTCTATCCCCTGGGTCAGGATAAGGGTAGCCCCGGGGAGTTCGCTCCTCATGCGGGCGGGGAGCGATATTCTGCCTTTTTCGTCCAAGGTGTTCTTGAACTCTCCAGTCAATAATTTCATCCACTATTTCCTACTATTTACCACTTTTCTCCACTCAGTCTCATTTTAGCCTCGTTTCCAGGACTGTCAATGAAAGGAAAAAGAAAAGAATCGACAGAACTAATATTTATTGTGATACCGCTATACGAATGTATAGATATGGGGAATTTGGGGGCGGAGAGGATGGGAAATGGGGAGCTGCGGCGGGATTTTCACCTTATGCCATTAGGAATTCCTCAAAGGCGGCGGCAAGCCTGCCGCCCTCGGATCCGCGTTGGGCGAAAAGGCGGATCCGCCTAAGGGAGGCGGCGAGGAAGGCGGATTTTCCGCCCGGGAAGAGGACCGAGGCCTGGGAGAAGGGAACAAGGCCGCCCTCCTCTCCCCGAACCTTGAGTTCGCTTTCAAAGTGGATGGGTTCGGGAATATCGATGGCGACGGATTCGCCTTCAGCGCCGCAGGAGGAGGCCAGGAGCGACTCCGCCTCCCTGCGCCTCTCCAGGTTCGAAAGCTCCCTATGCCGCGGATTGGCTTGGTCGTAGGGATAGGAGGCGACCTCCTCGAAGGCCTGGCCGAAGAAGGCGGATCGGACGAGTGGGGAGGAGGGGAAGCGCCGGGCGAGCAGGACTTCGAACTCCCCATCCCCGAGGCCGTAGAGCTCCCGGGGTTCCAGGATCCCGGAATCAAGGCCTAGGGAAACCGCCTTCTTCACCGCCGCGGTGGCGGAGCGGACGACGGGATGCCAATACACGGCCCGGTACATCTGGTATTTGGAGAAGAGGACTGCATCGACGCTCATGGCTCCCTTGGCGTCCAGGACCAATTCGCCATCCTCGACCGAAAGCCTCCGCGCTATGTACTCCGCGTCCTGTATTCCGTAGGGCACGCCGCAATGGAAGGCATCCCTGGTGAGGTAATCCACCTTGTCGGGATCCAGGACGCCCGACAGAAGCCCTCGGTAGAACCTCGTCTCCCCTTCCCCGCCCCGCCCGGCGTCCAGGGGGAGCTTGGTGTCGATGATCCTGGCCACCATGGCTGGGTCCGCTCCCGCGGAGCCTAGGAGCGAGGCCAGAGGCTCAGCCTGCACCGCCCTCCCCGCCATGGATTCGTGGGACTCCAGGGGAAGCTCCTTGAGGGAATGGGCGTAGGGAAAGTGGCCTATGTCATGGAAAAGGGATGCGGCCAGGAAGGATCTGCGCCCTTCCTGGGTGGCGAAGGGAAGCATGCCCCGCTCTTCCAAGGCGGCCATGGTCTTCTTCGCCAGGTGGTACACGCCGAGGCTGTGGGAGAGGCGGGTATGGGTCGCTCCCGGATAGACCTGGGCCACGGGGCCCAGCTGGCGCACCTTGTCGAGCCTGAGGAACTCCCGGGCTCCCAGGAGGACTGACAAGGAGGCGTCGAAACTTATGTCTCCCCAGAGGGGATCGCGTAAAATCCTTTCGCTTCCTGGCTTGGACATGCTGGGCGTCTCCCCTTTCCGGCCCCGAGGGCCGCCATTGAGCAAACCTTGGCTAGGATGCTAGCATCGCCTATGCGCTACCTCCCTGGCAAGAGCTACCTCGCCGCCCGAGGATTCCTCCACCATCTGCTGGGGGAGATCCCCAGGCCCAGCCGCGTGGACGGGGAGCTCGTAAGCCTTTGGGACGCCCCGGAACCGGGGCCGGTGTACTGGACCAGGAACGTGTGGCTGGAGCCTTTCATCCTGGAGTTCGGCTCCATTTCCGAGGCGGCCAAGGCCTTGAGGGCGATGCAAAGGAACTGGGCCCCCTGCCCTGCCCGCCTGCACAGGCGGATGGCCTTGATATCCGAGGCGCTTCCCCCCATTCCCGCGAAGCCCAAGGCCTTCCCCTTCGCCCTGCCCGGCTCTCCCATGGGAGCCTTCACCTTGCTGGACGAGCATACCCTCCTGGCAAGCGCCCGCTGCTCGAATCCCTTCCCCAACGGGGAATTCCAGTTCGTCGAGGATAAAGAGGGCCCTCCCTCCCGGGCCTACAGGAAGATCTGGGAAGCCCTCCTTCATGCCGGCCGCCTGCCCGGACCCGGAGACCTGTGCCTTGACGCGGGCGCAAGCCCGGGAGGCTGGACCTGGGCCCTGGCGGGTCTGGGCGCCGAGGTCATCGCCGTGGACAGGGCTCCGCTGGCCGACTCAGTGGCAGCCATGAAGGGAGTGCGGTTCCTCCGCGGGGACGCCTTTTCCCTCAAGCCTGGGGACATTGGACCGGTGGATTGGCTCTGCTCCGATGTGATCTGCTATCCCAAGGCACTTTACCGGTGGATCGAGTCCTGGCTTGAGTCGGGGTTGGCAAAGCGCTTCATCTGCACGATAAAGATGCAGGGCGAGGACTGGGACAGGGAAACCACTTCCCTCTTCGCCGCCCTGCCAGGCTCAATGGTCGTTCACCTGTGGCACAACCGCCATGAACTCACGTGGATATCGGCTGGAACCGGGCCTTCATCCTCGCCAGCATCTCCGCCTTGAGCTCTTCCTCCGACTTGCCGGGCTCGGGGCTTTCCTCGGACCGGAGAAGCTCGGGAGGGAGTTCCGCCAGGAAGGACGAAGCCTTCGTCTCCACGGCCTGCATTCTTTGCCGCCGGCAGAGGCAGCGGCTCAGGAAGAGCTTTTTCTTCGCCCTCGTCAAGGCGACATAGAAGAGTCTCCGCTCCTCCTCCAGATCCCCTCCCCCCTCCTCGACCGACCTGGCGTGGGGTATGACCCCTTCCTCGCAGCCGGGGATGAAGACTACGTCGAACTCCAGCCCCTTGGCGGCATGGATGGTGAGGAGGCTCACCTTCCCCTCCTCATCCTCAGGATCGTCCCTGGTCGCCAGGGCAACACGGGCGAGATAGGCGAAAAGCCCTGAATCCAAGGTGTCTGGGTCCTTCTCCCATCGCTCGATGGAGGCTATGAGTAGCTCTATGTTGCGGTACTTCCATCCCGCCTTCTTCTCTTCGTTCCTATGCTCCTCGATGAGGTAGTGCCAATAACCTATGTGGGCCACAAGTTCCTTGAGGCAGGCCGAGACGGGTTTCCTGCGGGAAAGGAACAGATCCCTCTGCCCGAGGATGTATTCCAGGAATTCCGTCGCGTCCTGGACCGAGCGGTGCTGGACGAGGGCGTCGCCGTTCCTTTTCGCCGTCTCCAGGGCGGCTCGGATCGAAAGACCGCCGGCCCGCGAGAAGGCGGTTATGCGCTCCAGCCCCGTCTTCCCCACCCCCCGGCGCGGAACGTTGATGATCCTCAGGAGGCTCATGTCGTCGTCGGGGTTGGCGACGACCCTCAGATAGGCGAGCATGTCCCTGACTTCCTTCCGTTGGTAGAAGGAAGGTCCTCCCGCGGTCCTGTAGGGCAGGCCTTCTTCCATGAGGGTTTCCTCGACGACCCTGGCCTGGGCGTTGGTGCGCACCAGGATGCCGAAGGAGTCCCAGGCCAGGGAGTCCGCTATCCTGAGCCTCCGTATCCTCGCGGCTATGCTCCGGGCTTCCTCAAGGTCGTCCTGCGCTTCCTCAAGGACAATGGGAAGCCCCTTTTTTCCCAAGGGGGACCAGAGATTCTTTATCTTACGTTTCTGGTTCTTGGAGATGAGGGCGTTCGCGGCATCCAGGATGAGGGAGGTGGAGCGGTAGTTCCTCTCCAGCTTGACTTCCAGAAGTCCGGGATGGTCCCGCTCGAAGCGTTCTATGTTCCCGAAGTTGGCTCCCCGCCAGGAATAGATCGACTGGTCGTCGTCCCCCACGGCGCAGAGGTTGTTCCCCGCGAAGGCCTTGACCAACTCGTACTGCTGGAGGCTGGTGTCCTGGAACTCGTCTATCATCACGTGGCTGAAGCGCCGCGAAAGCGCCTTGGCCGCCTCGGGATGGCGGGCCATGATCTCCAGGGGAAGGGCTATGAGGTCGTCGAAATCGACGGCGTTGTACACTTTCAGCGCCTTCCTGTATTCCTCGCCCAGGCGCCCCCAATCCCCGCCCTCACCGCCCTCCCCGCGGCGGATGCCCAAGGTCCCGGCCTTCCGGGCTGAAATCTCCTGGGCGGCTACCTTGGGGTCGAAACCTTCCATGGCGTACCCCAGGTCCCGGGCGCATTCCTTCAAGGCCTGGAGTTTGTCCTGTTCGTCGTAGATGGTGAAGTTGTCCCTCCATCCCAGGCGGTGGATTTCCTTCCTGAGGAACCAGGCGCCGAAGGAATGGAAGGTGGAGATGTGGAGGTTCTTGAGGGGAAGCCCCGAAAGCTCCCTGGCCCGCTGGGCCATTTCCCTCGCGGCCTTGTTCGTGAAGGTCAAGGCCAGGATGGATTCCGGCGGGACTCCCTGGCTAAGGAGCTTGGCTATCCTGAAGGTTATGACCCTGGTCTTGCCCGATCCCGCCCCCGCGATGATGAGCAGGGGGCCCTCCGTGGCAGAGACCGCCATGTACTGCTCCGGGTCCAGTTCCTTTTCAAAGCGAATATGCATAGGTATCCCTGATGTCCGAACTTCTTGGCGCGCCGGATATCCCTTACAAGGTTTTGAAGAATATGCTCCTGGCCCCTGCGCCCAAGGCGCCCACCAGGAGGGAGACTGCGACGCCCGCCACGACCACGCCCGCGGCGATGGCCAGGGCGGCCTTTTTCCTATCCATGCCGAGGACCCAGGCACCGAGGGCCCCGGTCCAGGCACCGGTCACCGGAAGCGGCACCGCCACGAATACCAAGAGCCCCCAGTATCCGTACTTTTCCACCTGCCTGTGGACCTTGGCCCTAGCCTTTTCCACGAAGCTGTCGAAAAAGACCTTGTACCAGGAGAGGCGGTAGAAGAGCCTGTGGATGGTGGAGAGGAAGACAAAGGCGAGGATGGGGACGAGGGCGTTGACGGCCACGCAGAGCAAGGCGGCTGGCAGGAGGTCCATGCCACGTAGGACGGCGAACGGGATGGCTCCCCGCAGCTCCGATATGGGAAGGAGGGAAAGCAAGGCCGCCCCCAGGATGGTCGTCATGTCCATGAAACCGGAGTATATAAGGTTTCCCCTCCTTGGAGAAGCGGTTTCTCCAAGGAGCTCAGGGAGGGGAGAGGAAATCCGCGGCCAGTTCCGCGAGCCTCGAGGCGTCGGGGGGAATCCACCTGATGCCTGGCAGGGCCTTGAGGAAGGTCGTCTGCCGCTTGGCGTAATGCAGGGTGTTCATGGCGATGGCCTCGGCTATCTCGGACTCGGGCCTTCCCCCCAGGTCGAAGAATTCCCTGTAGCCGATAGCCTTCATGCCCGGGCTCTCGGGCCCATAGCCTTTTTCCGCCAGGAGGGCGAACTCCCTTCCCAAGCCCTTGTCCATGAAGCTCCTCGCACGGGCATAGATCCTCTCCTTGAGCTCGGCCTTGGGCCTCTCCACGCCGACGATGAGGAATTCGTAGCCCTTCCTCGGTGAGGCGGAAGGTGCGAATTCCGAAGGAGGCTTTCCCGTGGCCCTGAGGATCTCCACCGCCCTTGTCAGTCGGTACAGATCACGCGGCTTGATCCTGGCGCAGAGCCCGGGATCCGCCTTCGCCAGCTCATCCCTAAGCGCCTGCGCGCCTAGGGCGGCCAGGTCCTCCGCCACTGCCTTCCTCAGGGCCTGCGCCGCTGGTGGGGCGGAGGAAGGGCCGCAGACGAAGGACCGGAGATAGAATCCCGTGCCGCCCGACACGATGGGAAGGATGCCCCGGGCGGAAAGCTGGGCGCAGGCGGCGTCCGCCAGGCGCACGAAGTCTCCGGCGGTATACTGCTGGTCCGGGTCGAGGATGTCTATGAGAAGGTGGGGAAGCCTCGAGAGGAGGTCTTGGCCCGGCTTGGCCGTCCCTATGTCCATCCCGCGGTAGGCCTGCATGGAATCCGCGGAAACCACGCCGGCAGAGCCGTACCCTGATGGCAGGGAGGCAAAAAAAGAAGCTCCCCTTCCGAACACGGAATCGAGGAGCTCTGTCTTGCCCGAGGCCGTCGGGCCTGTGACCACCAGTACCTTAGCCGACGATGAAGCGATAATCCACCTGCTTTTGGAAGACCTGCTGGGCGGAGAGGGAAACGACCTTGCCGTTGCTCTTCTCGACTTCCGGGGTCTTCAGAACCGCGAGCTGGAAAGCCCTGCGGTTAATCGCCACGGCGAGCTCGTACGAGTTGGTATGGTAATTAATCAAATCCTCAAGAGGGATAATCATTCAAGGCTCCTATGGGTTCCCCGGCCCTTGGCCGGTTTTTCTCATGCTCTGCGCCGCCTGAAAGCCCGGGACCTACAGTCCCAGCTCGCCAAGCTTCCTGTCTATGTCCCGGATGAGGTTCTCGGCTTCGAAATCCCTGGATTCTGCCGCGCCCCGGGGGTTTCCCCTGCGCAATTCGTCCAGGACCAGGAGATTCCCCACCAGGGCGAGCTTCAGGGGATCGACAATCTTCATCTGGCCGGAAATGGCGGAAAGGCGCTGCTTGAGTTCCTCCACCAGCCCTTCGATGTACTCCGGATCCTCGTCGGTGCGGATGGTGAAGGTGACGCCGAGGATCTCTATGGGCAGGATCTGGGCGCCGCGCCTGTCCTTGCCGTCAGAATATGTCGAGCTCATTTTCTGCGGAAGCTTCCTTCTGGGTATCCGCCTCCTGGGCTGCGGATTCGGAGGCCTTGGGGCCTTCCTCCACGGTGGATGGCGGTGTTATGCCCATCACCATATCCTCGAAGGCGTCGAGCTTGCTCAGGGCATGGGCGAGGCCTTCCTCTATCCTAAGCTGTTCCGACTTGAATTCCTCGGCGCTCGCTTCCAGCTCCGAGGCCTTGGCCTGGGCGGCTTCTGCCCGGGCCTTGTGCTCCTGGGCCTCGGCCTTGGCCGCGGCGAGGAGCTCCTCCAGCTCAAGGCGCCTGCGCGACTCGGAATCGCACCGCGCCTCGGCCTGGGAAAGCTTGTCCAGGAAATCCTCGTCGGGCAAGGATTCCAATTTGATCTTAAGCTCGGCATTTTCCGCCGCCAGGAGGTCGTGGGCGCCGGAGGCTTCCAAAAGACGTTGCTCAAGCTCCGCGTTTTCCTTGCGCAGCTTGTCGATCAGCACGACCGCCTTTTCCACCCGCGCCTCCAGGGCGCGTATCTGCTCGAGCTTCACCATACCTTAGGCCTTAAGGGCGGCCTTGGCCGCGTCCACCACGGAGGTGAATGCCGCGGGATCCCTCACCGCCAGGTCGGCCAGGAGCTTGCGGTCGATCACGATGCCGGCCTTCGCCATGCCTTCGATGAAACGGCTGTAGGTCATGTCCTGGGCGCGGCAGGCCGCGTTGATCCTGGCGATCCAAAGGGTCCTGAACACTCCCTTCTTGTCCCTCCGGTCCTTGTAGGCGTCGGACAGGGCCTTCGCCACAGCGTCCTTGGCTACCTTGTAGTTGGAGTGGCGGCGCCCCCAGTATCCCTTGGCTATCTTAAGTATCTTCTTGCGGTGGTCCTTTCTTCTGGTACCGTCAACTGCTCTCGACATACGCTATTTCTCCTCTTCTGATGGGCCGCTCAGCCGTTGGGCAGGAGCTTCTTCTTGATCTGGTGCACGGGACCAGCCGCCACATACCCCGCCTTGCGCAAGTTTCTCTTCCGCTTGGTGGTTTTCTTGGTCAGGATATGGCGAAGGTTCATCTTCTTGTATTTGACCTTGCCGGAAGCGGTGAGGGTGAACCTCTTGGCCGCGGCCTTCTTCGTCTTCATCTTGGGCATGATGTACCGTCCTTCTGGATGTCTGGCTATACGGAAGCCGTATCGGGCGCCGGGGCTTCCGATGCCGCTTGTCGCTTTATGATCGAGGCCTTGGGCTGCAGCACCATGGACATGAACCTGCCCTCCATGAGGGGGAGCTTTTCCATGATGTAGAAGCCTTCCAGCTTGCCAAGGATTTTCTTGAGGATCTCTTCGCCGATCTCGGTGTGGGCGAGCTCGCGGCCGCGGAAACGGATCGTGACCTTGACCTTGTTGCCCTGCTCAAGGAACTCCCTGATGTGGTTGGACTTGAAATCAAGGTCGTGCTCGGCGATCTTGGGCTGCATACGGATCTCCTTGAGCTCCGTGGCCTTCGTATGCTTCTTCGCGTCCTTGATCTTCTTTTCCTGCTCGAACTTGAACTTGCCATAGTTCAAAAGCTTGCACACCGGGGGAACCGACTGGGGGGCGACCTCCACGAGGTCCAGTCCCACTTCCCTGGCGATCCTGATCGCCTCGAGGGTGGGGATGATGCCTCGCTGCTCGCCCTTTTCGTCTATGAGCCGCACCTCGCGAACGCGGATCTGTTCATTGATCCGCAAATCCTTGTCTGCCAACTGACCTCCTCTTGCGCTGATCCGTTCGCCGTAACGGGGGGACGGACGACGGATCGACGCGCCCGGTGCGCGCGCGGTTGATCACGCGTACGGGCGCGGCGCGAATACTACCATATAAGTCCAAATCGGGTAAATACCTGCGCCGCCTAAAACGGTGGTACTTGTCAGGCTTTTCCGGCGGAACCCAGGACTTCCGCGTTCTTCCTGGCGTAGAGCTTCTTCAGTTCGTCCCGGGCGGGGCCGAGGAATTTGCGGGGATCGAACTCCTCGGGCTTTTCCGCCAGGACCTTCCGGACCAGGGCGGTCATGGCCAGGCGCCCGTCGGAATCTATGTTAATCTTGCATACAGCGCTGCGGGCGGCCTTCCTGAGCTGCTCCTCCGGGATGCCCACGGAATCCTTGAGCTTCCCGCCGTACTGCTCGATCATGCGGACATACTCCATGGGAACGGAGGATGAGCCGTGGAGGACGATGGGGAAGCCGGGAATCCGCTTTTCGATCTCTTCGAGGATGTCGAAGCGCAAGGGGGGCGGGACGAGCACGCCGTCCGCGGTCTTGGTGCACTGCTCGGGCTTGAACTTCGCCCGTCCGTGGCTGGTTCCGATGGATATGGCAAGGCTGTCCACCCCGGTCTTCCTTACGAAGTCCTCGACCTCCTCGGGGCGGGTGTAGTGGCTGTGTTCCGCAGAGACGTCGTCCTCGACGCCCGCCAGGACGCCCAGCTCCCCCTCCACGGACACGTAATCCGGCCTTGAGTGGGCGTACTCGCAGACCTTCTTGGTGAGGGCGACGTTCTCCTCGTAGGGGAGATGGGATCCGTCGATCATCACGGAGGAGAATCCGCTCTCAATGCAGTCCACGCAGAGCTCGAAGCTGTCCCCGTGGTCAAGGTGGAGGACGATGGGGATCGCGAAGCCCAGTTCCTTGGCGTATTCCACCGCTCCCTTGGCCATGTTCCTAAGGAGGGTGGAGTTGGCGTACTTGCGGGCTCCGGAGGATACCTGGAGGATCACGGGGCTCTTGGTTTCCACGCAGGCCATGATGATAGCCTGGAGCTGCTCCAGGTTGTTGAAGTTGTAGGCGGGGATGGCGTAGCCTCCCGCGACGGCCTTCTTGAACAGGTCTACCGTGTTGACCAGTCCCAAATCCTTATAACTTGTCATGATACCTCCGATGGGGCGAGCCGCTTCTCTGGAGCGGCGATTCCTGGTAATCTTATGTCCGGACGTATCCGTGGTCAACTAGGAGAGCCTTGAGCAACATGGACCGCACAACCACCGGCGCAAGGCTTGGGCCGCGCCGCCGGACCTTACGCCTCGCGCCTCTGGCAGCCATCCTCCTGTCGGCCTTCCTTTCCGCCGCTTCCTGCGCAGGCAAGGAAAAGGCGATCTTCATGGACGAGGCCTTCAAGGCGATCCTTCCATCGGCCGCCGCGGGGATCGGAGCCCAGGCGACCAAGCCCGGGGAGCTCAAGGCCCAGGCCAGGAAGGTCCTGGGATCCTCCGGCACGGCCAAGGGCTCCCCGCCTCGGGCTATCTTGGCCAGCCCCCTGGCCGCGATTGTGCTGGCCGGGGAAATTGGCGCCCTTGGGCTTGAGGCTTCGGGAAACGCGCCCTCGACCTTGGCCCTCTTCTCCTCCTCCTTGCTTTTCGACCGCCCTTGGATGAGAAACCTGGACTTCGACTATGGATCGTCCTATGCCGCCATGGGAAGGAAGGCGGCGGCGGAAGCCGGAGGGGGGGCGAAGGCGGCGATCTTCTTCCAAAGGAACTTCCTGCGCGGACAGCCGGCCCTGAAAGCCTTCGTAGCCGCGGCCGAGGAAGGGCTCGGACCAGGCGCGGTCATAGTCCGGGAGATAGCCCCCGACCCCTCCCAGATAGACCTATCCGGCTTTCTCTCCTCGGAGTTGGACAAAATCGCCATGGATGGGCCGCGGGTCCTTGTCCTGGCTCTGGATGACTCCTGGGCGGCCTGGTCCGCCGCCCGAGACGCGAGGTCCCGGTTCGGCGAAGACCTCAAGGCCGTGTACGCCGATCAGACCACCTGGACCGCCGCGAAGGTCGGGAGCCGTGAAGCCCCCGGCAAGGACGGGGTCCGCAGCCCGGAGCCCTTCGACCTGCGCCTTGAGGCGGACCAGGCCGCCCTTGCGCGGGCCGCCCTCCGCCTTTTGAGAGCCTTGGAGGGTGGACGGGATATTCCGAAGTCTACAAGCCTTCCTTTGCGCCTCCGGCCCTGAAGCCTCCCCTCCCTTTCATCGGAAAAAGCTCGTCCGCATTCCCCGAAAGCTTCCTCGCCAGGTCGTCGGTCTCCATGTTCCTCAAGGCAGCCCCAAGCCCAAGGGTGCGGAGTATGTCCAGGGAGGTGGAAGGCTTGCCCCGGAACGGAAGGGGATTCATGTAGGGCGCGTCGGTTTCCAATAGAAGCCTGTCCAGGGGACAGGCGAGGAAGGCTTCCCTGAGCGCTCCGGCGCCCTTGTAGCTCAAGTTTCCCGCGAAGGAGAGGCGGCAGCCCGCCTCGAGGAACTTCTCCGCCTCCCTGGGCCCGTAGCCGAAGCAGTGGATGACCACGGGGATGTAGGAGGCAGTCTCGGCCACCACTTCCAAGGTGTCCAGGTAGGCGTCACGGGAATGTACTATCAGGGGAAGGCCATATTCCACAGCCAGGAGGGCTTGCGAACGGAATAGGCTTTTCTGCCGCGCGGGCTCGGCCTCCATGTGGTGGTAATCCAGGCCGCATTCCCCCAACGCCGAACAGGCGCCGCTCTTTAAATCCTTCTCCAAGGCGAAGAGGGCTGCGTTGGGATTCTCAAGGCTTTCGGCGCCCGGCCAGAGCCCGGCGGAGAACCGGACCCTGCTCCACGCCCCGAAGGCCCCGATCCTCTCCCCCAGGTCCCCCGGCCTTGTTCCAATGTCGAGGATGAAGGCCGAATCCGAAGCCTCGTAGGCATCGAGGACGGCCCTGGTCCGATCCTGTCCCAGCCTCTGGACTATGTGGCCCAGATGGGCGTGTGAGTCGGAGACTGCCGCCCCCGCCTGAGGCTCCGGATCAAGCATCGGGATTTCCCGTCTGCGCCGAGGCCTCGAAGGCGAGGCCGCCGCCCTTCAGGGAGACTCTCACCGCCTCCCCTTCCCCTATCTCGCCGGATAGAAGCATGAGGGCAAGAGGATTTTCCAGGAGGGATTGGACCGCCCTCTTCAGGGGCCGGGCCCCGAAGCGCTGGTCGAATCCCTGTTCCGCCACGAAGGCCTTGGCCTCGGGCTCCACCTCGAGGACGACGCCCCTTTGGGCAAGCCTTTGGGCGAGCTCCCCAAGGCGCAACCCGGCGATCCGCCCAATCATCTCCTTGGAGAGGCGTTCGAACAAAACTATCTCGTCGATGCGGTTTAAAAACTCCGGCTTGAACTGCAGCTTCAGGAGGGAGTCTATGTCCTTCCGCACTTCCTCCATGTCCTTGGCCTCGAGGATGAGCTCGGAGCCCAGGTTGGAGGTCATGATGATGATGGCGTTGCGGAAGTCGACCACCCTGCCCTGGCCGTCGGTCAGGCGGCCGTCGTCCAAGGTTTGGAGCAATACGTTGAAGACCTCGGGATGGGCTTTTTCGACTTCGTCGAAAAGCACCACAGAGTACGGCCTTCTCCGGACCGCCTCGGTGAGCTGCCCGCCTTCCTCGTAGCCCACGTAGCCCGGAGGGGCTCCGATGAGCCTGGAAACGGCGTGCTTCTCCATGTATTCGCTCATGTCGATCCGGGTCAGCGCCTTTTCGTCGTTGAAGAGGAACTCGGCCAAGGCCTTGGCCAGCTCGGTCTTGCCCACCCCCGTGGGACCCAGGAAGAGGAAGGAGCCCAGGGGCTTCTTTGGATCCGAGAGCCCCGCGCGGTTGCGGCGGATGGCGTCGGATACCGCCTTGAGGGCCGCCTCCTGGCCGATCACCCGGGATCCCAGGCGGGACTCCAGGTCGATGAACTTCTTGGACTCCGCCGAGAGCATCTTTGAGACGGGGATTCCCGTCCAGGCGGAGACAACCCTGGCGATGTCCTCCTCCGACACTTCCTCGCGAAGGAGGCGGGATTCCTGGTCCTTGGCCTTCATCTGGGCGCCGAGTTCATCCAGTTCCTTCTGCGCGGCAAGGAGCTTTCCGTACTTTATCTCCGACGCCGAGGCCAGGTCTCCTTCCCGGAGCTTTCTGTCCGCCTCGCTCTTGAGCTCCTCGATCCTCTGCTTAAGCTCCCTGATGGCCTCGATTTTCCGCTTCTCGCCCTCCCAACGGAGCTTCATGCCGTCCCTGCGGGAGGAAAGCTCGGCTATTTCCTTTTCGAGCTTGGAAAGCCGCTCCGAGGAGGCGGGATCCGCCTCCTTGCCTAGGGCTTGGGCCTCCATCCTGAGCTGAAGGAGCTTCCTCTCGATCACGTCCAGCTCCGTGGGCTGGCTTTCGATTTCCATCTTGAGGCGGCTCGCCGCCTCGTCCACCAGGTCTATGGCCTTGTCGGGCAGGAAGCGGCTGGTTATGTACCTGTCAGAAAGGGTTGCTGCGGCGATGAGTGCGTCGTCCCTGATGCGGACGCCGTGGTGGACCTCATACCGTTCCTTGAGGCCCCGGAGGATGGCTATGGTGGATTCCACGCTCGGGGCTGCGCAGTAGACAGGCTGGAATCGGCGCTCCAAGGCGGCGTCCTTCTCGATGTGCTTGCGGTATTCGTCCAGGGTCGTGGCGCCTATGGCCCTGAGCTCGCCCCGGGCCAGGGCGGGCTTCAGGAGATTGGAGGCGTCCATGGCGCCCTCGCTCGCCCCCGCCCCCACCAGGGTGTGCAGTTCGTCGATGAAGAGGATGATGGAGCCTTCTGACTTTTGGATTTCCTCGATCACTGCCTTGAGCCTTTCCTCGAACTCTCCCCGGAACTTGGCGCCCGCGATGAGGGAGCCCAGGTCCAGGGCAAGGAGCTTCTTGTTCTCCAGGCTGTCGGGCACATCCTTGGAAATGATCCGCCTGGCCAGCCCTTCCACGATGGCAGTCTTTCCCACCCCCGGCTCGCCGATGATGACGGGATTGTTTTTCGTCCTGCGGGAGAGGACCTGCATGACCCGCCTGATCTCCTCGTCCCGGCCTATCACGGGATCGAGCTTGTCGGCCCTGGCCAGGGCGGTGAGGTCGCGGCAGTATTTCTCCAAAACCCGGTACTTTTCCTCCGCCTGCTGGTCCGTCACCCTGCGGCTTCCACGGACAGCCACCAGGGCGGAGAGCACCGCGTCCTTTGTGACTCCCGCCGCCTTGAGCAGGGCTTGGGCGGCCGATTCCCCGGCCAGGATGCCAAGGAGGATGTGTTCGGCCGCCACGTATTCGTCCTTGAGGGCCGCGGCCTCCGCCTCGGCCTTGGAGAGGGCCTTCGATGCCGAACCTGAGAGGTAGACTTGGGAGGCGTTGCCATAGGCCTTGGGGAGCTTGGAGATCGCCGACTCCACGGCCCTTTCCGCATGGGCCCTGTCGGCGCCTATGCGATCAAGGAGGGAAGGCACCACGCCCTCCTCCTGGGTGAGGAGCGCGTAGAGAAGATGTTCAGCCTCGACGCTGGGGTTGTCGTGGCGCTGGGCAAGGGCGGAGGCGTCCCGGACCGCTTCCTGCGCCTTCAAGGTGAATCGTTCGTAGTTCATTGGTTTTCCTAGGGGAAGTATCCCTCCCCATAAAATACGATGGGCGGAAAAACAAGGCAAGAACAGGTTCCCTCGGCGGGAGCGCCCGATATATACTCGCCCCATGGACGGAACGATGAAGGCCGTGGTCCTCCACGGCTATACGAACGAAGAAGCCCTGCTGGTCATGCGGGCGGTAAAAGCCCTGGGTCTGGAGGCGGACAATACCGCCTTCGCCACAACCACCCCGACAAGCCTCGGATGGAAGGTCGAATACCTGCTGGAGCATCTCGAGGAGGAGCACAGGGCGATGAGGCAAAGGAAGCTTGCCCAAGACCGAGGAGCGGCCCGGTAGGGCCTTCGGGCTACTCCGCTTCGAACTCCGGAATCTTTTCCTTAAGGGATTTGACCAGGTCCTCTCCCTTGCTGCCCTTGCGCAGGGCTATGAAGACCACGTTGTCCCTTCCCGAAACGGTGCCGAGCACATCCTCAAGGCCCATGTTGTCTATCGCCAAGGCCACCGAATCGGAATGGCCGGAGAAGGTGCGCACCACCGCCACGGAGTCGTTCCAATCTATGGCGACGTAGCCGCGGAGGAAATCCTGGATGTAATGCTTCTCCGACTCCTTTCTTTCCTCGTCGGAAGGAACCGTATAATAATACCCGGAATGGCCGTCCGCCACCTTGCCCACCTTGAGGTACTTGAGGTCCCGGGAGAGGGTTGCCTGGGTGACGTTGTAGCCTGATTCCGCCAGGAGCTGCAGCAAGGTCTCTTGGGAATCGATCCTATGGGCTTTTATCAAGGCCTTCACCGACTTAAGTCTTTCCATTCTTTCTTTCATGGGCGCAGTCTCTCCAGGGAAATCATTTTTCGCGTCCGGACAGTATTACATATTCTTGCAAAATCCTCAAGCTTAAATCCACCCGAGCCGTCGCTGGAGCCTTCCAATGAAGGAATCCGCTGCGAGCCTATCCTTTGCGAAGGCGGCGGCGGCCCTGTAGCCGGAATCGAAGAGGGCCGAATAGGTTTGGTCGCCGACTTTTATGTCGAACTCGGTCTGCTCCACTCCCGCGTCGTCGATGAAAATCGTCCTTCCCCGGGGGGACTCACCCTGGAACACCAGTCTTTCCTGTGCGAGGAGGAGGGTTTCGAAGAGGGCCCCCACATGGTCGACCAGGGTCCTTATGGGCTTGAAGCCTTCCTTGTCAGGGGAGGAGAAGACAAAGAACCCCAGGGTTTCCTGGTTCACCCCTTCGGAAAACTTCCTGCCGTACCTTGGATCGTCGAAGAGGCCGATGGGATAATTCCAAAGGATTCCTCCGTCCACGTAGGCTTGGTCCTCCGCCGTGCCGGGGTAGCGGTAGGGCATGGCTTCGAAGAAGAGGGGGATGGACATGGAGATCCGCGCCGCCATGGCCACTTCCATGTCCGGGGTGTCCTGGGCGGAAAAAATCCTGCTTTGGCGGTTGCTTAGGTCTGTCCCCGTGATGTAGAGGTCGAGGAATTTCCTCCCTTCCTTGTGGAGGGAGGGATCGGCGAAGTCCCTGAAGGTATAGGCGTCCTTGGCCACGGCGAAGCGGTCCCGGATAACCTTGCGGAGCCATTGGTAGAAATAGTCGGAGGAATACCAGCCCTTCTCCTGGAGCAGGCGGGTCGTGCATTGGAGGTTCTTGACGATCCCCAGTGACTGGAGCCTGGAAGCGAGGCCGCCTGCCGCGGAGGGTTTTGCGACCTGCTCCGGCTCGTCGCCTTCGGAGGGGACGCGCCGGTAGTCCAGGCTGTCGGCGATCGTCTTGAGCTCCTCGAAGCTTTCCAGGTTCAGGGCGAGGACCGCGGCGGTGATAGCCCCGGCGGAGGTTCCCGCGACCCTCTCCACCTTGCGGAGCCAATTCTGTTCGAAGCAGTACTTCAGGGCGCCGAGGTACGCGATGCCCCGCACGCCTCCGCCCTTGAACACGAGGTTTTTGTAGCTTGCCATGGCCCGGGAAGTATACCGCCCCGGGAGGAAGCGCGTCCATGGAAGAACCGGCCTTACGCCTCCTTCCCCGGGAGTTGAACTTCCGGCGCGAAAGGCGGTAGCGTATGGCCATGAGCGAAGATTGGCAAGGCGGAATGAGGGATAGGCTGCGGGCCGTGCCGGGATGGGAAGGCGGCTCGGGGCTTCCCGTCGCCATACCGCGGCATTGGCTGTCCCTGGCACGGGAGGATTTCCGTGATTGCCGCAGGGACGAGAGGGGGGTCCCCCTGGATCCCATCCTCGCCCAAGCCCTGCCATCGGCCCAGGAAAACCATTTCCTGCCTTCCGACTCCCCCGACCCCCTGGGCGAGTCCTCACACAGGGTTTCCTCCCGGCTGGTGCACCAGTACCCCTCCCGCCTCCTTGTGCGGGCCACGGGAGAGTGTCCGCTGTTCTGCAGGCATTGCTACAGGAGATCTCTCCTGGACGGAGAGAGGTCGTGGATGGACGAGGAAAGCCTGGCCGAGGTGCCTGCATACCTCAAGGCTCATCCTGAGATCAGGGAGGTGCTGGTATCCGGAGGCGATCCCCTGTCCGGCTCAAACCAAAGGCTCGCCGACCTCTTCGGCCGGATCCGCCAGGGCGGAGGGGACATCGTGATCAGGCTCTGCACCCGGGCTCCCGTGAGCCTTCCATCAAGGGTGGACGAAGAGCTCGTTGCCCTTCTTCGCCGCAGCAAGCCTTTGAAGCTCATCCTCCATGTGAACCACCCCTGGGAAATCTCAGCCCCCTTCCTCAAGGCCGTCGAGGATCTGCAGGCCTCGGGCATCCCCTTGAGAAGCCAAAGCGTTCTGCTGAAAGGTATTAATGACGACGAAGAAACCTTGGCGGAATTGTTTTCATCCCTTTCCCGCCAGGGCGTGGAGCCCTACTACCTCTTCCAGGGAGACCTTGCGGCGGGGACCGCCCATTTCAGGGTGCCCCTTTCGAAGGGGTTGGAATTGTACCGCCGCCTGAGGCTCAGGCTTTCGGGATTGGAATTGCCCCGCTACGCCGTGGACGCCCC
>JBFLXC010000043.1:0-19187 GCA_040757435.1 Spirochaetota bacterium | reverse complement strand
CCCTTCCCCCTCAACCCCTACCCGCAAGGATTTTTGCCCCAAGGAGACGGATACAGGCAGGTCGAAGCTGAAGCCATCGTTTTTGCGGATCGCGACCAAGGTTCCGATTTCGCCATAGGACAAATCCTGGGGAATGGTGGCGGAAAAATCGCGCAAGGAAAGGGAAAGACCTGAGAAATCGATGTAGGAAAGGGCGGAAGAGAGGCTTTCCGCCCAGGAGGCCGACGATGGCGATGGCGAGCCGCCGGGCTGGTCGGCTACTAAGGATCCGGGGATCGAAGAAGCGGGGGCTTCGGCCTTGGAAACCGCGCCTTCCTTGGTTTCGTCGCGGGTTGTCGCAACGGTTGCAGGATTGGCGTTGGCCTTGTCGGAAACGGCTGGTTTATTGGCCTGGGAAGGCGATCCGGGCATGGGGCCGGCGGAGGAGGAGGGCTTCGATGCCGATCCAGGCGGAGGGCTGTCGGAGCCGGGGGATGAAAGGAAGGAGATAAGGGACTCGGCGAAGCGCTGGATTTCCAAGACCGAGGCCGGAGCCGCAGGCCTCGAAGGGGGGAGAGGAAGGGCGAAGGTACTCCCTTCCCTTCGCTGGGAACGGAGGAGAATCTCGGAAAAGGAAAGCCGGTAGTTTTTGTCCACAGTCGATGCGGAAAGATCGCGGGAGTCGAAGGAGAAGGAATACTCGGGGAGCAGTGCCTCCAAATCCAGGGAATACGCTTTGCCTCCCACAGCGATGCCTGCGAAAGCCGCGGAGGGCTCTTCCGGATTCGCCGCGCTTGGGGAAGCCTGGGCGCTTGGGGAAGCCTGGGCGCCTTGAGATGGAGGAAGCGCCGCCGCTAGGGCAACCGCGGCCGCATCCGCCGGATCTGCGGTTGAGGAGGCGAGATAGATGGAGAGGGACTCTGCGGATAACGACAGCGCAGGCAGGGTTTCGGAGGCAGGCTGGAGTTGAAGGAAGACGGCGAGCCTTTCCGCCAGCGCTTGGGCTTCCCCTCGGGAGAGGGCGGCGGAAATCTTGCCCGCCGCGATGGTTTCGACGCCCTCTTCCCGGGGCCCGAAGACGAGCTTTGGCAGATTGAAGCGGACTTCGAGGGTCGAAAGGGTGAGAAGCGGGGCTTGCATCCCTTCAGCTCCCTGTCCCCCATGCCCCTGCCCCCCGGCTTCCTGCGCCTTGGATCCGGGACCAGCGCCTTGCTGACTCGCGCCTTGCTGACTCGCGCCTTGCTGACTCGCGCCTTGCTGACCTGCGCCGCCCGGTCCTGCGGAGCCGGTTCCCTCGGACCCCGGCCTTCCGGAACCCTGGCCCTCCGGCAAGGAAAGACTCAAGCCGGAAAGGCTGATCCGATTATAAGGATGGAAGGACGCCCCGCTGTAGGATGCCTTGAGTCCCGTGGCGTCATGGATCGTCGCGGCTATCGAGGCGAACACCTTGGCTATGACAAAGTCGGAGACGGGGGGAAGGAGGGGAAGCAAGAGAAGGGCAAGAAAAATCGCGGCGAAACCCGCGAGAAAAATCCTAAAGAAAATGAAGAGGCTTTTTCGCGCCATCAAATGATTTCCTGCGTAGATAATCTACAGAGCATTTTATATACTAACACACTATGGAAGTCGAAGACACTCGGCCGGGCTTGAAAAAATTCATCGTTTTTGAGGGAATAGACGGGTCGGGAACCACGACCCAGCTCAATAGATTGGCCAAGAGGCTGAAGGACGAAGGAATCTCCGCCCACGCAACCGCGGAGCCCACGGGTAGGCCGGAAGGCCAGCTCATACGGCGAATCCTCAAGGGGGAACTTGTCACCGACCCGGGCACCGTCGCCTTCCTTTTCGCGGCGGACCGGCACGAGCATCTGTACGGCGCCCAAGGCATCCTCGAACGCCTGCGGGACGGCCAGGCGGTGATCTGCGACCGTTATGTGCTCTCAAGCCTCGCATACCAGGGGGTGACATGCGGAGCGGCCCTTCCCTCCCGCCTCAACGCCCTCTTCCCGCCTCCGGGGCTCACCGTCCATTTCCGCATAGACCCTGAGTCTGCCATGCGCCGCGTGGCCCAGCGGAAGGAATTGGAAATCTACGAAGTCACGGACATGCAACGCAAGGTGGCGGCGGCCTACGACGACCTGGTGGAGGAAAAGCGGAAGGAAGGATGGCGCATCGAAATCGTGGACGCCTCGCTTCCGATCCAGGAAATTGAACAGACGGTCTACGGGCTCTGCAAGGCCTTCCTGTCGGTCTCCTAGCCCCCCAGGACTGTCCGGCGGCCCCTGGGCATCAGAGGATCAACATCCCATCCCCGTAGCTGAAGAAGCGGTACCCCTTGGAGATCGCCTCCCCGTAGGCCGATAGCACCGCTTCCCGGCCCGCGAAGGCGGATACAAGCATGAGCAGCGTCGACTTGGGGGTGTGGAAATTGGTGAAAAGGCTGTCAACGGCCTTGAAGGAATACCCGGGATAGATGAAGATCCCGGTCTTCGCCGCCTTTTCCGGCAGTCTGCCGTCCTCCCACGCCGACTCCAGTGTCCTAAGGCTTGTGGTTCCCACCGCCAGCACCTTCCTGCCCTCGGCTTTGGCTTTCGTGACCGCCTGGGCTGTCGATGCCGGGATCTGGTACCACTCCTCATGCATGACATGGTCCTCGATCTTCTCGGTCCGCACTGGCAGGAAGGTGCCCAGCCCCACATGGAGGGTGACCCAGGCCGTCTCCACGCCCTTGGAAGCCAAGGAATCGAGGATTCCCTGGGTGAAGTGCAGCCCCGCGGTGGGACAGGCCGCGGAGCCGGTCTGCCTGGCGTAGACCGTCTGGTACCGTGATTCGTCCAGGGAGGAATCGCCTCGGCGGATGTAGGGAGGTAAGGGCATGTGGCCGTTTTCGTCGAGGTAGGCGTCGCCAACGGGCTGGGCGAAGGAGAGGATCTTGTTCTCGCCGCGCTCCGCCTCTATCCTGCCCGTCACTCCTTTGGGGAAAAGATATTCCCTGCCTATTCGCTGGCGCCTTGCCTTCGAGCACATGCAAAGCCAGCGGTCCGTGCCTCCCACGACATTCCCCTCGCCGGAGGCCGCCGAAAGGAGGAGGAACTCGACCTTCGCGCCGTTGTCCAAGGCCTGGCCGAAGAGCCTTGCCTTGCGGACCTTGGAATCGTTGAAGACCATCAAGGTGCCTGGCTCGATGTGGCTCGCTATGTCGGCCACCGTAGAGTGGATCCTCCGGCCCGATGCGCGCTCCAGGACAAAAAGGCGGGAGGCGCCGCGCTCCTGGGTGGGATACTGGGCTATCAGTTCCTCAGGGAGCTCAAAATTGAAGTCTTCCGTTCTCAATGGGATTCTCCATGCCGAGATGTCGATAGGCCATCGGGGTGGCTACCCTTCCCCGGGGCGTCCGGGCCAGGAGGCCAGCCTGGATCAGGAAGGGTTCGTAGAAATCCTCGAGGCTGTCCACCGCCTCGCCTACGGTGATGGCCAAGGTTTCCGCTCCCACTGGCCCTCCTGCGTACTTCGTCATGATGGCCTTCAGGATGTCCCTGTCCAGCCTCTCCAGACCCAGCTCGTCCACTTCAAGCCTGCCCAAGCCTTCCCTGACCACTGCCAGGTCCACCTTGGACTTGCCCGCCACCTGGGCGAAGTCCCTCATCCTTCTCAAGAGGCGGTTGGCTATGCGCGGCGTGCCGCGGGAGGTCCGGGCAAGGTGTTCCTTCGCGTCCTTGTCGATGCCTATGTCCAGGATCGCGGCCGACCGTCCGATGACCAGGTTCAGCTCCTCGGGGCTGTAGTAGTCGAAGCGCAGGGAAATGCCGAATCGGGAGGAAAGGGGCGAGGAAACCATGCCAGCCTTTGTGGTGGCCCCTATCAGGGTGAAGGGGGGAACAGGCACCCGCACCGTCCTGGCTGAAGGCCCCTGTCCGATGATCCAATCCAGCTCGAAGTCCTCCATGGCGATGTAGAGCATCTCCTCGATGGCGGGCTTGAGCCTGTGTATCTCGTCGATGAAGAAGACGGAGCCGGGCCTGAGGGTGGTGAGTATGCCCGCCAGGTCCTTGGGTTTCTCAAGGGCGGGCGCGCTGGTGGGCTTGAAGTCCACCCCAAGTTCGGAGGCAACGACGAGGGCCAGGGTCGTCTTGCCCAGGCCCGGGGGACCCATGAGAAAGAGGTGGTCCAATGCCTCCTTCCTCTCCTTGGCCGCCCTGATGAAGATCGAAAGGTTTTCCTTGAGCCTGGCCTGTCCCTGGAACTCCGAGAGCTGGTGCGGCCTTAAGGACAACTCCCTGTCGTCCTCCGCCGGGTCGAATTCCACGGCCATGGGACCAGCCTTCTTGGCCGACTCTTCCCTCATCGAGCGCCTCCTCCCGGAGCCGAACCCGCGGAAAGCTCAACCAATGCCTTGCGGAAGATTTCCTTCTCCGCCTCCGCCCCCGGGCCGGCGCCTTCGTAATGCCCTCCCGCATGCTTCCGGACCGCCGCCTCCGATGCCTTCCGGTCGAATCCCATGTCGACGAAGGCCCTGACGATGTCGGCCATGGGACCGCCTCCACCCGAATCCGCCGAAGGGCCCGAGGGGGAATCGAGGTCGACAAGCTTTCCCTTGAGGGCCAGGACCATCTTCTGGGCCATCTTCGGGCCTACGCCTGAAATCTTCTGCAGCGCTCCCAGGTTTCCCGCCTCCAATGCGGCGGCCAGATCTCCTGGGCCAATGCCGGAGAGTATTTTCAAGGCCTGCTTTGGCCCGATGCCGTCCACTTTCATCAGGTCGAGGAATATGGCCCTTTCCGCGGCCGAAGGAAAACCGAACAGGCGCATCCCATCCTCGTAGTGGTGGAGCCACACGAAGACTTCCGTCGTCTCCCCCCGGGGGCCGAAAAGCCCCAAGGCCCTGGAGGGGACGGCCACATCCCATTCCACGCCTCCGGTGGACACGTATATGCAATCCGTGCCCAGGCCGGAGAGAATTCCTGTCAATCTGTTGATCATCGCGGGGAGTATATCAGGATCAAAGCGGCGCCGCCAGCCTTTTGAACCAGGCGGGCGGGGCTTGCGGGGATTTCCATCCCGAGGGTGCTGTCGTCCCGACGGGACTAATGTCCCTACGGGACTAGCGTCCCGACGGGCCCATGGAGTGGATGCGGCAGATCGCCGCGGCGAGGGCGTCGGCGGCGTGGTCGGGCTTGGGGGCTTCGGAGAGGCCCAGGATCATCCTGACCATCTCCTGCACCTGTTCCTTGTCCGCCCGGGCGGTGCCCGTCACCGCCTTTTTGATCGCGTTCGGCGAATACTCCTCCAAAGGGACTCCTGAATGGCGGAAGGCGAGCTTGATGGCTCCCCTCGCCTCCGCCACGGGGAGGGCCGAACTTACGTTGCGGAAGAAGTACAAGTCCTCCACGCCCCCGAAATCAGGCTTGTAGAGATGGATGATGGAACGGATCTGGGAATAGATGTGGTCGAGCCGCTCGCCCGACTCCTGGCCGGGCGATGTGCTTATGCAACCGTGGAGGACGTGGAAAAGTTTCCCGCCCTCCTCGGCGATGATCCCGTAGCCCAGGGAGGCAAGGCCCGGGTCGATTCCGATCACGACCCTTCGGCTCAGGCTTGCGCCGAGCCCGGGACCGGAATTCGGCATTCCTACTCTTCGCTTTCGGGCAGTTCCACGTTGTGGTAGACGTTCTGCACGTCTTCGTTCTCCTCGAGCTTGTCGATGAGCTTCTGGACCTTGGCGCCAGTGTCCGCGTCGGCGGCGATATAGGCGTCGGGAACCATGGAGATCTCAGCCCCGAGGGTTGCGAAATTCTTGGCGTTCATGGCATCCAGGACCGACTCGAAGGTCGCCGGGTCGGTGTAGACGATGATGGTGCCCTCTTCGTTCACCACGTCGTCGGCTCCAGCCTCGATCGCCGCCTCCATGATCTGGTCCTCGGTGTAGGCCTCGCCGTCGTAGCTCAACACTCCCCGGCGCTTGAAAAGATAGGATACGGATCCCGAAGCTCCCAGGTTGGCGCCGGAACGGTTGAGCAGGTTCCTGATCTCCGCCGCGGCCCTGTTCTTGTTGTCCGTGAGCACTTCAATGAGCATGGCGCCGCCGCCGGGAGCGTAGGCCTCGTAGGTCAGTTCTTCGTAGGTAGCGCCCTCGAGCTCGCCGGTGCCTTTCTTGATCGCCCTGTCCACGTTGTCCTTGGGCATGTTGGCCGCCCGGGCTTTGAGGATGGCGGTTCGCAAGCGGGGATTTCCTTCGGGATCGCCGCCTCCCATCCTGGCGGCGATGGAAATCTCCTTGATCAGCTTGGTGAACATCTGGCCGCGCTTGGCGTCCGCCGCTCCCTTTTTGTGCTTTATGGTCGCCCATTTACTGTGACCGGACATAGGTTCTCCTTATATCGTCCAAATGACGAAAAACGATAGCACAGCAATAAAAAACCTGTCAACTACGCGTCAAAACCCTAGTTTTTCAAGCGTACGACGGTTTTCCCATAGCCGCCTTCCTCAGGGCGGGCGAAGTGGTAGTCCTCCACGGCGGGGTTTCCCTTCAAATATCCGTGGATCCCCGCGCCGAGTATCCCCTCCCCTGTTCCGTGGATGATGGAAAAAAGGGTAAGGCCGGAAAGGCTCGCCGCATCTATCTGGCTCTCCACGGCGTAAAGGGCTTCCTGGAGCCTGTAGCCGCGCAGGTCGAGCTCGAAGGCTGCCCGCGGGCCTCCCTCGCCGGCGCCTGCCTTGAGCTCCACGTCGTACCGGGGTGCCTCGGCCTTGGGCATGCCGAAGGGCCTCAAGTCTTCCTCCGGCATGGTCATGCGCACCGAGCCGATCTCCACGCTCCAACGCCGGCCTCCCATCTTCCTGAGGAGCCTGCCCTTTTTCCCCGTTGAGAGGATGAGGACCTCGGCGCCCTCGCGGAAGAAGGATTCGACGGAAGACGCGGTCTTGCCCTTCGCGTTCCGCTTTCCCGTCGGGGCAACTGGATCCGGGCCGGGGCTTTCCATCCGTCTGGCGGCTTCCTTGAAATCCGTGTCCTGGCGCTCCAGGGATTCGCGCTCCGCGTCGGCCGACTGGGCGAGCTGGCTCAGGAACGACTTCACTTCCTTCACGTTCACCCCATCTGCCCCGGACTCCCTGAGTTCCTTCACGAGATTCTCCAGGGTCTTGCGGCTTTCGGCCAGGAGCTGACGCAACTCGCCCACGCCGTGGCGCTTCAGCTCCAGCTCCTTCTGGCGCACCCTCAAGGCGGCCAGGTCGGCCTTCCTCTGGTCCTCTGCCGCCTCCTTGAGCCGCTTGAGCCTCTCCCTCTCGAGCTTCTCAAGCTCCCTGTGCTTTTCGCTCAGGGACACGATGAGCTCGCCCACGTCGGTCCTCTCCTCGTCCAGGTATTTCCTGGCGGCAGCGACGATCCTGCCGTCCAGGCCGGTTTGGGAGGCGATCTCCAAGGCCCGGCTCTCCCCCGGGACGCCCATGACTATGCGGTAAGTCGGAGCCAGCCTGGTGGAATCGAATTCCATGGAGGCGTTCAGGCAGGCTTCGCGGGTGTAGCCGTAGTTCTTCAAGATCCCGTGGTGGGTCGTGGCTATGGTGAGGGATCCCAGTGCTATGAAATGGTCCAGGAGCCCCATGGCGATGGCGCATCCTTCCTCGGGATCGGTGCCCGCCCCCAGCTCGTCCAGGAGGACAAGGCTCGAAGAACCTGCCTTCGCCGCCACGTCGGAAATCACTTTCATGTGCCCTGAAAAGGTGGAGAGGGATTGGTCTATGGATTGCTCGTCGCCGATGTCGGCGAATACGGCGTCGAAGACCTGGAATTTCGTCCCCTGGGCGGCGGGAAGCCCCAGGGCGGACTGGTGCATGAGGGCGAATAGCCCCAAGGTTTTAAGGGTTACGGTCTTGCCCCCCGTGTTCGGCCCGGTCACGATGAGGGTCCGAATCCCGTCGGGAACCGCCACGTCGATGGGTACCGCCTTCCGGCCGAGCAAGGGGTGGCGGGCCCTCCAGAGGGTGAGGCCGGATTCGCAGGTTTCGGCGAGGATGCGTTCCTCCCTCCGTATCTGGAGGGCCCGGGCCAGCCTTAGGTCCACCAGGGCGACGGATATCCTGGCGGCCCGTATTCTCCACCGCAAGGACCTCAGCTCCAGGGTTGCCTCCCTCAGGATCCGCATTATTTCCGCGTTGAGACGGGCTGCCAGCTGGACCAGCTCGTTGTTCTTCTCCACCAGCGCGGCAGGTTCGATGAACACCGTCTGTCCGGTTGAGGATACCTCATGGACTATGCCCTTCACCCTTCCCTTGAAATTGGCCCGGACCGCCAACACCGTCCTGCCGTCCCTCTGCGTCGCCTCGGAGGACTGGAGGGCGGCCCTGATCTCAGGATCGCTCCGGTAGGAATCGGCGATGGCTCCCAGGTCCCTGTTCGCCTTGGCGATGGCGTCCTTCAGCCTCCTCAGCTCCGGCAGATCCCGCAGTTCTCCCTCGGGGCTGAGGATGGAAAATATGATTTTTTGTACATCCTGAAGCGATGGAGCGGAACCAAGGATCTCCGGAATCGTCCAATCCGCCCATCGCCGGGCTGTCTCCTCGGGCTGGAAGCCCATGGAAGGCCTGGATTCGTCCTCCGCGGCCTCGGCAGCGGCGGCGTGGGAATGGATTCCAGGATGCAGGAATCCTTCCAGGCTTTCGGAGGGCTGGACAACCTTCTCCCCCCTTGAAAGGCTCGCGGCATTCGCCTGGATCAGGGAATCGGCTCTACGCGCCCAAATGCCCAGTGCATAAAACTCTTCCAGGGCAAGGCTCGCTCCCTCCACGGCAAGCTTCCGCACCGCGGAATCGATATCCGGGAACTCCTGCGCCGGGGCGTAGCCCTCCTCCAGACGTCGCAGGAAAAATCCTATATCGCCCTTAAGGCGGGCCAGGGCCTCCGGATCCACCAGCGGAAGGCTGAGGAGGAAAGAAGACTTTCCTTCAGGGGAAAGGCAATATTCCGCCGCAGCCTCGCGGATCCGATAATAGTCGAGGAGCGCAAAGCTGTGCTCATGCTCCGCCATCGTTTTCATCCGACCCTCAATCCTCGTCCAATTCGGACACGTTAAGGCGCTTCACCCGGCTCTTCCAATCCTCCGGGGAATTCCTATCCTTGCGCCCAGGATCCCTCGCGCCTTCCTTCTTCCATTCCTTGGGCATCTCCAGCTCCTCCCTGATCCGCAGGTAACTTTCGTACCGGTCGGGATGGATGGAACCATCCAGGGCGGACTGCCGTATCCTGCAGCCCTCCTCTTCCCCGTGGGAACAGCGGGCGCCAAGGGCGCAGAGGCCCAAGAGTCCTCGCATCTCGGGAAAAAGGCCTGCCAGGCTCTCGGGATCGATGCTTCTCAAGGCCAGCCGCCTTATGCCCGGGGTGTCGATGATGATCGCTTCCTCGGAAAGAAAGAAGGCCTGGGCCATGGTGGTGGTATGCTTGCCCCGCTGGTATTTCTCCGAAACCTCCTGGGTCTTCCTCTCCAGCCCAGGAACGAGAACGTTCATGAGCGTGGATTTGCCCACCCCTGAATGGCCTGCGAGCACCGAGGTCCCTGAGGAAAGAAGGGATCTCATTTCCTCCATTCCCCGGCCTTCCTTCGCCGAACCTCGGATGATCCCATAGCCCAGCCTCTCGTAATCCCTCAGCCTGAGCTCCACGCCCTCCGGCACCCCAAGCTCGATTTTATTGAGAAAAATGTAGAAGGGAATCCCTCCGGCCTCGGCCATCACCGCCAGGCGGTCTATGAATCGGGGGCGGAAGGGGGGAAGAAGCGGCGAGGCCACGCATACCACCCGGTCCACATTGGAGGCGATCGCCTGGTCGGCCCTGCCCTTCTCGTTGTACCTGCCGAAGGCGTTTTTCCTGGGCTTGAGCGAGACCACAAGGCCACGCTGCCCATCCAGGACCTGTATCTCGACCCTGTCTCCCGCCGCAAGGCTGTTGTACTGGCCGGACAGGGACTTGATCCTTTTGCCCTTGAAGGAGCAAAGCCTCGATGCGCCGTCGGCGCACAGGACGGCGGCGGTATTGTTGGTGGATGAAAGGACTAAGCCTTGCTGCAATTCCATTTCAGAGTCTTTCGGGTTCGCGGAGCCCGAACCTGTCGGTCCAGAGCGAGTAGACCGGATCGAAGGGAGGTTCGCTGGTCAGGAGGAACTTGCCTGAAAGCCCCTGGCCGTCCGGCGTTTCCGCGGGGTGCAGGGAGATGGTGCCGTCCTCGACCAACTGAACAAGGCGGTTCGTCACTCCGTGCCGAGAATCCACGATCCGCGCCTTTTCGAATCCCCTGGCCGCGCAATACGCTCCTATGTCCCGTTCCAGATGCAGGAAGTGCGTGCAGGCCAGGATTATCCTGTCCGCCCCCCTTTCCAGAAGGTTTTCGACGAAGGGTGCAACGGCGGCCCTTCGCTCCTCTTCGCTGGACCCGAGGAATCGTTTCTCCACGAAGGATACGAGGCTTTGGGCGGCCAGTTTCACCACCTCGACATCCGATGCGTGCCTGGCGATGAGATCGTCCAGGTAAGGATCGGCCACGGTGCGTTCCGTGGCGAGGATGCCCACCACCCCCGCTTCGGTGGAAGCGGCGGCGGGTTTGATTGCTGGAACCGTCCCTATGAAGGGGATGTCCGGGTGGGCGGCCCTGAGGGCGGGAAGCCCCACCTGGCTCGCCGTGTTGCAGGCGACGACTATCGCCGAAGGAAGGAGCCTGGAGCGTATGCGCCGCATTCTCTCCAGGAGGAGATCTTCTATCTGGCGGGGCGTCTTCGTGCCGTAGGGGAAGCCCGCGTCGTCCGCCACATAATGCATAGCCACGCCGGGCAGGAGTTCACGCGCCGCCGCGAGATACGGCAGGCCTCCCACGCCGGAGTCGAAAAATACGACCGATCCTTGGGCGAACATGGGCGGTTCAAGCCTTGAAGAGGGAATCGAAGGCCTTCTTCGCTCCCGCTTCCGCTTTTTGGGCTTTCCTGTCCCCCAGGCCTCCCGCGAGGGCCTTGGGATCCAGGCTGAACCAGTCGCAGAAATTTCGCTTTTCCTTGTCTATCACGGGGGAATCGATCGTCTCCCTGCAATCCCACTTCGACCCTGGAGAATAGAAGCGGCACATCCGGCACACGTGGAGGTCCTTGCCGCAGTCCGGGCAGGTTTCGCTGAAACCGATACCGCGACCCGGCTCCACGGGAGAACCGCAAAAATAGCACATGGGCTGAAGTGTATACTCTCCTTTCGGCATTTATCAAGCGTGCGGCCTTGGAAGGCTCGCGCCCGGAACCTTGCCCTTGGGGACCCGTTGGTGTAGCCTGTCATCATGTTCACCCCAAAGACCTGCGCCGTTCCCGGATGCGACGGAGCCGCCTTCGCCGGCACCGAACGCTGCCTCGCCCACACCGCGGATCCCAAGGCGGCCGCCAAGGCCTTGGCGGAAAAGATCATCGAGGAACGAAGCGCTATCAACATCGATTTTTCCGACCTCTCCCTGGTGGCCTACGATTTTTCCCGCTGCCGCTTCGTAGGCTGCCGCTTCGCCCGGACCCGGCTATCCCACCTCATGTTCACCGGCGCAAGCCTCAGGCTCTGTTTCTTCGATACTTCGGCTTTGGACTCCTGCGACTTCTCCGGAGTGGACATGGATTTCTGCTCCTTCGGGGAGACGGAGATTTTCGACTGCAGCTTCGAGAATTCCGAACTCATCCACGTCAACTTCGACGGAGCCTCCATAAAGGAGAGTACCTTCTCAAGCTCCAACCTCTACGACTCGAGGTTCATCCTCTCCACCCTCTCCCACTGCCGCTTCGACGATTGCGACTTCAAGCGCGTGTACTTCATGCCCCGGTCCTCCGAGGCTGTGAGCACCCAGGGCTCGAACATCTTCGAAGCCGTGAGGGACATGGAGCACCTCTACATATGAAAATCTACCAGCATTATTCGATCTACGGCTTCTCAAACACCTATATCGTGGGAAACGAAGAAACATCCCAGGCGATCATCGTCGATCCCGCGGAGCTGACCACCTCCATGATCGACCAGATCCAGCACAACGGCTACGAGCTAACGGCCATCCTGATAACCCACAACCACATCCACCACACCCGGGGCGTGAAGACGCTGATGCGCATATACCAGCCCGAAGTCTACGCGTCCAACATGAGGATCTACGATATTCCTTGCAGGAAGGTGAGGGACAGGGACGAGTTCAAGGTTGCGGGCTTCGCCGTCGCCGCCATCGCCCTGCCCGGCCACTCCCAGGACTCCATGGTCTACCGGATCGGCTTGAGCTTTTTCACGGGCGACGCCCTCCATGCGGGAGTGATCGGTAGGACGACCTCGGCCTTCAACGCCCAGGCCTTGTCGGAACGCATACGGGAGAAACTTCTCTGCTATCCGGACGACCACCTGGTCTTTCCCGGCCACGGCCCCCCCTCGACCTTGGGCACAGAGAGGAAGTTCAACCTAGGACTCCAGCCGGGCTACGCGAAGCGATTGGCCAAGAGCTACGATTTTTTCGTCTGAGATATCCCGGCGATCTTGAGGAAGCTGCGGGCCTTGGCCCCCTGCCTCCCTAGGGCCATGACCAGATGGTTCCCCAGTGGATTGTCCAAAAGCCTCTGCCCATCCTCCCGGGAGATCTCGACCCAAGCCTGGGTGCGGCAAAGCCCTTCCATGGAAGGGCTTTCCACCAGCTCTCCCTCGGCGATCCACGTCTCATCCAGGCTTTCTCCCCCTATCCTCGCCAAGGTGACCGGGCCGGGGGAAAACTTGCCCGCTATGGCCACGCCCAGGCCGGATTCGAAGTGGCTACGCACTCCGTAGGAGTCGAGCATCGTCCTGGGTACGGTGCAATGGGCAAGGAGTATGCGGCATTTCTCTCCCATTTCCACGTCCGAGGGATTGGCCATCCATGCGGGCCTGCCCGAAAGAGCCTTGAGCCAGCAAAGCCCGATGATGGAGGGAATATCCCCTTCGCAGCCCGAATCCAGGCCTTCGTCGGCAAGACGGGAGAGGGCGTAGCACCCCGTCGCCCCCAGGCCTGTCACAAGGTCGAAGCAGCGCAAGGTGAGGGCGTCGAGGCGGCGGCTTTCAGCCAAGGCCTTCAGGCGCCGATATATGGCCTCGGAGGACATGAGATCCTCCGCTGTAGGCTCCACGCAGTACGAAGCCTTGGCGTAAAGTTCTCCTTCAACCTCACTCGGCCCTCCGTCCCGAAGCCCGGACAAGCCCTCCCGCAACTCTTCCATGGGAACTTTTACAAGCTCCACGCCCCAGGTCCTGCGGCAGACTTCCGCCCCGTGGCTCGAGGCCACGAGCCAGTCCGAAGCTTCGCCTACGGCGCCAATCCTTGTGCGTCCCAGGATTTCCTTAGCGCGGAAGGCCGCGAGGTATTCTCCAAGGGCCTCCTTGGCGGTCTCGTCCTCCGGGCTTCGCGCGAACACAAGGAAGGCGGCGCCTTTCTGACGCTTAATCTTGGCGGCGATCTCCAAGGCAGCTGGAAGGGAGTTGTGCCGGGGATGGGCGACCAGCACCGCGGGAAGGATCCTTCCCTGGGCATCGGGGAGGGAATACATTTCCATCGCCTTGCCTTCGGTTCCTCCGGTCAGGATGAAAAAGACCCTGAACCCCTGCTCGGCTCCCCCGCCTGACGCGCTATCTTCGGAACTGATGGAAGGCCTGCCTTCGGCGCGATGGCCCCCCAGTGATGCCAGGAAAGGCTCGTAGGCGGAAAAAAGCCCTTCCACGCTTTGAGGGTCGTGGAGGACCGAAGCCAGGACGGAATAGGAGAATCCGAGAGAGGACGAAGCAAGAGAGGACGATGCATTTGTATTTATTTTCATACAACCTCCATAGGTATTACCAAAGTCTCTCCAGGGGGAAGGGTTCCTCGGGATGCACGAAAGCCTCCTGGGCGCCCAGGATGGCCAACTCCCGGGTATCCTCCTTCTTGGTCAAGCGGAACACTTCATGCACAGCGTGGATGGCTCTTGAAAAGGCCGAGAGCGCGGCGCCCTCCCCGCCTGAAGTCCCAAGGCTCGAGCGCGATAGTCCCCCGAAGGCGATCAGGTTGCCCAAAAAAAGGGCGCAGATGAGGTCGCCGGCGCCATGGGGGGCGGTCTGGAAGGAAAAACGGGGCGTGGAGATCCGAAAGCCCTTCCCTCCCAAGGAAAGGAGGCAGGAGATGGAGCCGGGGCTTTCCGCGACCCCGTCCGCGCTGGTCATGAGGACCGCGGCAGGCCCTTTGCGATGCAGGGCGTCGCAGGCCCTCCTTGCGGTATCGAGGCTGTCGATGCCCAGGCCCGTGAGGATCTCCGCCTCGAACTGGTTGGGCTTGATGATGTCCGCCGCTGGAAGGGCCTTGTCCCTGAAGAACTCCAGGACACCCGGCTTCACATAGATGCCCTCCTGGTAGTCGCCGATCACTGGGTCGCAGCAGTACAGCAGTTCCTTGTTTTCTTCCCGCAGGGCATGGGCTATCTCAAGGACAGCCTCCCCCGTCTCCGGCGTCCCGAGGTAGCCGGAGAGCAGGGCGTCCAAGGGCTCCCGGCCGGGCAATGCCGACAGGCCTTCCCATATCTCCCTGACCTGTGAGGCGGGATATACCGTCCCCCGCCAGGAACCGTAGCCGGGGTGGTTGGAAAACTGCACGGTGTTGAGGGGGAGGACCTCCACCCCCAGGCGCTCGAGGGGGAATACCGCCGCCCTGTTGCCAACATGGCCCAGGACCACATGGGATTGTATGGAGAGAACCTTTTTCATTGTACGGAGTCCTTCCGGACGAACGATAGGTCCACGTCGTCCATGATTGAAAGCAGTATGGAATTGAGGATGTCCAGCCCCCTGCCGTCCAAGGCGAGGCCGCCGCCGACCTCCCTGAAGCGGCCGGGAAACCTCTCCATGGTCCGCCTGAGGGAGGGAACAAGGGAAAGGCCGAAACGGTGGGAAAACCGGGATATCGAAGCCCCCCTTGAGGTCCTCAGCCCCATCATGAGGAACTCGAAGGCCGAGGTTCGGGCGTCCAGGTAGGAAACCTTGGTCTCCCCTCGAGGAGTCTCCTCGATCCGCAGGGATTCCGGGTGGCCTTTGCCGATAAGGGTGGATACCGCCGAGCTTCCCATGCCGAGATAGGAATCCATGGACCAATACGCCATGTTGTGGAGGCTTTCCTTTCCGGGAAAGGCGAAATTGGAAACCTCGTATCGCGCCAGGCCCCGCCGGGAAAGAAACTCCTCGGCCCCGGCCCTCTCCTCCTGGGCCTCGTCCCCATCGGGGAGGGAGAGCTCGCCCCGGCCGATCCGGGCGGCCAGGGGAGTATTCTCCTCCACCGTGAGATCGTAGAGGGAAAGGTGCGTAACTCCCTCCCCGATGAGGATGGACGCCTGGGCCTCCAAGGAAGGGCGGTCCGGAAGGGGATCCTGACCCGGTCGGGGAATGCCGCAGATGAGGTCGGCGGAGACATCCATGCCCGAGGACGATGCCAGCCTCAGGGCGCGGAGGTTGGCTTCGGGGCTGGCCTTCCTCCCAAGGATCCCCAGCTCCCGCCGGTCCATGCTCTGGATGCCCAGGCTGAGGCGGGTGGCTCCCGCCTCGGCCATGATTTCGATCCTCTCCCTGTCCAGGGACTCGGGATTGGCCTCGACCGTCCATTCCGCCGTTTCCGGCCCCGCAAGGCTTCCGAGGGCCTCCATCAAGGTGCGGAAATCTTCGGTTTCCAAGACAGTCGGAGTGCCTCCTCCCACATAGATGGTCGAAAGGCCTTCGGGGAAAAGCCCGCGCGAGGCCGCTACGCGTCCGGCCAAGGCTTTGGCGTAGGCCGAAGACTCCGAATGATTGGCTGGTCGGGAGTGGAAGTCGCAATAGGCGCATTTTTGGGAGCAGAAGGGCACGTGGACGTACAGGGACCGGGGCGCTTCGTAGGCGAATCCGGAATCCTGGAGAAACGCTTCCAGGTTCATAGGAAGGAGAGCCGGGAGAGGGGCCAGAACACCATGAAGGGTTTGCCCACAATCCGCGACTTGGGCACGGGTCCCCAGAGGAAGGACCCTGTGAAGGATGATCTGTCGTCGCTGGCGACGAAATACATCGCGTCCCCAAGGGCCAGGGGCTCCTCCACGCTTCCCGTGACCGCGGCGAAGGTCCTTGAGTCCTCCCCCGCTTCCTTCAAGGCGTAGGTTGCGTCGCTGGCGGCATATTCGGTGACGAATCCCCCAGCTCCCGGGGCTTGTACCTCGAAGAAGCCCTGGCGCATCCTGAGCCTGTCTCCGGGAGCGCCGATGATCCTGTAGATGCCCGGAACGGTCGTCTCGTTGCCGAACCTCCCGCGCAGGGGAGACCAGCGTTGGAAGGTTACAAACCGAGCCAGGCTGTCCCAGGCGGAGAAGATTGTGCCATAGGGGCTCTTATCCGTGGGCGCTACGATCACAAGGTCTCCGCGCCTCAGGGGCGCCATGGGCGGAAGCATGCCGAACCAAAGGGAGGCTCCGGAGAAGATGGGGGATGTGAGGACGCGGTCTCCTTCCCTGAGGGAAGGTTCCATGGTATCGGTGCCGATTTTATAGGAGCGGAGGAGGAAGGTGCGTACCAACCCGACCATGAGAAGAAGGGAGAGGGCGCGGGCCAAGGCCTTTCTCCTGCGCCGGCGGGAAAGGACTTTTTCCGTATAGGATTTCCGTCTTCCGCCCATCATCGTCCTCGCCCAGGGCTCACCGGATGGCTCCGACTCTCCCGAAGGGCCAGTATATGAACTTGGCCTTTCCCAGGACCCTCTGGACGCTCACGGGGCCGAAATACCGCGCGTCCCGGGAGTTGTCCCTGTTGTCTCCCATGGGGAAGATCCGCCCCTCGGGGATGTACCAACCCAGGTCGTACCTGCGGGCCACCGCCGCCACCCTTCCGTTGGAAGGATCCATGTCCCTCAGCGCCTGGGTCCTGGCCTTGTCGAAGGCCAAGGCATCCTTGTACGCCACGGAAATGGAGGGGGCGCCGAGGCGGGCTGGAGGATTGATGGAAGATTCGCGGTAGGCGCTGATGGCGCCCACGGCTTCTATGGAAGGATACTCGCTGCCCGAGACGGCGCGGACGGCGTTTCGGCGAAGTCCAAGCTCTTCCATGAGCTTCTTTTCCTCATACCACTCCGAGGCGCCCTCGGGGCGGATGAAGACCTCGCCCCTCTCAACCTTGAGCCTGTCCCCGGAGTAACCGACGGCCCGCTTGATAAGGTAGTGGACCCTCGCCTCGCCGTTGGCGTCCCGGTCGATGTCCACCATGGTCAGGGTGAGCATGTAGATCATCTGCTGGAGGATGGTGAAAAGCGGTCCCTTGGAAAGGTAGGTGGGATTTTCAAAGACGATGATCTGGCCCCTTGCGGGCTTCGCGAGGCCGGGCAGCTTCCCGACGCCGGGCAGGAGCTCTGGTCCCAGGGAAAACTTGTCCACGAAGATCATATCCCCTACGAGCAGGGTCTTCTCCATGGACTCCGAGGGGATCCTGTAGTTTTGGAAAATGTATTGGTTGATCACCAAGACCACGCAGGCCGCCCAGAGGATGGCGAAGATCCAGTCCACCAATGGATGCCTGCTTTGCTGGCGCATCTTTTCCCTAAGCTTGCGCTTGAGCCTTCGGGTAAGGAGCTTTTCCGTGAAGATCCGGAGTTTATCCATCCAGTGGACACTAGCACGGCGGGACAGCGTTGACAAGGTCCGGACCATCCTATACGCTTTGCGCGATGAAGGATAACCCCAAGAAGGAAGAGAAGAGGATCCAGAAGGCGGACATCGAAGCCGCCCAGGTCAAGCTCTCCCCGATCGCGGGCGTCAAGCCGGAAACCTATCTTCCCGCGGTCTACGGCCTCGGCCTCGTTCTCATCCTTTTCGCCGCCCTCGTCCTTCCCGGGATCAGGCGGAACGGGGCCGAACTTGAGTTCCTCGGTCTTCCCCGGAAAAGCGCTGTCTACATCGACGGCAAATACGCAGGCTCCACCAGACTCCCCGTCTTCGCCTCCGCGGGGCGGCACAGCATCAGGATAGAAAAGCCAGGCTTCTCACCCAAGACCATGGATGTTTCCGTCCCTGGAAGAATCGTGGGGAGCGCCTTTTTCCCCAAGCGTCATACGGTCGAATACGCCCTTGGATCCCAAGACCCCGAATCCATTCTCCGGCGGGCCTACGCCGAATACGCGGCCTGGTCGCTGGCCGGAAAGCCAAGCGCCCTCTACCAGGCTCCCTTTGTCCTATCCGAAGCCGCGGACGACTACATCGCGGCGTCGGTCGGAGCGGCAAAGACGGGGCCCAGCCTAAAACAATTCGTCTCCTCCGCCCTCGCCGCAGCTTCCAGCCCAGAGATCGCCCGGGACGGGCTTAGGGCCTCGGGGCTTCTGGCGACCCGGGGCCTTGCCAATCCCCTGGGCATGGTGGAGCTTTCACGGACGATCCTCTCGGCCCTCGGGCCTGCCTCCACGGCCTCCTTGTGGCTCAAGGAGGCGGCCGGCCTCGCCCTTCCCTCCCTGGACGCCGCAGCCGCCCCGGACAACACCCCTCCAAGGGCCCTCATCCAGGGAAGCACGCAGGTGGGGAGCCACCGCTTCGTGCTGTTCCAACCCGGCGGATTCGGCTTGTCCTTTGCCGAGACCAGCCGTTCCCAATGGGCGGCCTTCCTCGACGCCCGGCCCTTCTGGGCGCCTGAGAACCGCGGCCACCTTATCTCCCAGGGTCTTGCGGACGAGGCCTACCTTGCGGACTGGACAGGCGCCAGGGACGATGTTCCCGTCACGGGCGTCTCATGGCATGCCGCGAAAGCCTACTGCGAATGGCTGTCGGAAGGCTCCTCGGCGTATCGTGTCGTCCTCCCCAGCGAAGCGATGTGGGAGGCGGCGGCCTCTTCCTCGGATAAGAACCCGGCCCTCTGGTCCGACAAAGCCAAGGCGGGGCCCATGCCTTCGGGAAGCCAAGGTTTGAGCGGCACAGGGCTTTCTGACATGCTGGGCAACGTGTGGGAATGGACCTCGGATTGGTATCTGCCCTACCCCGCGTTTGCCGGGGACGGGTACCCCGCCTTCGAGGCAACGGAGCGCAGCGTCCGCGGAGGGTCTTGGGCGAACGCCCCGGACAGCATCGGCATCGGTTCCCGGGGAGGATTGTCTCCCTCCCACGCCACGCCCTTCCTCGGTTTCAGGCCGGCAATCCTCAAGAAATGAGCATCCCGGAAGGCGTCAAGGTCCTGG
>JBFLXC010000042.1:0-20011 GCA_040757435.1 Spirochaetota bacterium | reverse complement strand
TTCCGATGTTGCCACGACAAGCTCTTCCCGAACCGTGGGATCGGGGGGGGCGGGCTCGGAAGGCACAGGAGGAGCGGGGTCGTGGGTTTTAGGTTCTTTCGTATGTTTGGACATATCCCTGCCTTGTGGAGTGTGGTATGGGTGAACGCAGTACCCCAATAACATAATAAGGGCTCGCCGGAGCGTCAATAATGAAACCCGCGCCTTCCGTATTGACTTTGACAGGTTCTGCTTTAAATTTAAGGAAGCAGGAGGGCTTCTTGCAGGTACAAAGGCCGGCATTGGTGGCTGAGCAGCGCCAGAAACTGAACCCCCGGATGTTGCAGTCCATAAAAATCCTCGCCTTGCCGGTGGCCGAGCTCACGGAGGAGATCCAGGCGGAGCTGGAAGCCAATCCCGCCCTTGAGGTCGTGGACGACAGGACGGAGGATTCGCTGGAAGCCTATTCCGAGGAAAGGCTTGACTCCAGCGCGGATATTTGGGACGACGAGAACGCCGACTTCGAGTACAAGTCCTCCGGGGACGGGGACGAAGACTCGAAGCACAAGTTCCTCGAGGGAGCCATATCCCTGCCCGAAACACTCCAGGAGCACCTTCTCACCCAGCTGCGCATCCTTCCCCTGGAGGAAAAGCTTCTCGGCCTGGGGGAAAGGCTCATCCAAAACCTGGACGAGGACGGCTTCCACATCACTCCCCCGCCGGAATTGTGCCCCCAATGCCCAGCGGAGCTCCTGGAGGAAGCCATCGGCATCGTACAGAGGCTGGACCCGCAGGGCACCTGTTGCGCCAATTATCTGGAGAGCCTTGCCATCCAGGCCCGGCTGGCTCCCCACGCCCCTGAAGGAACCCTCGAGGTGCTCTCAAAGCACGTGGAATCCCTGGAGAAAGGCAGGTTCGCCGATATCCGCAAGGCCTTGCAGATCAAGGATCCCCAGTTCCAGGCCATCTTGGACTTCATCAAGACCTTGAGCCCTTTCCCCGGAAGGCATTTCTCCACGGAGAAGACCAGGTACGTCATCCCCGACCTGGCCATAAGGATCGAGGATGGGGAGTTCATCATCGAGCTGAACGACGAGATCATCCCCGTCCTGGGAATCAATCCTTTTTTCGCCAAGCTTTCGGGGGAAAAGACCTCAGACAGGTCCAGGAAGGCGGCCAACGCCTTCGTCAGGGACAACATCGAAAAGGCCAAATTCTTCATAGGGAGCATCCAGCAGAGGAACCAAACCCTGCTCAACGTGGCCAAGGCCATAGTGAAGCATCAAGGAGCATTCTTCCTTCAAGGCCCCAAGGCGATGCAGCCCCTCACCTTGAAGGACATAGCCCAGGAGATCGGGGTCCACGAGACCACGGTGTCCCGGATAGCCAACGGCAAATATGTCCAGACGGACTGGGGCATCTTCGAGATAAAGCGGTTCTTCACCAACGCGGTAGCCTCCACCGCGTCCAGCGCCGAGGTCCATTCCAAGGAAGGTGTGAAGGCGGTGCTGAAGGAAATCATCGAATCCGGAGGAGAGACTATCGCATCCCTGTCCGATAGGGAACTGGTGGATATCCTCGCCCGGCGGGGCATAAAGATAGCCCGCCGGACGGTGGCGAAATATCGCGGCGAGCTTTCGTTGGATTCGTCCTTCGGCCGCCGAAAACACTAAGCCGCGGCCATGGCCGCGCTAACCGGGAGGTGCCCATGAAAGTCGATGTCCGTTCCGTGCATTTCGACCTCAGCGAAGAGAGCAAGCGCTATCTCACCACAAAAATCGAACGGATCGGATACGCCAAGGATATGATCGTCGATCTCCTCTTCGTCTTCACGAAGGACGCCAAGCAATACAAGCTGGAGGTCACGACGAACTTCCGTTGGGGAATTCAGGCCCATCTGGAGGAAACCGCCTTCGAGATCAATCCGGGCATCGACGTGCTTATAGATCGGCTCGACCACAAGATAGCCAAGGAAAAGCAGAAGATCCAAGAGAAGAAGTAAGTCCCGGGGTGTCTTCACGGCGGGGACGAAGCCTTTGGCGGGGCCTCGTCCTCGCCGATTTACCTACCGCGGCTTTCGTAGTACACTGCCCTCGTGCCAGGCAGCGAACCCACCGTTTTCACCGTCCTCGACCTGATCGGCCTTGAGCTCAAGGAGCAGAACGCCCTTGGCCTGCGCTGCGTAGCCGGCAGGGCGGGCCTTGGAAGGCCCATCACCGTGCCGGACTTGAACAGGCCCGGCCTTGCCCTGGCGGGATTCTACGAGTCCTTCGCCTGGAACAGACTCCAGATATTCGGCCGAGGCGAAAGCTCCTACCTGGAAAAGCTTGCCGCCGAAGGTTCCTTCGCCTCCATAGACATGCTTTTTTCCTACGAGATCCCCTGCTGCATATTCACCAGCTCCCTTGTCCCGTCCCAGGCCTTTCTTGGGGCGGCTGAGCGCGCTGGCTGCCCCATCCTCTGCACGGACCTGAACTCCAGCGATTTTTCAGGCCGGGTCATCCGGGTCCTCGCGGACATCTTCGCCCCCAAGACGACGATCCACGGCGTCCTCGTGGAGGTTTTCGGCATCGGCATCCTCCTCATAGGGGATTCAGGGGTGGGGAAGAGCGAAACCGCACTGGAGCTCATAGAGCGGGGCCATCGTCTTGTTGCGGACGACGTGGTCGAGATACGGTGCGTCAACGGCTCAATCCTCATGGGACAGGGAGCCAACAAGGTCATAGGCCATCATATGGAGATCCGGGGCCTGGGCATCATCAACGTCACCCACCTATTCGGCGTGGGCGCCATCAGGGACAAGAAGCAGATCCAGCTTGTGTGCCAGCTGGAGGACTGGAATCCGGAGAAAGTCTACGACAGGATAGGCGTGGACGAGCTCGCCATGGAGATCCTTGGGGTCAAGGTCCCCAAGCTCGAGATTCCGGTGAAGCCGGGCAGGAACATCCCGATCATCGTCGAAACCGCCTCCATGAACGAAAGGCTCAAGAAGATGGGCTACCATTCCGCCAAGGAATTCAACCAAAACGTGATGCGCTGGCTTGAAAGCGAAAACGCCAGGGCTCTATACTTCTCCCGCGACGACTTCTGACACCAAACCGGAGCGATGCATGGTCGAACTAGAGACGACGATCAAGAACCGAGCGGGCATACACGCCCGTCCATCCGCGATGATCGCCCAAACCGCGGTCAAGTTCACCTCCAGGATTTTCCTTGAGAAGGCGGGCAACAAGATTAACGCCAAGTCGATCATGGGCATCATCACCCTGGCGGCGAGCTTCGGCTCCAAGATCAAGATCATCACCGAGGGTCCCGACGAGGCAGAGGCCGCCCAGGCGATCGCCGCCCTCTTCTCCTCCGGCTTCAACGAGGAGCTGGGCTGAGAAACCGCGTTGTCGAGGAAAAGGGCGGAGGGTTGAATTTTCCGTCGGGATGGTTGACATTTGCCTGCGAATGCCTAACATATATGTAGTAGTTTCAGGCAAGGATTGAAGACGCGATGAAGGACCTTACGCCACGCCAGCGGGAAATCCTCGATTTTCTCACCTCCTTCATCGATGAGAACTCCTATCCGCCCACGGTGAGGGAGACGGCCAAGGCTTTTTCCATTTCCATCAAGGGCGCCTACGACCACATGAAGGCCTTGGAGAAGAAGGGCGTCATCCGTTTCCAAGAGAACCGCTCCCGCACCCTTGAAATCATCAAGAAGGACATTGAAGACAGGAGCTTCGTGGAGGTTCCGATCCTGGGGACCATAGCCGCAGGCTCCCCCATCTTCGCCGAGGAAAACCTGGAAGGAACGATCCGCGTGGCGGCGGAACAACTGAGGGCGGGAAAGCACTTCGCCCTCCGGATCAGGGGAGACTCCATGCGGGACGCAGGAATCCGGTCCGGAGACATAGCCATCATCGAACAGCGACAGACCGCGGAAAACGGGGAGATAATCGCCGCCCTCATAGAGGACTCCGCCACCCTCAAGCGTTTCTTCAAGGAAAACAACCGGGTGAGGCTCCAGGCGGAAAACCCCGACTACGCCCCCATATTCACCAAGGACTTCAAGATCCTAGGCAGGCTCAAGGCCATCTTCAGGAGCTATTGAATCCATGGCTCTCCCTTCCCACGGCGAATGGTATCTCCTGGTCGGCCCCGAAACCGGCACTCGGGACGTCTTTGTCAAAGACCTGAGGGACCGCTGCGCAACCAAGGACGGCGCCCCGCCGGAATACCATAGGTTCTACGCAGCGGACGCCGATCCCGAGGAGGTGGTGGGGCTGCTCCTCAACGGCTCCCTCTTCGCCTCCCGCAAGATCGTGGAATTCCGCGGCGTCGAAGCCTTGAGCGCCAAGGAATCCCAAAAACCCATCCTGGACTATCTCGCCTCCCCCTCCGAGACAGACATCCTCCTTTTGGTATCCGACTCGTATTCGGTTCCCAAGGCCTTCGAGGACGCAGCAGGGCAAGCCAGGAAGAAGATCTTTTGGGAACTCAAGGAATCGGACAAGCCCGGCTGGGTCAAATCAAGACTGCAGAGGGAGGGGATCTACATCGACGCCTCGGGGATAGAAAGCTTCCTCGAGCTAGTTGAAAACGAAACCTCCGCCATGGAGGCCGCATGCCTCGGCCTAGCGGCCTGCTTCCCCCCAGATGCTCGGCTGGATGCCGAGGCAGTCGAAGCCTCCCTCGGGAAAACAAGAAAGGAAGACGCCTTCTCGATCTTCGACAGGATCGCCGAAAGCGACCTGGGCTCAGCCCTCACGGTCTTGGACGCTGTCCTCTCGGACAGGCAGGGGGATCCCCAAGGGGTCATCGCGGCCATGGTGTGGAATTTCAGGAAGCTCGCCAGGCTCAGGGAGCGCCTCGAGGAGGGATTTAGCCCCGACGAGGCCTTCAAGGCCGAGTGGGTGAGCTCCAAGGCCGCCCAAAGGAAGTTCCGTTCCGCCATGAGGCGATTCTCATCGGGAGACTGCTCGCAGATATTGCGCGCCATATCGGAAACCGAGGGCGTCCTGAGGTCCGGGTTTCCTGCGAGCCTGCAGCGCAGCTTCCTCCATCTCCTTGTCCGCTCCATCATGGAGAGGCCGAGGGAGGTCCCTCCCAGGGAGAAGGCGGCCAGGGACGGCTTCGGCCTCATCTTGTCGGGGTGGAAGGAAGAAGAGTACTATCCTACCGACTGAACCTAAAGGATCGACGATGTCCAACAGCATTCGCAGGATCGAACTCCAGGGAAAGGTGGTGCACTTGGTTGGCACTGCCCACATTTCACGGGAGAGCGTAAACGAGGTCACGCAAATCATCCAGGAAGTGAAGCCTGGAAGAGTATGCGTCGAGATAGACGCGAACCGGTACAACGCCATGTCCCAGGGTTCCCGCTGGGAGAACCTGGATATCGGAAAGGTGCTCAAGGAAGGCAAGGGATTTTTCCTCCTCGCCAATCTGGCTTTATCGGGATTCCAAAAACGCATGGGCTCGGGAATAGGGATAAAGCCCGGCGAGGAGATGCTGGCGGCCATCCAGGCGGCGCAGATGGAAAACATTCCCTGGTCCTTCTGCGACCGGGACGTCCAGGTCACGCTGAAGAGGGCCTGGGCCAAATCCAACTTTTGGAACAGGGCGAAGCTCATGGCCAGCCTCGTGGGATCCGCCTTTTCCAATGAAAAGCTCACCGAGGCGGAGATCGAGCAACTCAAGGAAAAGAACGAGCTCGAGCAGATGATGGCGGAGCTGGCGGACTACCTTCCCTCGGTGAAGGAAGTCTTGATCGACGAAAGGGACCGCTATCTGGCATCCAAGATCTTCGAATCCCCGGAGGAACAGATAGTGGCGGTGGTCGGGGCGGGCCACATGGCGGGCATAGAAGCCTGGCTCGGCACGTTGGACGCAGGAAGGGCCAAGCCCGATGTATCGGATATCGAGTCCGTCCCGCCTCCCTCCCGCTGGACCAAGTATGCGGGCTGGGTGATCCCCATCCTCATCGTAGCCCTGATCGCACTGGGATTTTTTCGTTCCGGAACCGAGGCTTCGGTGAGCATGCTCCTGCGCTGGGTACTTTTAAACGGCTCCCTGGCGGCCATAGGCTCGGCGCTCTGCCTGGCACATCCCGCCACGATCGCCGTATCCTTCCTCCTGGCCCCCGTGGCCACCTTGAACCCCTTGGTGGGCATCGGTCTTTTCGCCGGCATAGCCGAGGCATACCTGAAAAAGCCCACGGTCCACGACTTCGAGCGCCTCTCCGAGGACATCACCAGCCCGAGGGGTTTCTACCGGAATAGGGTGACCCACATCCTCCTGGTGTTCTTCCTATCAAGCATGGGTGGGATGATCGGGAACTTCATCGCCCTGCCCCTCCTGGCAGGCGGCGCCATAGGATAATGGCGGCGCCATAGGATAATGCCGGCGCCATAGGATAATGGCGGCGCCATAGGATAATGCCGGCGCCATAGGATAATGCCGGCGCGGCGCCGCGACTCCTCCTCGCCGGCCAAGCTCAGCGTTCCTGGGCCTTCTCCACCATCTCGAAGAGGGCGGGCATGAGCTGCTTCTTGCGCGAAAGAACATCCTTCAGCAGATAGATCCCCTTCTGGGGGGTTGGAAAACTCACATAGGAATAGAAATCCGCCGCCGCGTCCAGGAAAAGCACGCTTTGGAGCCTCGTGATGTCCGTAGCCATCAGGGCGGCCACGTAGGTCCCCGTCTCAGCCCTCAGCGAAGCCAGCCCCGCAAGCACCTCCTGAGCCCGGTCCATGATCTCCGATGTGCTCGTGAGCTCGATCTGGCTCACCGAGAGCCTTTTGCCCGCCGTATCGTATTCCTTGCGGTCCACCCTCACCATCTTGTCGATGGGTAGGCGGATGGCTTCGGAGGCTGAGGTCATTATGTCGCGACCCACTTCCTCAATGTCCAAGTCTGTGATGCTCGCCAGATAGTCCGCCACATCCCTGTCGACCTCCGTTGCGGTGGCTGACCGCAGAATGAGGGTGTCCGAAAGGATTCCGCAAAGGAGGATCGAAGCCATCTGCCGGGAGAGGGGTGTCCTGGTTTCCCGGAACATGGAGGCGACGATGGTGGATGTCGATCCCACCACCTTGTTGATGAAGGTGATGGGATAAGGGGTGGAGAAGGAGCCCAGCCTATGGTGGTCGATGACTTCCAGGATCCTGTAATGGTCGATTCCTTCCACCGCCTGGGAGAATTCGTTGTGGTCCACCATGATGACTTCGACGTTGGGGTCCTTGATGAGGTCTCCCTCGGTGATGAGGCCGACGACCCTGTTTTCGTCGTCCACCACCGGCACCGCCCGTGAGGGGGAGGCGGCCAGGGCGTGCTTGGCGGTCTTTATCCAGTCCCTGCGTCCCAGGGGGGCTATCCCCTCGTCCGCCACGGTGATGACAGGCGCGGAGTAGAGCACAAGCAGGGAGGTTGAGGAGGTGTCGTAGGGCGAGGTGAGAAGGGAAACCTTCCTGGTCTCCGCCAGTTCCTTGATCTCCTTGGAAGGCAGAATACCGTTGGTAATGATGACGGCCTTCGCTCCCGCCTGGACGGCGATGCGCTGGGCCTCCTCCCTGTCTCCCACCAGGACGATCTTGTTGTCCGCCGGTTCCACGTGGATGTAGTCGTAGAATTTCTCGGTGCTCAGGGCGGCGACCACCATGCGTGCGTTGAACACCTTGTCCCTGTCGAAGACCACCAGGGGCTGGGCCTTGATGGTGTCAATGAGATGGCCGAGGGAAGTGGGGATGACCGCCTTCTTCCTCGGATTGATCTTGGTCAGGATGTTTTGGGCGAAGGCGCTGTAGTGCAGGAGAGCCTTGTATTTACCCTCCTCGTCCACGATGGGGAGGACCTGGCGGCCCGATTTTTCCATCACAGCCAAGGCTTCCCAGAGCGGCATTGACTCCTTCACGCAGGCAGGGGCTTCGCCTAGGTAGTACTCCACCTTGGGAACCAGGTCGGGGATGAATTCCGGGAGGGGCACCCCGAAGCGGTGGAAGATGTACTCGGTCTGGGGATTCACCGCCCCCGCCCTGGCGGCTACTGCGTGGGGAAAGCCCAAGGCCCTCTTGAGGGCGGCGTAGGCCGCTGCGGCCACCACCGAATCGGTGTCCGGATTCTTGTGTCCAATGACATAGATGACGTTCTGCATGGCGCGTTCCAGTATAGGAGCCCGGCGCGGGCTGGGCAAGGTGCGGACAGGCGGGGTATCATGGAAGCCACGATGATACGGTTGTTCGCTTTCCTGGGAAACTTCGGCCGCGAGCATGCGGGAAACAGACACAACGTCGCCTGGCAGCTCCTCTCCTCCCTTCCCCCCGCCCAGGGCCTGGGATGGGAAAGGAAATTCAAGGGCAAGTCCGCCTTCATGGACCTCCCGGAGGGGAGGATTTGGCTTCTCATGCCCGAAACCTACATGAACAACTCAGGGGAGAGCGTCGCGGAACTCGCCCGCTTCTACCGGATCGCCCCGGAGGAAATCATGGCCGTCCACGACGAGTTGGAGATGCCCCTGGGAAACATCGGACTAAAATTTTCGGGCGGACTGGGAGGCCACAACGGCCTAAGGTCCATGGAAAAGCACCTGGGAACCAGGGACTACGCCCGCTTCCGCATAGGCATCGGAAGGCCGGACCACAGCGACGTGGCGGGCTACGTGCTCTCGGACTTCCGCCCCGAGGAAAGACTCATCCTCCAGACTTCCGTCTTCCCCAAGGCTCGGACAGTGTTCGAAGCCTGCCTCGGCAAGGATTTCCTTCCCCTCGCCGAAGCGTACAAGAAGGTGGTTTGCGTCTAGCCGGCCGCGGCCTGCCTAATGGATGAGGCTTTCCAGCCTCTTGTCGTCGTGCTTCCAGTGGGGGTCGACCCGCACCTGGAGCCTCAAGGCTATCCTGTAGTCGAACAGATCACCAAGGTCGGCCTCGGCCTCCTGGCGGATCACCTTGATCATCGAGCCGCCCTTCCCTATCACGATGCCCTTCTGGCTGTCCCTCTCGACGACGATGTCGTAGGATGCCTCCAAGGAGCCGTCGGAGAGGCGGCGCGAATCCGTGTAGTCCACGAACACCGCGTGGGGAAGCTCCTCCCTGGTGTGGAGGATTATCTTTTCCCTGATTATCTCCGCGATCCTGAACACCGGTTCCTGGTCCGTGTAGTATTCCTCGGGATACCAGGCCGGCCCTTCCTTGGCCTGCTCCAGGATCCTCTCCAAGAAATTTTCAAGACCCTGGCTCTCCTTGGCGGATATCTCCACTACCGCCGCCGAGGGAAGCCTCTCCATGACAAAGAGCCTGGCCCTGGCCGGATCGGCGCCTTGGGCGTCTATCTTGTTGATCGCCGCCACGAAGGGGATCTCCGCTGCCTTGAGCACCGAAGCCAGGCTCTCCTCCTCCGCCCCGGGTTCCCGCGTTGCATCCAGGAGGTAGACTCCGATGTCCGCGTCCCCTATGGCCTTGAGGGCCAAATCCTTGAGGCGAAGGTTCAGTTTCTTGTCCGAGATGTGGAAGCCCGGAGTGTCCAGGAACACAAGCTGCCCCGAGGGACGGTTCACAATGCCCCTGACGGTGTTGCGGGTGGTCTGGGGCACGGGGGACACGATGGATACCTTGGCGCCGCAGAGGGCGTTGAGCAAGGTTGATTTTCCTGAAGAAGGCCTTCCCACGATGGCCACGAAGGCGGATTTCGCCATGAATTCTCCTTAAGACGCTTTCAGTAGTATTCCACGGGGGGCTCTTCCCCCATCCACAGCCTGTACTGCCCCGCCGCCTGGTAGCAGAGCATCTTGTAGCCATTGGCGGTTTCGCATCCCGCAGCCTCGGCGCGGGCCAGGAGGGCTGTCTTGGCGGGCTTGTATATAAGATCGAACACTTTCTCGTGGCCGTCAAACTCATAGAACTCCAGGGGGTCCCCCTGGGCCATGCCCGCCATCCCCACAGAGGTAGCCTGGACTATGAAGTCTGAATAATGGGTCACGCTGTCTATGGCCCGGTCGTCCAGGGCGCCCCAGGCGAAGCCGTACCTGCGGGCCAAGGCCCGGGCCGTGGATATGGTGCGGTTGAGTATGACGCACTCCGCCCCTTTCCTGTGCAGTGAGAGGGCGACCGACTTGGCGGCCCCGCCTGCTCCTATCAATGTGACCTTGAGTCCCTTGAAATCCTCCCGCCCCAGGAACTCAAGGGCGCTACGCTCAAAGCCGTCGGCGTCGGTGTTGTAGCCCGCCCAGCCCCCGTCCCGAAGGAAGATGGTATTGCATGCGCCTATCTTCTGCACGTCCGTGGACTTGAAGTCCAGGTAGGGAAGGATGTCTTCCTTCAGGGGCACGGTGATGGCGGCCCCGCGGGCGCCCAGGAGCCTCATGTTCTCCAGGGCCGACTCAATCGACTCCGAAGGCATGGGTACGATGAGGGCGTCCTTGCCCTTGCCCCGGAAGGCTGTGTTGTGCAGGAAGGGCGAGAGGGAATTGAGGATGCTCGGGCCGCCGAGCAAGGCGTAGAGGGTGGAGGCTTCGTCCGTGTCCTTGCCCCGGTATATCGAAACAAAGGTGTCCGGGCTGGTGTGCCCCGGGGCCGCTATGGGCATGTCTTCCTTCGGCGCGCTGGTGTAGGTGAACAGGGAACCCATGCGCCGCGCCAAGGTCCGGGTGGGGAAGCCGAATTCCCCCATGCCGATGACGAGCCTGTCCCTCCGGGGCAGGTTCTGTGACCAGGAGACAAGGCGCGCCAAGTCCGCGGCGCTCTTGGGAGTCACGGCGAGCTTGGGAATCTCGTCCTCCTCCTCCGCCAGGCGGGCCCAGGCCTCATCCAGGTTCGAAGGCATGCCTTGGGTGTAGTGCTTGGACCGGATTATCCTCGTGCCGAAGGTCCGGCAGGCTTCCTCGATGGCGGGCATCCGGAAATCCTCCTCCAGATCCACATAGGCGAAATTCGCGCTGGCGTCGTCCTTGGCGTAGGAGAGGGCCTTGGCGATCATGACAAGCCTCACTCCCTCGCCCTCCGTGAAATAGCCGCCGTCGCTTTCCCTGCGGACAGTAAGTAGACAAGGCAGGCCGGCCTTTTCCGGAAAGGAGCGGATGAGGAATTTTTCCGCGGGGTCGAGACAATCAGCCCTCAGCTCCACGAGGTCTATGGTCTTCCTGTACCTCTCGACCACCGCTAGGTTCGCCTGGATTGTCTTGCCTGTAAGGCAAAGGCAGACGGGGAAATCCTTCTTTTCCATGGCAGCCAGTGTACCCCAAGGCGCCTCAGCTCCGCTACCGCCGCCAGGGGTTCTCCGGGGGGCTTATCGACGGTGCGGGATTTATTCTATAGTAGGCTGTATTCCACATCGTGCAACGGTTTAAGGAGAACCACGTGCCCAACGACTCAGCGGAAACCAAGATTCCAGAGGAGGCGATGAACGCCTTCCTCGACGGCATTCTCCAAGAGCTTGCCTCGCCTTCCGACCCGGTCACGCTCACCAGGGTGAGGGCCATGTTTCGCAAGCGGATTCCCCTTCACATGCGCTCCTACGCGGCTGCCCTTTTGATCATGCGCGCCGCCGGCCTGGCCCGGGCATCCAGCCCAAAGACAGCGTACAGGGACATCGCTCCCAAGGATTCCCCCGCGCGGGAGACCACGGCGAAGGAAGCCTCGGCTAAGGAAGGCCCCCCCAAGGTTTCCGGCTCGGCACGGGAAGCCTCTTCAAGGGAAGCCCCTCCGAGGGACGCCTCCACCCAGAAGAAAAGAGCTCCCGCCCCGCAGCTCGCGGAGCCCACGGTGCCTCTCTTCGTCTCCATGGGAAAGCGGCAGCGGTTGCATCCCCAGGAGCTGAGGGTCCTGGTGAGCGAAAAGACCGGCATTCCTCCGGACCAACTGGGAAGGGTCCATCTTTTCGACAACTACTCCTTCCTCGATGTCCAGGAATCCCACGCCGAAAAGGTCATAGCCGCCACCGAAGGCCTTACGTACAAAGGTCGGAGCCTGGAGATCAAGCCTGCGAAGAAGCGGGGCGACGGAGCTTCGGAGAAGGACAAGGCGGAGTGACATCCCGTATCTTCCGCCTCCCGGTGGGTCCGATCGGCGAAAATGTGTACGCCGTGGACTCAGGAGGCGTGGGCTTCCTCGTCGATCCCGGGGATTCGGCCCCTGACATACTGCGGTTTGTCCAAGCCCATGGGATCGATGTGCGGCTCATAGTCCTCACCCACGGCCACCTGGACCACAGCTCCGCTCTACCCGGGCTTCTTCCCCTTCTCGGCGAGCCCAGACCCAGGATCGCGATCCACGGTCTGGACGCCCAGTACTTGGGAGCCAGGGGCGAGGCGGCCAACAAAGCCCTCTTCGACGCCATCCGCGCCCCCAGCTATTTCCGAAGCTACTGGGCCGGCGCCTTGCCGGAGGCGGACATCCTCCTCGAGGACGGCCAATTCCTGGAGGGCACGGCGTGGCAGGTAATCCACTCTCCCGGCCACAGCCCCGGATCATTGTGCCTCTACGAAGAGGAATCGGGCTCCCTGATCTCAGGCGACACCTTGTTCAAGGATGGAGTGGGGAGGACCGACGGACCCGACAGCGACTTCCATGCCTTGGAGCGCAGCCTCCAGCGCCTGGCCCGCCTCCCCGCGGAAACCAAGGTGTACCCCGGCCACGGCCCCGAGACCACCATTGGGAGAGAGCTCTCCCCCTGGGGACGATGAGGGGAGCCACCCAATGAAGAAAGGCAATCCAATGCGACGAATAACCAAGTTCCTAAGCCTCCTCCTGGTCCTCACCGCCTGCGCCCCTGAAGCCCGAGGGGAGATCAGCCGAAGCGACCTGGTGTTGGGCACGGTCTGCACAGTCCGGCTCATAGACGGCGGCTCGAACAAGACGACGGAGGAAATCTTCAAGCGCCTCAAGGCCATCGAGGATTCCATGAGCGCCAACAAAGACGGCACCCAGATTGCGGAAATCAACGCCCAGGCCGGCAAGACTCCGGTCAAAGTAGGCGCGGACACCTTCCATGTCGTGCAGAAGGCCCTGGAGTACGCCCGCAGGAGCGAAGGTGCCCTGGATCCCTCGATAGGCCCCTTGGTCAAGCTTTGGGATATCGGAGGCGACAACGCCCGCATACCGGCGAAGGCGGAGATCAACCAGATACTACCCCTCATCGACTATAGGAAGGTGGAGATCAATCCTTCTGCCCTTACGGTGCGGCTTCCCGCGGCGGGGATGAAGCTCGACCTGGGGGCCATAGCGAAGGGTTACGCGGCGGATGAAATCGCACGGATCTTGGAACGCCACAAGGTGAGGGCGGCCGTTGTCGACTTGGGCGGAAACGTCTTGGTCTATGGAAAGAAGAAGGATGGCTCCCCCTGGCGGGTGGGCGTCCAGGACCCGAGCTCGGACAGGGGCGACTACATAGGCCTCGTGACAGGCCCCGCCATGACCGTTGTGACCTCCGGCATCTACGAAAGGTTCTTTATCCAAGATGGAGTGCGCTATCACCACCTCCTGGATCCCAAGACAGGCTATCCGGCGAGAAACGACCTGACATCGGTCTCCATAATCGCGGAGAGCAGCATAGACGCCGACGCCCTCTCAACCTCCACCTTCATCCTGGGATTGGAAAAGGGAATGAAACTGGTGGAGAGCATCCCCGGGGTGAGCGCCGTGTTCATAGACTCGGAAAACCGGGTTTACCTCAGCTCGAAGGCTAAAAAAATCTTCACCTTGACGAACAAGGCCTACAAACTGGCGGAATAGCCTTCCGCCGAATCCTCCGGGAAGGACTTACTTTGAGCTCTCCAGGCCGATCAACCTCAGCTTGAGGAAAACCAGGGGGGCTCCGTAGGAAACCCAGAAGCCGAGAAGTCCGAATCGCAGGAAACGGATGAGCGAAGCCTGGGCGGGAAAGGAATCCCCCAGGAAGTACCTGGGGCCGAGGTAGATGATCATCGCCCCCGCCATGCCCAATGCGTAGCGCATGGCCTTGTCGGCCAAGCGGCCCTTGGCCTCGAACCTAAGGTTCTTGCTCACCAGGACGAAGCCGATGCCCGAACCCAGGAAAGCCCCGCCCAGCATAGTGTCCTCGGGCATGAGGAAGTTCATGGCCAGGGCCAACGCCGCCACGATGATCATCCTGAAGCGGGACTCCAGGTTGTGCAGAGCCGCTTCGATCCTTGGTCCGATACCATAGAAAAGGACCACGAAAAATCCGCCCAAGGCCCAGCCGGCCATGACATCAACGGGGAAATGGACTCCAAGGTAGATCCTCGAAAGCCCCACGAGGAGAGGAAGTGCGATGAAGGCCGCCAGGCCTATTCCTTTGGGCAGGACAGTGAGGGCGGCGCCCCAGAAGGCGATGGAATTTTGGCTATGCCCCGAAGGGAAGGCGGATGTATTCTCCCTGGCCAATTCCAGGCTAGGGTCGAGCTCGTACGGCCGGGGAAGGTCGAAGAGGGTCTTCACCCAGAGGTTCGCGAAGGCGGAGATCAGGACGAGGATGCCTATCCTAGCCCCCTTTTTCCTGTCCACGCACCAATAGATGAGAGGGAGGGCGGCCAAGGCGAAAAGCTCCGAGCCCAGGAGGGTTATCGCCTGCATGGGAAGGAGGAAAGCCCTGCCCAGCGTGTCTTGGGTGGCGCGAACAAACTCAAGGCCCCATGCGGTCAAAGCATCCATGCCGATCTGCTCCTTGGGCCATAGTACAGGACCGCGCGCGTCCAGGCAAGACGAAGAAGGACGTTGGACGCCGCCCTTGTCCCTACGCCTTTCCAGCCCAGCCTTCCCTTCAAGCCCCAAGCCTCCCTTGACCACCTTCGCCGGATATAGTACAAAAAAGCCCTGCGCCGGCATGGTGAAATGGCATACACGGTAGACTCAAAATCTGCTGCTCGCGAGGGCGTGTGGGTTCAAGTCCCACTGCCGGCAAACTTCAAATCGAATAGCGTCGCAAGGCATCGCCTCGCGGCGCTTTTTTTTTATCCCGTGAAGATTGGGAGCGGGCGGTTAAAATCTAAGATTTTTGACAGGATAAAGCAGGACAATAATCTAAGATTTTCGACAGGATTAAACAGGATGGGATGGGATCGTCCAGGATGCCGGAAGGCTCGGGGCGTAAAAAAAAGGCCGCCCAGGAATCATCTCCCTGCACGGCCTTGATCGAAGCGTAGGTTTGTTCGCTTAGAACTGGAAGATCAAGTCGGCGATGGCGGCCTTGTAGGCGGCCTGGAGCTCCAGGGCGTAGTGCTGGAAGTCCGAGTAGGTGGCGCCGGTGACGGCGTCGGCCACGACGTAGACCATGTCGTCGGCGGCGACGTATTCGGCGGCCTTGGCGCCAGCGTCCACTGCCTTGTTCTCAACCACGGCGATCCTCACCTTCTGGAGCTTCGCGGCGGCGAAATCGGCCCTGGGATTGGCCTTGAAGAAATCCAAGGTGGCCAGGTTGTTGTAGCGGTAGCCGATGGAATTGGCGTTCAGGGGCATGTATACGGAATTCTTGTTGGCCTTGTCCATATGGCCGTAGTGCACGGTCTCGGAGGCCTTCTTGCCGACGATGACCTTGAGGCCGTCGATCTTGACGTTCACGAGCTTGTCCTCGCGGGCGGCCTTCACATAGGCTTCGGCCCTGATGGGGTTGGACATGAGGCCTTCGAAATCGCGCTCGTACTGGCGGGAAGGCTTGGCGAAGCCCTTGGCGCCGGGGGTGAACTGGGACCAGACGCCGGGGCCGCCGGGAGCCTGGTTGTAGACGTAGAACATATAGCCCTTGATCTCGGGATCGTTGTTGGCCAGGTTGGCGAATGGATCGGGAACGCGGACCACAGCACCGTCGGCGAGGGCCTTGCCGTCCGGGGAATTGTACTCGGCCCAGCCGCCCGGTCCCTGCCACTCTTCCAGGCTCGCGGAAACGACTTCGCCGGATTTGCCGACGGTGACGATGGCGGCGCCTACATAGCCGCCCTGGTGGGCTACGAAGTACTTGGTGGCGGTCTGCGCGAAGGCCAGACTTCCGACAGCAGCGAAGACTACAAGAAATGCGATGAGTTTACGGTTCATGCGTATTCCTCCTCTGGATATATGCCGGTCCCGACGGCCCGGCAGGGGAGGATATTACACTATATATATCGATATGACAATATAGAAAAAGAAAAATCCCTGCGAAACCTCAGAAATGCAGGAGGAAGGTTATGTCCCAGAAGAACCTCTCTCCTCCCGGGAAATACTGGGTGTACAAGGGATCCAGCGAAGGGAAGGCATAGCCCGCCCGGGCGCCTATGTAGGCGAAATCGAAGACTCCAAGGGCGAGGCCGGCGCCCGCGGAAAAGAGGAAGCCGTCCTTGTCCGCCACGGAGGGGCAATCGTACAGTCCGGCGAAGTACCCGGCGTCGCCGAAGACATAGGCGACGGGCCGCACGCCCGCAAGCCCGAAAAGGGCCGGCCCCACCACCCTCAGGTCGATGCTCGCCTCGGCCTTGGTGGCCGCCTCGTAGCCCCAGGGCTGGTATCCGCGGATGGAATCGCCAAGCCCGTCCCTCAGGTGGCGACCCCCGAAGCTTGTGAGCACGTACAGAGGGATGGAATTTCCTCCCGCGTGGTCACCGGCAAGGAAGATCCCGAGATAGGTAGAGATGGCTTTTTTGGGATCCTCATTGGAAGCGAAGAGGGGAAGGTAGGCTTCGAGCCTAGCGGAAGCCCTGTAGAAATCCCCATCCCCCGCCATGCTTGCGAAAGCCGGGCCGTACTCGAAGGCAAGCTCCCCGCCCAGGCCCTTCTTCATCCTGGATGGCGATTTCTCGACTCCGTCGTAGCCTATGCCGCCCATGGCGGAAAAGGCGAGGAGTTCCCCGGCGTCGGGGAAGTATCCGCCCGGAAGTCCGGTGGAGTTTTTTTCGTACCTCCCGCGGCCCAGGACGAAGAACTCAAGGCCGGGACCTGTCCTGTAGAGAAGGCCGGCGTCGACCTGGCCGTTGGGCCAGTGGAACCACGTGGCCGCGTCGAAGGCGGCGGGCTTGGGGACAGGGCTTCCATCCGTGTCGTCCCTGAGTATGAGCCTGTCCTCGAAGCCTCCCGCCAGGCGGAGGGAGAAAAAGAGGCCGGACTTGGCGATGGGAATGGCGAACTCCAGGTCGGCGCCGGTGGGCACGGGCAGGAATCCCAGCAGTACGTTGTTGAACCGAACTCCGTTGAGGGCGAACTCCACGCCCTGTGCGGATGGAGAAATGAGCGTGAAGAGAAGAAGGAATATGATGACCGCCCCCGCCGAACCCTTCCTAGACCGCGCGCGTTGCATAGTCGCCTCCCATGTACGAGCCTCTTGCCAAGGTTAGCATAGGTGAAGGTATATTTCCATGCATGAGTTCCGAGCCTGGGCGGGGAAAAGTGGACGCGGAGGACCGAAAGCTTCTCAAGAGCATTTTCATCGCCCTCCTCGCGGGTCTCTGCATCAACGTAGCCATCGGGCTCCTCCTGGACGCCGAGGAATTGTCCGCCGCCCTGGGCAAGGCGTCCCTGGGCCTCATCCTCGCCCCCTTCGGCCTGGTCTTCCTCATCTTCCTCATCGACAGCGCGCGGTTCAAGCTCATCTTCTACCGCTTCAAGATAAAGATTTCATTCCGGGACAGCTTCTTCAACAACATGCTGGGCTACTTCTTCTCCTCCATCACGCCCGGCTCGGTGGGCGGACAGCCCTTCCAGGTCATGCACTTCTCAAAGCTGGGCATCGATTCGGCGGTGGCGTCGAATGTGGTGTTCTCTCGGCTCATCGAAGGCAACCTCGTCCAGTTGGCCATCGTCGTGCTTTTCTTCCACAAGGGCGTGGGCATGATGGCCAGGATGGGAAAAGGCTCCTACCTGCTCTCCGCGGGCATGGCGGTCACCATCATCATGACCATCGTCCTCACCCTGGGCTTCCTCAATCCCCATCTCCTAGGCGCCTTGGCCCTGAGGCTTGAGAAGTCGAGGCTGGGCCGCGGCATATCGAGGCTCCTCAAGGATCCCCGCTGGGCCGAAAAGATCTCGGCGTGGAGCGAAGATCTGGGCCGGGGCTTCAAAGTGCTGTGGCACCACAACACACTGTTCATGCTGATCGACATCCTGGGCACCGCGGTGACCCAGGTGGTCTGGGCCTTCACGCTCTACATCCCCCTGGCCATGCTGGCCGGGCCGGGGATTCCCTTCCCGGATTTCCTTCTCGCCTATTGCGCCTGCGGTCTCATCTCCCTCTTCGTCCCCACCCCCGGGGCATCGGGAAGCGTCGAAGCCTCGTATCTCCTTGTCCTTGGAACCCTCACGGGCAAGCACGCCGCCGCCTTGAGCGCCATCCTCGCCTGGCGCGTGGGCACCTACTACCTCCATCTCCTGGTGGGAGGGCTGAAATACTTCAGCGCCAAGGTTCCGCGCAAGGTCTACAAGCCCGACGACGCCGGCGTCCTCCGCAGGATCAGGTAAAAAAACAGCTGGCCACCCCGGCGGATCGGGTATACAATCGGTAAAAATCGGACGTAAGGAGTCCGCACAAGGAGCACGCATCATGAAAGCGCCTCAGGATGGCACTACTGTCTTGGTGTTGAACTGCGGGAGTTCCTCGCTCAAGTACGAGGTCTTCCGCATGCCCGAAAGGGAAAGCCTTGGCAAAGGCTTGGTCGAGAGGATCGGGGAGAGCGGCAGCTTCCTCCAGCAGACCTCGCCCAAGGGCACCATCAGGATCGAAGAAACCTTGCCCGACCACGGCCATGCCATGGGCAGGGTGGCCAAGGCCTTGGTCGACCAGGACAAGGGCATATTGGCCGACATCGGCCAGATCCAGGCCATCGGGCACCGCGTCGTCCACGGCGGGGAGCGGTTTTCCTCCTCCGTGGTCATCGACGAGGAGGTGCTCTGCGCCATCGAGGCCAACATTGAGCTCGCCCCCCTCCACAATCCCGCCAATCTCATAGGCATCCGGGAAGCGATGAAGCTCCTGCCCGGAAAGCCCAACGTGGCGGTCTTCGACACCGCCTTCCACCAGACCATGCCGCCCGCGGCCTACCTCTACGGCCTTCCCAGGGATCTCTACGACACGTACAAGATCCGCCGCTACGGCTTCCACGGGACCAGCCACCGCTATGTGGCGGAGCGGGCCTTGAAGCTCATGAAGCGGGATGCGGAGAACACCAACCTCATCACCTGCCATCTTGGGAACGGAGCATCCATCACGGCCATAGAGAACGGAAAGTCCATCGACACATCCATGGGCTTCACCCCCCTGGAAGGCCTTGTCATGGGCACAAGATCCGGAGACATCGACCCTGCGATACTCGGATTCCTCGAAGACAGGGGGTATTCGGCCAGGGACCTGAATTCCATCGTAAACAAGAAAAGCGGCCTGCTCGGGCTTTCCGGGATTTCCAACGACCTGCGGGACCTTGAGGCGGCGGTTGACGTGGGGAACAAGAACGCCATCGAGGCCTTGGAAGTCTACGCACACAGGGTACGAAAGTACATTGGCGCCTACTCCGCCGAGCTTTTCAAGGTTGACGGCCTCGTGTTCACTGGCGGGATAGGCCAGCATGGGGTGAGGATGCGGGAGCGCATCTGCCATAGGCTGGAAAACATCGGCATCATCATGGACTACTCCAAGAACGAAGCCAACGGCCGCAAGGAGGGCATCGTCTCAACCCCCTACTCTCCCACCACCATCCTCGTCATCCCCACAAACGAGGAGCTGCAGATCGCCCTGGACGTGGTGGAAGTGGCCTTCCCCGGCAAGCCGGATTCCGAATGCGCCTGATGGCCGCGGGGAGGAAGATATGAACGAGTTGGAATCGCTCCTGGGCCAGGAGGAGAGGCTTCAATTCTCCTCTTTCGACGAGGAGAAGGCCTGGGAACTCGGTTCCCTCCTTGTCGCTGAGGCGAAAAAACTCAAGCTTCCCATCGCCGTTGACATCCGACGGGGAGAGAGGCAGCTCTTCCACGCCAGCCTCAAGGGCGCCAGCGCCGACAACGACCAGTGGATCCTACGCAAGACCAGGACCGTCCAGCGCTGGGGCCACAGTTCCTTCTACATGAACCGTTTCCTCGCGAGCCTGGGCAAGACCTTAGGCGAA